>JAJYDF010000075.1 GCA_021777765.1 Pseudomonadota bacterium | reverse complement strand
CCAGTTCTCCTCACACAATTCGCTGAAAGTGAATTTAATAATGCGCAAGCTATTTATAATTCCAGTAAGCGCTTGGTAAATTCTTAACCATTTATCTATATCAAGATGGGATTATTGAGGGGATACAATTTCTTTTCATTTTGATTTGATTTTTAACATTTATTAAATGTTATTTGGACAATTGATAAAATCATTTTATTTTACGAAATACATAGTAGGGTATTTATATGGCAAAGACTGCTTTAATTACAGGGGCTTCAAGTGGGATTGGATATGCTTTAGCAAAACTTTTTTCAAAGGAAAAATATCAAGTCATTGCTATTGGAAGAGATCAAGAGTCGCTTTACAGACTTCTACAGGAATGTAATAGCGAATTTAAATCATCAGTAATAACACTGATTAAAGATCTAGGCAAACAAGAGTCGGTTGATGAAATACTTATTTTCCTGAAACAAAAGAAAATTAATGTGGATGTGCTAATAAATAATGCTGGTTTTGGATTATGGGGTCCATTTAATGATGTTCCCATTGAAAAAGCAATTGAGATGGTCAATGTTCATATTTGTGCGCTATTAAAATTGACATATTATGTATTGCCGTACATGATTAAAAATAGCAATGGTCATATTTTAAATGTGGGATCAGTATACTCTTATACGCCTGTGGCATATCAAATTGTGTACGCAGCAACGAAATCATTTATGCGTTCATTTACCAGAGGGCTCAAATATGAATTAAAACATCAAAATATTAATATTACTTTGCTTTGTCCTGGCTCGACTCATACTCAATTTCGGAAACGTTTAAATCTGCAGGAAAGATCATACTTTGGCTATCTTACAGCAGAAGAAGTTGCTAATGCAGGTTTTAGCGGACTCATGAAAAATAAAGATATAGTTATTCCAGGGTTATTAAATAAATTATTTGTTCAAATTATCAGCCGTTTTCCACTTTCAGTAATTGATTTTATTGTATATAAATTTCGTAGGTTTAAACGGCCAAAATTAGCTTAATTAGTCATCCGTTAAAAAATATAAAGAAATACTATTTTCGAGGGAAATAGCTCAAAATTTTGAATAAAATCTAGTATAATTTTGCAAGTTTTTTGGTAATTTACCGCTAAAAGCTTGCAAAATGGAAAGATGACAAGGAGCTAAAAATGCAGCCTAAACCTCTCGAAATAATTTCCCAAGAAGATATGTTTCGCTCTCGATTAGATAACATTTTTATTAACTTTAATCTAATTTTTATTATTTAAAATAGGCTTTTGCACCTTCCATAACTATTAAATATGGATCTGTTAATCTATTAATTGCTGTATCTTGGTGTCGTATCTCATTTTTACAATGTGGACATTTTGGATTATTTCCGGAAGAAAATTTTCCACCACAACTGCATTTTGGGAGAGATTGGACTATATCTCGCAATAAATCCTCAGATATGTCATTTCTCATAACCTTTTCGAAATCAGACTTCCTTAAAATTACATTTGAGCAACTATCGCAATAAAAATGTGGATATGACAGAGACATTCCACTATATCGCATAAAACGAAAGTCATAATTACAAATGGGACATGTTTCCTTATAAGGATATTTACGTTTAGTAATAAAATTTTTAATTGACTTTATAAATTGCAACATATCTTTTTACTTAACAGATCATAATGGAAAGAAGCCTTGTTTTGCTACAAGTCACTACTAAGACGGTACCATTCTTTAATGGAACTCCAATATATTTGTAATTCATGGTTATTTGAGAAAGATAGTATCCTTTCTTCTAAATTATTTTTCTTTTCAATCAGCGTAACTGGTAATTCGGTTGTCTGTGAAGCCCTTACTAAGTCATTAATAAGTGAGAGAGCAGTGAGAAATAACTTTTGATCTGATTGCTGAAGTGCAATATCCACTGCAATTGGTATTAATGAAAAAGCTCTATCATTAGATATATTTTGTGTTAAATCGCCAAAAGTGGCTAGCGTAAAACATTCATCATGCATTAGAGGGTGAGGCCATCGCTTTGTACGACTGGCAAATAAATCAGGTAGATTATCTGACACTCCTAAACGCAGTTGATTAACTAATTCAACTTCTTGAGCATAAAGATCGTGAACCATAATTTAAAATCTCTTATTTGATTTTGAATGGAATTTAACAGTATCGAAACGATCCTATTATACATGAATTTTTTTAAGGTTTTATTAAGAGCAGTAGAAAATATTTTTTTCCAAACCCTGAATCATGGAAATGTGAAATAAAGAGACGAGAAGCTTTCGAAAAGTACTCGCCAACAAGCGATAAAGGCGACCTTTCGGCATTATTTTATCCACCGTTAATTGAATATGCCACCAGTTTAAAAAACTGATGTCATATTTATTTTATTTCACGACTTCCAGCTCATCTTGAAAATTTGATTCATTGATTAATCCACTAAATTCTTGTAACTTCTCTTGCAATTTTCTTTTATTAATTAGCTTTGTTTCGTATTCGGCAATTATAGCTGGTGACACATTTCTACTCAGTGCATATTTTACAACTTCTTCATCTTTAGTTTTACAAATTAAAATGCCAATACTTGGATTTTCATGTGGTTTTTTTATGTCCCTGTCTAAAGCTTCAAGGTAAAATTGCAGTTTACCTAAATACTCAGGCTGAAATTCGGTTACTTTAATTTCAAACGCGGCCATACAATTCAACTCGCGATTATGCATTAATAAGTCAATTCGATAATCTTTTGTGCCAACTTGGATTACGTATTCTTGCCCGATAAAACTAAAATCCGGGCCTAGCTCTAGTAAAAATTTCTTTAAATTTTTCAGCAATGCTTGTTTGAGGTCATTTTCTTGGTGATTATCTGGGATAGATAGAAATTCAAAAACATAACTATCTTTAAAAATGCCTTTGGCATTTTTGGGAAATTCTGTCAGCGGTGCTGACAGTTTTTGATCCGCAAGTTTTGTGCGTTCATAGGTTGCACTATCAATAAGGCGCGCAAAATCACGTTCTGAATAACGATTACGTATCGCCAATTGTATATAAAATTCTTTTTCTTCGTATGTTTTGGTTTTTGAAAGAATATGCAAGTGATTGGACCAAGAGATTTCTGTCAGCAACGCTGGCAGTTTTTCTTGTCCATTATAGGACTCATAAAATTGTTTCATCCGCCAGATATTTCTTGCAGAAAAACCCTTTACTGATGAATCTTTTGCTTGAATAAAATAAGATAACCTTTCAACTATTGCTTTACCCCAACCATCATTTTCTATTTTGTTGCTAACGTACTTACCAATATCCCAATAAAATGCTATCAATGTATTATTAATTTGTTGCCACATTCTGGTTTTGGCAGTCATGATCATGCCATATACATGAGAAAAATCCTTATCAAGCTGTTTGGTTAAATTATTAGGTATTTTCAGCACCTTGTGAAATATAGAAAATTAATTATCTCATACAGCATCATAAATCACGAGCATTTACTTCGCTTCCCACCGTTTTGCGAACTAATTTAATTGAGTAAAGATTGTTCGTAAAAGGGATTCATAAATGGCGATTTAGATGATCGCCATTTTTCTTATTAATAAATCAAGGTTTCCTTGTTTTTATCGTGTGAAATTAAATATTGATTTTATAAAAATCCTTAAAACGAATGGGTTAATTTATTTTATGATTTTTTCAAATTAATAAATTAACGCATACGCTTATCAAAACACGCAAATTAATTGATTTGACGGGTAATTTGCACATGTTTTTAAACACGTTTTACGAAATAATTGCTCACCAATTTTACCACACGCATGAGATCTCCTTTAACCTTAATAGTAGATGTAACTATGTTAGTTGGATAGTGAACGTCCGACAAAGCCATCTTTACAATGAATTAATTTAAAAACTATTGGCTTCATTATCTAATTGAGACGACTTCCAATTCCATGGAAGTAATTCAGCGATTTTACTATTGAGTTGTGCTGGCA
>JAJYDF010000074.1 GCA_021777765.1 Pseudomonadota bacterium | reverse complement strand
CCCAGTTCTCCTCACACAATTCGCTGAAAGTGAATTTAATAATGCGCAAGCTATTTATAATTCCAGTAAGCGCTTGGTAAATTCTTAACCATTTATCTATATCAAGATGGGATTATTGAGGGGATACGTTAATCTGAATTAAAAATTATTTAAATTAGATAGTAGTATCTCTGAAAAAAGCGGCTATATTACCGATAAATTATATTATCGGTAATAACAAGCAATATGACTTATCTATATAATCGAAATATTAATTATTTTCCTGAACACTTAGGCGGAGCTTATCGTAATTAATTTTTACAGCAATTGTTTGAATAGAAGCATCATCTGCTGGTGATAAAATAACTTTAAATGATGTCCATGACGCTATAGGTAAAATAGGTATATTTATTGAATTTTTTTGTAATGAAGTTTCTGAATCCCATGTTTCACCCCATGAAACATTGACTGTAACGTCTAAAAAAATACATGCGTAGGGGTTGCCTATACTAAAATCAGCTTCATAACCACCTGGCGATTTTATTATCTTATCTAACATTACTGGGAATATATACCCATTACTTTCAATATTTGCATAACCGTTTGAGGCCGATGCTGGATTAAAAAATCCAATTTGTTTAAATGTATTTTTAACTTGTATTGCAGTAATGTCAGATTGAAGAGTTGATAATTGATAATTAATCGAGGTTATTTGCAATTTTAATGCGTCTATATCTATTTGTTGAGCTTTTGAATCATATTGGCACCCTAGTAATAAAGTTGAAATAAATATTAATACAATTAAAATAATTTTTTTCATGAAATTTTCCTAATTTCAAAGAGATACTTATTATAGCATAGGAAAATTATTATTTATTTTCTTCACATTTCTGTAATATTTCGTTATAACGAATATTTATTTAATTAATTGGGAAGGATTTTGCATTGACGAAAAATATTTCTATAGACGACAAAATGATATAACCATTTTTAATGGTGGTTTGATTAAATTATTAGGAATGTTTTTTGTCTTATTATGTTTATGTTTTCGTCCAACACCCTTTTTGGATATCAAAACATTCTAATGTTAACTTTGTTAACGTTTCTCTATTAGAAGCTTATTAAGTCGTTATGAGATGAATATATCTGTATACATTTTCAATCTTTGCTTCAATCTATTTTATGTAATTTCATCTCATTTTAATCACATTAATTTTTCTTCTATAGAGTTTAATATTATTTAAAATAGAACACTTCAATTGGACTAAATTGATTAAAATTAAACTTCCTTTTGGTTTATTTATCTGCTGAAATATCTTATATGAATAGACAAAATCGCAATAAAATAAACTATTTTATCAAAACGAATCTTCGGGAAGCTGTATTTACTAGCGAGCAATTAGATAAACAAGGCATTACACCACAGATAGTTAGCAGCTATAAGTTTAGGGGATGGCTTGAGCAGATCGGTAAAGGGGTATATGTTTTAGATGGTAGCAAGATAGATTGGTCTAGTGGCTTACTAGCAAGATGGCACAGGAATCTATATTGGACGAACTTAAATTCCATGTTAGACATAAAAAATGGTTAAAATCATAAATATTTCTATTTTTAATGTAATCATTCCGTAATATTACTATTAACGTTATTTATTCCTTGCCATGATTCACCTTTCATTTTGGCAATGAATTGATTCAATATAATGTCATAGGCATTGTTCAGTTCATATTGTTTGACTTGATCGTTTGATAATAAAGGTTGAATATCTCTATTGAAGACGACATCTTTTTGCTTACTAATAATGTTTTGTTCAAATTCAGCACGTGATATTTTAATATCATCCATCTGCATGTAGTGCTCAAAGTTACTAATAATTGTATCTATATTTAAATTTGAGTATTTTTGTACAACGTACCAAAAATCGTATAAATCTCTACCTTTCTTCCGTTGAAATAATGCTCTCATTTTTGTTGCGAGTAATTCTTCAATACAGTATGTTAAAATTTCTGATTGTCCTTCAAACCAACGATTTTTCACTGAAAAAACTTTAATTTGATGAGATTGTGCATTTGCATGTTCACGTGTATTAATTTCAATTTTTACTTTACGATTAATAACAGGTTCAATTTCTGTTTGAAAACGATAACTAAGCGTAAAACGTCCTTGGTTCTGTTTCCAAGTTGGTTTGCCTAACCAATGGTCTAAACATTCCCGAATAGCATCTACTGTTTCACCAATAGGTTCTGCCTTTGCTTGTACAAAGTCGAGATCCTCACTAAAACGTCCCGCTTTATCAAAAAATAATTTATGTAATGCAGTACCACCGCGAAATACTAAATTTTTCTTAATAATAGGATGTTTATAAAGTTCACAGATCGCTCGTGAGATTACTAAATCGTGCTCAACTTGATCGAAACTGCCCCAAGGAGCAATGTTACGCCAAGAAATAATTTCAGCTTGAGGAATCATAATTCGTCTGGCTCCACTTTTTCATTCACGTTGATATGCCAACGTTGATTGTATTCGATTATAGGTTGGTCACTTCCAATTACTAACAATCGACGAGATATTTTTTTAACAATTTTTAATGCATTTTCTAGGGGTATTAGATTTATTGGTAAATTTAAAATATCAAGTAAATAACCCAAACGTTGTGCAGATGTGATTTCTACATCGCCATTTTTTAATAATTCGGCTAATTTTTCTGGGTTAATCTGATCTATTAATTCATATAATACAGTAGCAACGTTGTTTACTTGACCAGCAGCATTCATATATCTTACTAAATCAAATGCAATCATTTCTGGAATAGAAACATGTATGGTGCCAGAAATAGATTTTTGTGGTTGATAAAAATGCTGAAGAATGTGATTTTTATAATGAAACTCAATTCGTACTTCTCCGATAACAATATCGCGTGTAGGTTTATTGGTGATAACTTGAAAAGTCATCGGTTGTTGGTGCGCAACTCCTCGTAATGCAGCAGCAGTTAATAACCCGATGTAATATTGTTGCTCCATATCGTTCATTAGCGCATCAATAAACCATGCAGCAGGTAAAGATCCAATTGCATGGTGTTCTGGCGGGACGATAATAAAAAAGTCTCCCCTGACACGTTTTAGACGTCCTTTTATTGCTAAACGATGTGAAGATAATTTAAAAGCTTTATCACTTATTTTTAAAATTTCGATAGCTTTTTTTCGAGATAGCCAGTATTGACCGTCCATACGAAGGCGTTCGAGATAAGTTGATAACTTCATTGAATCTTCTTTCATATGCGGATAGTATCAAATATAGATACTTTTTGCAAACAAAAGAAGATATTTGAAGATAATATAACGATGTCATTGTATGACAAAGACTATCATTTGGGGGGGCATTGAGATGTAACTGAATGTTAGTGCTGGAATCTTTCTAGGTTAGTACGTAAGTAACGAAGATTTTGCTAGATATATCTCTAGTAAGACAATGATATAACAAAAAAATTAATCAACTTCTTCCATAGAATAAGTAGCACTCTCGTGAGCGTCCGATAAAGCCATCTTACTGAAACTAAAAATTCACCTCAAACTGCTCCGAAATTAATTTACAAGAGGAGCAATGCGATGAATGAAATCCAACAATCATCATATGCTGCTCGCATGTTAAAACGTAAAACATGGGATGCAGTAATTCAGAAATGGAAACAAAGTGGATTAACACTAAAAACATTTTGCGAAGAGCAACAAATCAAAGAAACCCATTTAAAATATTGGTGTTATCCACTTTATAACACAGCTAGTATAAAAGTATTGCAAGAACCATCAAATAATTACAAACAAAAACCACAATTTATACCTATTGCGTTATCCACATCATCGAACATGCAATCAGACAATTCAGCTGACGAAGATCAAATTGAATTAGTAATAGAAAAAACATACTGCATTCGATTAAAAAAACATTTTGATGAACAACAATTGTTAAGGTTAATTCAATTATTAAAGGGACAGGCTCATGTTAATGCTTGCTCCTAATACGCGTATATATATCGCGACAGAGCGAGCCGATATGCGTAAATCAGTAGATG
>JAJYDF010000050.1 GCA_021777765.1 Pseudomonadota bacterium | reverse complement strand
GTGATTGATTATGTATGTTTTCTTGTGTTTGCATTTCTTTAGCCCTCCTAATTTATTCAGTGAGGGCAGTGAATCATTTATTTTTTAGGGGGAAAAGATGGGATTATTGAGGGGTTACAAGAAATTAATAACGTTTAGAAATTGATTTAAAGAATTAAATGAAATAAAATAAGCATATTTATATTTTATTGATCCGAGCAAACTTGATAAATATCCCAGCTCCAGCTAATAAAGGTCCTGATAAGCCAAATAATAAAAAAATCATGCCTAATATGTAAGACGGGTCAAGATATATTGAAGTTAAAAAAAGAAGGAGTAACATTACTATTATAATTCGTTGACCTCCTTACCATTTTAGTCTTTTATAGCTGTAATATTTAATTTTACTAACCATCAACAATGTACATAATAGTAAAGCAATTATTATTGTACAAGTATGAATAAAATTGCTTTCCATATAAAATCTTGCATTCCAAACTAATCCAGCTATAATCCCCGCTGATGCTGGAGCATTTAAACCAATATCAAATAATTTATTTTTATTATGTTTTTGTATATTAAATCTGGCTAAACGAAACGCTACAGCGAATGTATATATAAATAATAAAAATAAGCCGATCTTATTCAAAGAATATAATGACCAATTATACATAAGTAATGCTGGCGTTACTCCAAAACTTATCATATCCACAAGCTATCATATTCTGCACCAAAACTGCTTTTAGCATGAATTAGCCGTGCTATAATACCATCCGAAATATCGAATAAAATAGAAAAATATATAGCAATACATGCGGTAATAAAACTATTGTGAAAAGATGCAATTATTGCATAGAGGGCTGAAAACATACTCGATGATGTTAATAAATTGGGTAATAAATAATGAATTTGCAGTGAATTTACTTTTTGCTTACAAAGCTGCATGCAGATACCCGATATAAAATAGATGAGTTAATCCTAGGTTAAACATAATTTGTAGTTAATACCAATTAAATGCAATATGCAAATATTTAAATATTAATACTGATGATGCAATAAAGTAAATGCTTGATTAGATTTAAATTGATAATTATTCATAACACATGTACTGTCAGACAATTAAAATAATTTTATCTTGTTATCATAGCCATTAAAACGTTATAATTTATTGTCTTTGAATCAGTGGAACCTAACTTCATGTATAGCAAAATTACTTATGTTCTTTTTGGGCTGTGGTTCACGTTATGCATTGGAAGTTTGATAACTATTTTCCTCTTTAAAAATAAATCCAAACATGATCGATTAAATTTGTTATATCGCATTAAGAGCTGGATTATCTTCTTTGCAATATTTACATTTGCTGTAAATGTAAATTATATATTTTTTATTTTAATTTTTTCTGTTGTTAGTGCTTTAGCATTAAGGGAATTTTTTTCTATTGTCAAAATCCCACACAATCATTTATTGGTTAAATATTGTGCATATCTTGCAATACCATGTCAATATTATTTTATCTATAAAAGTTGGTATCTAGCTTTTCTCCTTTTTATTCCCCTTTACATGTTTATTTTGATACCAAGCTGTTTAATTTTCACTGCACAAACCAATAATTTTTTAAAAACTATCGCAATAACCCAATGGGGTTTATTATCTACTGTCTACTCTTTAAGTCATGCGCCTTTTCTTCTTACCGAAGCTCCTAAAACCTATCAGCAAATAGTTAGTATTGGACTCATTATGTACTTAGTGTTATTAACAGAACTCAATGATATAGCCCAATATTTCTGGGGAAAATGCCTGGGGAAACATAAAATAACTCCGCAAATTAGCCCACATAAAACGTGGGAAGGATTCATAGGAGGACTAATAACAATAATCGTATTTGCAATAGTTTTGTATAGAATCATTACGCCATTTAGTTTGATAGATGCAATTTTATCAGGAACAATAATTAGCATCGGCGGATTTATAGGTGATATTATTTTTTCAGCCATTAAGCGCGATCTACAAATAAAAGATAGTGGGAAATTAATCCCTGGCCAGGGAGGTATTTTAGATAGGTTTGATAGCATGATCGTTGTTGCTCCCTTGTTTTTTTATTTCGTACATTTCCTTTCTATTTAGCTGTAAAATATGAATGTTGTTAAACTGTTCATAATGAGGCAGTTTTATTTGGTTCTAATTGACTAATCGATTTACTTTCAGTAGGTATTGTCATTTGTAATTCATTAGCACTGGTTTTATGACTCTCTTTCTTTCCGCAATAAAAAAATCCAATTCCATTATTCCATAAATTCGATAGTTTCGTATTAACGTTTTTAAACATGGAAGAGGAAGAATTATCTATCGTCTTTTTATTTTCTAAAGAGAGATCATTCTGACTGCCAGTTAAAACAGGTATACCATTATCAGCAGTTGGTTGTGGAGCATCTGTCCATTCATTATTAGCATCATCAGACTTCCTGCGATATTGTCTGGTACTATTAGCAGAAAATATCATGGCAAAATTAAAAATACATAAAAAAGAGACACCTAATGTATAGGCCAATTGTAACCCTGTTATGTCTAAAGAGGTGTGAAAGCCTAATACATACATCATTGGCAATATAAACAGTAACTGTACAGCTAAATTAACAGCACCAGGTATTGTGATTTTATTTAAGCCAATTAAAGCCCCTAAACAAATAAATCTTAAAGAATCCAATAAATTATTAACGGCAGATAGAGGAAACGCATATTTTAATTTTTCATAAATAGCATCCTTAAATAAGGTATAGAAATTGGTCATATTGGTTGGTGAATTAGTAAGTATCGTATTATTTAAAGCTGTCCCATTTACATTCGTAATCGGTATATTAGTAATAAATAGATCAGCAAGCTGATGAGGAATTGTTGAAGTGAGTAAAATACCAATTATTGGTACAATACTAGTTAAAAATAATGAAGATATTATATAACGCTTAACGTTCTGGCGTTCACCTGCACCGAATGCCTGACTAACATAAATAGTACAAGCACGGAAAAAGGCAAATGAAGAAATTATCACCAAACTATTATAAAGTAATATTATACCTTGTGAAGCTAATTGAGTACTGCCAAGCGCTCCTGCGAATAATGGTAATGCGATAGCAATAGCTATTTCACCAAAGGTCCCTAAAAATGTAGGCCATGCCGATTTTAATATTCTTATTAAATCATGTTTATAACTCCACCGTGGTCTAAACAAATTATAATTATTAAAATCTTTTTTAAATATCAGTAACGAAAAACAAAGACCTGTACTAATAACTAAAGTAATGGTCTGTGCGATACCATATCCTCTTGTTCCCAGGACTGGCAAACCTAATTTTCCTAGTGTAAAAATATAAGTAAGGCCTACAGACATTCCTAAAGTAATAAAGTCTATTAATATGACAAAACCTCTTTTATTTAATCCAGAAGGAAATTGCAGTGAATTAAATTTGAGCATTGCAAAAAATTGTCCTGGAAGATAAAACCAAAAAAACAATTGTGCCATTTCAGATATGCTTGCTGGCTGTTTTAATGCCTCAAGAATATATTTTGCAAGACTAAATATTATCGCCGCGGGAATAAAACTGCCAATTGCTACTATCCAGCCAGCTTGATGAGCCCTGGCCATTTCATCACGTGGCCTGCCTGATGTTGAATCATGCGCAATAATATGACTGATTGGAATCATTGGAGAGGTAAACAATAAATGTACCGCGCTTCTTAATGAATTAATTAAAATTGCTGCTTCGAAATTTGCCAAATTTATTTTTTTTAAAAATAATGTAGCTGTCAAACCGCTAACAGAATTAGCTATAAGAGGTGATGAAAAGGCAAATGTTGTCATTAACAGCTGAGGGACTATTGTTTTATAACTTTTTTTTACTCTTGCTGGCAATTGTAATTGTGTGCCAATAACAGAAAGAGAATATTCCAATGAGGAAGGACTTTCTTCTACCTTGTCACTTTTGTTCACTGCTTCTTTAATTTCTGATTCTATTGTTGACATAAAATCTCCTGAAAAACACTAAAAAAAATTTATTTACTTTTGTAATAATAAAACTTGCGTTCGTAACTGGTCAGTATAGTCTTTATACAAATGATAATTAATATTTGTAGCGTCTTGTTTTTCAGAATTAATACTTAGAGGTTTTCCAAAAGAAACATTTATTATATGTGACTTGGGAATTATTTTACCCTTGGGTAAGGCCTGATACGTACCAGAAATATGGGCAGGCAGTACTTGTAAATTTAATTTATGTGCAAATAATGCAACACCCATTCTAAAACCCTGTAGTTGTCCATCTATACTACGTGTCCCTTCAGGGAAAAAAATAATAATTTTTTTCTCTAAATTACAGCGTGTTAAATTTTCTAAATTCTGCTGCATGGCAATCAAACCGGCACTACGGTCAAAAGGGATAGCGTTAAATATAGTTGTGAATATTTTAGACCTGAGAGATGTCTTAAAAAAATAATCTTTTGCAGCAATAAGAATAATATCATTAAAATCCCTTCCAGTAGCAATCATTAAGCTAATCGCATCCAGGTGACTAACATGATTGCTGCAGAGAATAAATGGAACATTTGGCAAGTTATCTTGCCCCTCTATTTTTATGTTGAAATAAGCAAGATATAATTTCTTGATTAGAAAATTTAGAATTCTTTTTGTTGCCCCTACATACGTAAATTGCATTGGAATACTATCATTTTTATATGCTTGGGAAAGGTTTACATCTGTTTTAGTTATATTCTGCTGATCACAAATTTGATTAATTAATAGTACTAGATCACCAATAGAGTTAGCATTAGCTAGTTTTTCCATAGGCAGATTAATATTGAATTTATTCTCTAAAGCTGAATGCAATTCATACATGCCTATTGAATCAACTCCCAGATCATAATGCAAGGAAGTATTTTCCGATATATCCAGATTAGAAATGTTTTTATTGTTGAGAAAATAATATATACAGTCCAATACTGTATTACTAATGGAATTTATATGTTTAAATCCATCTACAATACGAAAAGTACCTTGTTTTTCATTATTTTCAGCAGATATTTTATTCAATATTATATTTCGTAATTCTCTACGCTTAATTTTAAGGGTCGTTGTTTTCGGGAGTTCTGTCAGAAAATGGATTCTGCTGATACTCCACCAGTGAGGTAGATTTTTTGCCACTTCAATTATTTTGTTTTGGACAAATTGTTGCTGTGTTATCTGCTGTGCGCCACCTTTATTATCTAATTTTACTACCGCATGTATTTCTTCTGTTATTTTATCACCATGGGACAAACCAACAATGATAAACTCATCAATTCCATCTATTTGCTTAAAATAGCTTTCAATTACGTTTGCCAAGGCCTTTTTACCATTGGCCAATACGATTACATCTTTTATTCTGCCACTGACAGTAATATTGCCAGCAGCATTGGCAAAACCCAAGTCACCTGTATGTAACCAGCCATTAATAATTGTATTTTCTGTCGCATCCTTATTCTTATAGTAACCTCGCATTATTGTAGGTCCTTTAAGACATATTTCTCCTATTCCTCTCTCATCGGGTTGAATAATTTTAATGGTAATTCCTGGCATTACATGCCCTACACTTCCCGGCACACGAGAGTATGGCGTATTAGCAATTGCACAACCAGACGTTTCAGTTAATCCATAACCTTCAATAACTGTTATACCCATTGCTTCTAAAGTTTTAAGGATTTTAGCTTCTAAAGCAGCGGCGCCTGAAATAAAAAAATTAACGTTGCCACCAAATAAGATATGTAATTTTCGAAAAAAAAACTTGCCTATATTTATATTTAAATGACGCCTGCTAAAACTGGAAATAGATAGTAGAAATATATAAATATATTTCCCTAATAAAGATCTCTTGTTAATGTCAGCAGTAATTTGATTAAATAGCATATCATACAAACGTGGAACACTTACCAATATAGTAGGTTTTGACAGCTGCATGGTTTTCAAAATATTTTTAAATTCAAGTTGAGCAACAAATGTTATGCTTGCGCCAGACAATAATGGAGCAAGTATCACACATGTTAATCCAAATATATGATTGGCAGGTAAAATACATAAAATATTATCTTTAACTGATAAATTGATGTTGTTTGCGCAGATTAATGCTGAATAGAGAATATTTAAATGTGTTAGTTCAACACCCCTATACTCACCTGTAGTTCCAGAAGTAAACAATATAACAGCTGTATTGCAATGGATTACTAATTGCTTAAGAAAATCTTCACTCATTTCTTTAGAAGAAATAATTTCTTTATAGTTTTCGTCAATAAGTAATGTTTTTATCCCATTATATTCACTTAATCGTAAATGCGTTGCTAGCTGTGTGGTAGTTAATAAAAGCACACTATCTGATAAATGAAGTTGACGAATAAGTTCCTGGTTATCCAAGCTAGGATCGAGAGCAACTACTACACAATCAATAGACTGAATAGCAAAAAAATTTATGACCCAACTTGAATTGGTTGGGGCCAGTATTGCGATAGGTAACCTCGGTCGTGGGCAATGAAGGCGTAGTATATTTGCTGTCTCTAATATTTGCTGTAATAAATCAGCATACGTTATCTGCTGTAATTTTTCTCTTAAAAAACTTTTCATTGCAATATGATTGCCATGTATATTGGCAGATTCATAAAAACTTGAATATAACGTTTTTACTTGAATTAACTCCAACAGGCTATCCATATCGCCCCTAATTAAATTAAAAAATTGCTTTACCAGTTAGCGGTTAATTTCATCTAGTGAAAAAATATTATTGCTTATTCCAAAAATATTTTGTGGATCAATACTCTGTTTAAACTTTTGGAGCATTTTAATAGTGTCTTGCGACAATACTTGAAACATGAAATCCTTACGTAATTTTCCTACACCATGATGATGTGAAATTGAACCACCATTTATTAAAATAGTTTCACGCAGTGCGTGTTCAATTTTTGAAAATACTTTTGCTGGTTGAGAAACATTTCTACATGAAATAAGATATGTAAAATACATACATACACCAGTATGATAGATCTGTGTAATTCTGACGCAGATTAAGGGTTTCCCAGGCAGGCTAAATTCATGATGTTTATTATACGCGCAATTTACCACTGATGCATAGACTTGTTGAATTTTATTCCAAGGTACTGTAGTTTCCATAGTTTCTGAAAGAAGATGGAGTTTAAAAGCAAGCTCGCGTAAATATGCAACAACAAATGTAAGATTATATCCTCTTTGTCCATTAGTGGAGCCTCCTTTAATACCATTAAATTGTTTGGCTAATTTCAGTAATTTCTTTTCATGTAATATTACTTTATCTCTATCATCTTCAAAAACAAGGGTAGCAACCACCATATTATCTTTATTAAACTTCTTAAGTTCTAATAATTTAAATTGTAATTTACGGATGAAGGATTGAAATTTTGAATATTTAGGATTAAGCGCCTGTCCCATTTTAAATTGAGTATTATCCATAAGGCGTATGCTCGCAGGCAGTAACTGCCTTGTGTATAATTCTCTAAGAAATGCTATTCCGCTATCTAATGAAGGAAAAACAACTGATTGATACTTTTTAAAGCGTGGCTTGGGATGTATTTTTATAATTGCATTGACAATAATGCCTAAATTACCTTCATTACCGAACAATAATTTAACAGGGTTCATTCCCATTGAAACTCGGGGTTGTGGTGATGCAAGTTCCATTTTTCCTGATGGTGTTTGTAGCGTAAATGTTTCTACTATATCTTCTATATTTCCATATTTGTTCTTTTTCATGCCGCTTGCATGAGTTGCAATCCACCCGCCTAACGTTGAGAATTCAATACTGTCTGGCTCATGTCCGGCAGTGAACCCTAACTGGGCTAATTCCTTTTCTAAATTAAGGCCAGTGATACCTGCTTGCACACATGCACGTAAATTGGCTTTATCAATCCAGACAATTTTATTCATGTATGCCATATCAATTGAAACAACCATGCGTAATTCACTTTCAGGCACCGTAAGTGCATTTGATACACTCGTGCCACCGCCATAAGGAATTAAACAAATATTATGTATGCAGGCTAATTGAACAATTATTTCTACATCGTAGTCTGTATAAGGATAAAAAACCAAATCAACAGCTCTGGATATTCTATCGTAAAATACTTGATATATTTCATCGATTGATGTTTGCCCATGACTATGTTCCAGACGCACTTCATCATCCATCGTATATTGTCCGGCATTAAATTTTTCTTTTAATACTTCAAAAAAATTTTCATTAATTATTGGAGCCGGTGTTTGTTTGTCTTCAATTTCCTGCTTCATACTATCTTGTGATATTTTGCTATTTATAATACGCTCAATAAATGGTATGAAGTCATACATTTTATACCCACATAACAGATAGCGATTACCTGTCATTTCAATTGATGAATCCTCATGAATTATAAATTCGGTATCAGCAAATCCCCATTTATGCCGCCACTTTGCATCAGTATTACTCTGTTGAAAACTCATTGGATGTCCTTGTCATTGCTGTAATGATAAATAATTAATTGTTAAATTTTAAATTGTCCTTTTTCATTTTAATAAATATTTCCTCTGCTTGCCTTTATCCGTCAACAATTTTCCATGTCCGATATCAGCGGAACCTATGTTATAAATAATTTCCAATTTCTATAAATAATTAATTTTTTTCATATAATCGATATATCGCTTTAATAAAATTTTATCAATTAAAGGACATTGAATTTGATATTTTTGTAATGCATTGACCGTGTCATTGCAATCAATGAGAGGCCTATTAGGACGTGTAAAAAGCTCCATCGAACTTAGTTTTTCATCATATTTCTGTTCAATGAAAAATGGTAAAAGAGGAAACAAAACATTTTCTTTATCTTTTTTACAATAATCAATTAACTGAGTACACCAGTCAGCATAACTGACTAAAGCAACCTCATAGCCAAGCTCATTTATTATTTCAAAAAATTGGGTAACATTAATGGGTTGTGGATTTACCAAGTGGTAGGTCTTATTTTGTACATAATCATTATCCAATGATAATTTTATAATGCTTTTTGCAACATAATCAACTGGTACTATATTCAGTATCTGATCAATATTAGGCGCGGATTTTAATGTTATGCATCCTTTCAGCATACGACAGGTAAAATCATCTATATTCCACAGACCATTTTTACCTGCGCCTATGATCAATCCGGGCCTATAAATAACTGCAGGTAATCCTTGCTGGTTTGCATCGCGAACCAATTTTTCAGCTAACCACTTTGTCTGATTATAACCAACATAAAGACCTTGTTCAGGCATTAACTCATCCTGCTCCTTGATTATATGCGGACTTGGATAATCGCCTGATAAAAAATATCCTATTGTGGATATGAAATGTACAGGTTTTAATTTATTACTCCCCGTAGCAAGATTAAGAACACATTGTGTTCCACAAACGTTGGTATATTTTAATTTCTCATATGGTGAAACAAAGTTTAATTCTGCGGCGCTATGATAAATAATATCAATTAGTTTGCATAATTCAGCAAATTCACTGTGGCTTAATCCAAATTGAGGTTTACTTAAATCGCCAACTACCACTTTAATTCGTTTTTTATACACATTTTTCCATAAATGGTAGGACTGCATATTTTTCTGGATCCGATTAAAACCATGGGCCTTATTGTCCGCTTTTACCAAACAATAAATACTGGCGTTACAATTTAATAATAATTCCTTAAGTAAATAAGCGCCCAAAAATCCAGTTGCACCTGTTAAAAATATATTATGTAATTGATAATGTGAATGATCAGATTCTGATTGATTCAAATTTATTCTATTTTTGTTAAATTCTTGTTCCCAATCAAAGGTAATATATTTTAGCTTATCTGATTCAATGCTTATTTGATTTTCCGACTCATGTAATACCGCATATTGATAAAACCTTGAGAAAATATCATGATTTTCATTTAATAAATAATTTGAAATTCTGTTTATAGTCCGATATTCAAAAAATATTGCTGGTGAAATGTTAATTGCATACTGATTTTGTAGTCGATTCCCTAATTCGATATATGCAACTGAATCAAAAGCAAAGTTACTTAAACTATTATTAACATCTATTTCAGCGTAAGGGATATTAAGTATATCTCCAATAATTGTGCGTATATCATGAATTAAATTGGATTTAACAATATCTTCCTTTTGCTGAATAATAGCTTCATTACTTTTTCGAACAGTATCGATTAAATTTATTGTAATACTATCTTTGTCAGGTTGAGTGTAATTGAAAATCTCTTGACTTAATAAGGTATTTTCAGCTGTATGAGTCACCCAATGGCTTTGTCGTAAAAATGGATAAGTCGGTAAAGGCACTTTTTGATGCGACTCGTTCTGGTGTAGCAATTGCCAGTCCAAGTCATGACCTTTCATATATAATTTTGCTAAAGTTTCTAATATTTTATAATACTGATCATTATCTAATTTTTCACTTTGTTTTAATTTTACCAGATTGTTGAGTAATAGTTCTTTATCATTGTCTATTAGTATTTTATCTTGTGCACAATCCATACTACTTAAGTTATTGAACTGTGAAATTTTCTCAATTAATTCATCTAATGATTGCACAACTACTGCGTAACGGTATTCTAAATGGTTCCTTCCCAAATTCAGAGTATAGGCAATTGCTTCCAAAGGTATTTCTCTATTATGTATAAAATAATAAGAGAAATCTTCTATCTTCTGTTGTAATGATTCCATGTGTTTGGCAGAGAAAGTACATAAATAAAATGGTTTATTTTGAACATTCGACAAAGCTTGTGCAGGCCCTTCTTCTATTAATATGTGTGCATTACATCCACCAAAACCAAATGAACTTATTCCAGCCCTTAATGCTGCTATTGCACCATCTTCATTGGTCAATGACCAATTTTTTGCAACTGTAGTGATAAAAAAAGGACTATTATTTATATCAATATAAGGATTTAAATGTTCAATGTTTGCTTGTGGGGGAATTATTTTATTTTTTAGCATTAATAAAACTTTGATTACACTGGCAATCCCTGATGCTGCTTCCAAATGTCCAATATTGGCCTTAACTGTCCCTATCGCACAATATTCAATTGGCAAGCGAAGCTGGTCTTTATTAGCCAAATTTCTAAATGCTTTCTTTAAAGCATTTATTTCAATGGCATCTCCAATTTTTGTTGCTGTTCCATGGGTTTCTATATAACTTAATGAAGCAGGGCTAATCTGCGCTTTTGTACAAGCTTCTACGATTAATTCTGCTTGTGCATTTGGGTTTGGCGCTGTCAATGAATTAGCATGTCCTCCATGGTTGACATTACTTCCTTTTATAACACCATAAATATAATCTTTATCCGCTAATGCTTTATTCAATGGTTTTAAAATAATTGCACCAACTCCTTCTCCACGTACATAGCCATTAGCCTTTTCATCAAATGTTTTACATTTTCCATCTGCAGATAACATGCCTGCCTGTGTAAATGATTCAAATACGGTAGGTGTCAATAAAGCATTCACACCTCCAACAATTGCCAATTGACAATCACCTACTTCAATCGCTTTGACGGCTTGGTGTAATGCCACTAATGAACTTGAACAAGCAGTATCTATTGCTTGACTGGGGCCCGTTAAATTTAATAAATACGAAACTCTATTGGCTAATAAACTATGGATATTACCTGTTGTTATATAAGCGTCCTTGGTCTTAGCGCCATAGATTAACTCCATGTAATCAGAGCTGGATACACCTACATATAACCCCGTTTTTTGTTGGGAAAACACTTCTACTGAATAGCCTGCATCCTCCATCGCTTTCCAAACTGTCTGTAAAAATATGCGTTGTTGTGGATCCATTAATTCCGCTTCTCGTGACGAAATATTAAAAAAACTTGCATCGAACTTATCTATATCTTCTATAAACCCTCCCCAATTAGGAATTTTAAATTGACTGGCATTAAATCTTTCATCTGGAATTGTTGTAATTAACACATCTCCTTTTTCAATATGTTTCCAAAAATCTTCAACATTTTTGCAGCCAGGAAAGACGCCTGCCATTCCTATAATAGCTATATCATTATTTTTAGCTTCATTTTGCGTTTGTGATACCAATGAGGATATGCGGTTAATCATTCTTGATGGAGAATTACGCAACTGGAAATTTGAGCTTTCGTTTTCATTAAGTTTCTCATGCAACTGATATTTTTCTAATAGTACATCCTCATGATGTTCAGTTAAATAACTGGCAAATTTTTCAATTGTTGAATGTTCAAAAAATAATGCGGGCGTTAAAGAACTTATCTGATAAGTCTGTTTCAATTTATTAGACAATTCTGTTAAAGTGATAGAGTCAAAACCATAAACCGATAGTTCTTTGTCTTCATCTAATGAATTCACAGAAATTTTTAAAATATCCATAATTGTTGTTTTAATTTCTGTTATACATTTCTCTTTAAGTTTATTTTTGAGATCGTCATTTACTGTTGGCTTCTTTCCTTGGGGGCCTTTATTTTCACTAAATGCTGCTGAAGTTAATAATTGTGATAATTTAGTTTTATCTCCATAAGCAACGATTATCTGAGCAATATTTTGTTGCAAACATTCATTTAAAGCTGTTATTCCTTCTATGTTGGGTAATGGCTGAATGCCCCACCATTGTTTCATGTATTTTTCTGTAACTTCAGTAACATGCATTCCACCTTCTTTCCATAGCGGCCAGTTGATACAGATTGTTTTACTTTCATTTCTCTTATCAGAACGCCACTTCGCAAATTCATCCAGATAAGCATTCGCTGAGGCATAATCACTCTGGCCCGCATTTCCTACACGACTTGCTAAAGATGAAAATAATATAAACACATCTAAAATTTCCAGCTCGGTCGCCTTATCCAGATTTATTGCCCCTTTTATTTTTGGATATAATATATTTTGAAAACTCGTAATCGATTTACTTATTAATAATTCATCTGCAATAATTCCAGCACAATGAATAATGCCATTTATTTTGCCATATTTTTCATTTGCCTGCTTTACCCACCTTTGTACCATGTCTAGCTCAGATACATCACCTGTCAAATATAAAACTTCTGCTCCCAGTGATTTTAGATTTGCGATTTTCTCTTTCTTGCTTTCATCTAAAACTGATCGGCCCGTAATAATTAATTTAGCGTGATAATTCTTGGCTAAATTGGTGGCAACTATAAAACCTATCCCGCCTAATCCTCCTGTGATTAAATAAACTCCCTGCTCTTTCCATGGCAATGAAGCAACAGTTTCCATTTTTTCGATGTTTTTATACGTTTCACTATATCGTTTATTGTTCTCATATTTGACAGAAAACCCACCTTTACCTAATTCCTGTTTAATCTTTTTTGCTATATCCATACAATTATTATTTGTAACTTCAACCATTTTTAAATGATATTGTGCATGTTCTTGTACTAAACTCTTGGCAAATCCATTCAGCATCACCTCGGGTTGTAATTCATCATTTTTATCTTTATCTCTAAAATATACTGTCATTAAAAATATTGGCCCTTGGACTTTTGCCTGGAATAATTTTTGCGCTAATTTCACTTCAGCCAAATTTTCTATATATTCATTGAGAGATGTGTTTTCCCTGTACCATATGTAGTACTGCGAACTTATAAATTCTGTGGGATTTTCAATCAAATCAGTACCAGGTAATTCCATTTGTAGTTTTTCTATTAATTCATCCCTATCTGTAAAAATAACTATGTTTTTTATTTCGGAATTAACTTGATCATCAGTAAGAGATGCGTCTTCCCAATACGGCGTAAAATAAGTTATTTCTGCTTTCACTTCTGAATGCGGGTGGGCCTGAAATTCTCTTGCTGTAAAACCTTCGATTTCTACGCAAATCTCGTACAATTCATTCATTACTTGATAATCAAATTTAAGAAACTCTGCTTTGGTGGTTTCTCTGCTTTTAACATATACATAACCAATTTCAGGTAATGCTTGATAATATTTTAAACTCTCTATGCCAAATGGTAACGCTAAATTATCTTGATCGAAATGCATCGCTGTAACAGTTGATAATACACCATCCAAAATACTGGGATGTAACCCAAACTGGTTTTTAACATTATATATTGCTTCAGGCAATCTAAAATGACTTATGGCTTCCTTACCATTTGTCTTTATCCACTCTACTGCTTGAAAAGTCTTGCCCAATTCAAGCCCTCTTTTTCTTAATTGCTTATATAATTCCTCTTTCTTAATTAATATTTCTAATTTGGATTCTATTTCCCTGAAATCAGAAAAAAAGAGTGGTTTTAATAAATTATTACCAAAAAGCATTTCTCCCTGGCTATGGATAACAGTTCCTTCTTTTGTGGTTATTTCGTAACTTAATCTATTTTCTGCCTGCTGTGGATGTAAATAAATCACTGCTTCGACTTCATCGGATACCATAATAGGCTGAGACCAGACGACATGATGAATACTTGTCACCGTTTTTTTGGGATTTGCCAAATTACCAGCAGCACGTGCCATCTCTAAATAAGCAACTCCTGGCAATATCGGTTCACTTTTAATTTGATGGTCGCGTAAATAAAATTGTTCTTTAGTCAACAATACCTTAAAAGCCTGCCTTTCTATTGTTGAAATATTTTTATCTATCAGTGGGTGTAATTTTTCTGTTGCCTGGTTTAATAAAGTTAATTTTTTACCACCAGCTGCCCCAGATACCCAATAGCTTTCTTTAATAAAAGGGTAAGTAGGTAAACTAATTTTTTGATGAGATTCTCCATGATGTAATATATTCCAGTCCAGCTCATGACCTTTTATATATAAATTTGCTAAAGCCTCTAATTTTTCTCTATAGTCATTTCTATCTTCAGATATATTTGATTTCAGCTCCTCTAATGTTATTTTTAATACTCTTTTATAAATGGCTATATCTTCTTGTTTTTGATTCGCATCACCCTGCTGATATTGTTGTTGCTCTAATTTTTCTTTTAATTCTTCTCTATTTGAGACAACTAATGCTACCCGATGATCAAAATGACTGCGACCCTTATTTAAGGTGTATGAAATGGATTCAATAGAAGTGTTTTGTTGTTGGCTATTTTTTAAATATTTTATTAATTCATTTATTTTTTGTTTTAAGGCTTCTTCATGTTTAGCTGATAATGTAATTAAATAATATGGTTTAGCTGGTTGTGAAAAGAGTTTTTGCTCTGGACCTTCTTCTATAACAACATGTGCATTGGTTCCACTAAATCCAAAAGAACTGATCCCAGCAACTCTAGCTTGATGGTTAATAGACTCCCAGTCTTTTAAATCAGTATTCACATAAAATGGGCTCTCTTCAAAATTAATATGTTCATTAGGTTGATGGAAATGAAGAGAAGGTACTAATTTTTTATGCTGCATACACAACAAAACTTTAATTAAACTGGCAATCCCAGCCGCTGCTGATGAATGGCCTATATTGCTTTTTATAGATCCGATTGCACAAAAATGTTTCTTACTTGTAAATGTTTTAAATGACTCAATCAGGGCTCCAACTTCAATAGGATCGCCTAGTTTTGTCCCTGTCCCATGCGCTTCTATAAAACTTATACTTTCAGGGTTAATTTGATGATTGTGATAAACTGATAATTCCAATGCTTTTTGTGATTCACCACTTGGCGCTGTAATTCCATTAGTTTTTCCATCTTGATTAACACCACTCCCTCTGATAATTCCATGAATCCTATCTTTATTTTTAAGCGCGTCCTTTAAGCGTTTTAGTACTACAACACCACATCCTTCTCCTGGCACAATTCCATCAGCACTATTATCAAATGTTTTACATAAGCCATCTTTGGATAGCATACCTGCCTTACTCATTTGGATATAAGGTGTTTCAGTCAAATAAAGAGTAACTCCGCCCACTAACATTAAATCCGCTTCATGATTTAACAATGTTTGTCTAGCCATATGAAGAGCAACCAATGAACTTGAACATGCAGTGTCGACGGTAATCACGGGACCTTTTAAGTTCAATACATACGCAATTCGGGATGCCAAAATTGAATTTGAGTTTCCAGTCATCGGTTGGTAAGTGTTCATTACACCTACTCTTTGTATTATTTCCGCATAATCATTATTAATGACACCAACGAATACACCGCAATTTTTTCCATTTAAATCAATTGGAGATAATCCAGCATCTTCCAATGCTTTCCATGATTCTTGTAAAAACAATCGTTGTTGCGGATCCATCCATTCTGCTTCTGCAGGCGAAATATTGAAAAACAAGGGATCAAATTGATCGATCCCTTCTAAAAAACCGCCCCATTTGCTATAAGTTTTGTTTAGTGCTTGTGAATTAGGATCAAAATAAATACTGGAATCCCAACGTAAATTTGATACTTCTGTAATGCCACTTTTGCCATCTTTCAATAAGTCCCATAGCGATTCGATGTCTTTAGCACCAGCGAATTGTCCAGACATCCCAATAATAGCAATCAAATCGTCATCGTCGATTCGCTTATTATGTCGATAGGCTTTATTTGAAACTTGTTCTCCATATTCCTTTTGACGTGAATGGCTATCTTGAAAACTTTGCGGTTGTGAAGAAGTCATCTTAACTTTCATTGGCGTCGGTTGATTTTCTCCGTCTACCCCTTTAGTTGAAGTTATTAATCCATTTTTATGGATATTATGGGCATAGTTTTTGCTCAAATAAGCAGCAAGAAGATTGATTGTAGGATAGTTGTATAATGTCGTTGGTTTTAAGTATAAATTCCAATGGTTATTAATCGCTTCAGTTATTTCTAAACCAAGTATTGAATCTACACCATACTCATTAAATGGTCTTGTGTGATCAAGTCTTTCCTCCTGTTTTAATTTACTTTTTATAATCGACATAATTTCATCAGCCACGGAAGTATCTGGGAATGTATATTGAGCTGAAGAAGCTAGTTGATGTTGGTTTATATTGATATGTGGCTCATTATCTGCAGAATCGTGCTTAAAAGCACCTTGTGTATCTACTTCTAAGGTAGGATCATCTTTCAATACATCAGCATAGGCAATCAGATGATTTAATTTCTCTAGATTATTTTCTGTCAATTCTTGTTCACTGAGCTTTTCATCTCGTTGGCAACGCAATAAGATATAGCTCACTAATCCTTTACTCAATGAACTACTGATGTTGTTATATAAATGATGATAAGCTTCGATGATATTATTATCTGTTTTATGAACTCGAATGTGTTGTTCAAACGAAGAGTCAAAAAGAAAATTAGCTATTTCTTGACTGACATCAATAGCAGCTAAAAGTTTAAATCGGTTTATAGTTAATAATCTTTCCCATTGCTTCTTAGTACTTATATAAGTTCCCCGATCTGCATTGTCCAATTCCGTTCTTACGTTAGCTATAAAATCTGCCAAAATTAAGTATCCATTGGATTTCATATGTTGACCAATATTGGCAAATAAACGCTCTTTATCGTAAATATGAAAGGTCACTTCAAAACCATAAATCAAGTCATATTTATTTGGAAATGGGTCATGAGCGCTATCGCGATTATAAATTTTAATTTTCTCGCTAAGACCGCGGGAGGCTATTCTCTCATGACACAACTGACTTTGCTTTGGAGAAATAGTATAACCATCCATTGAGTGAATATTTGGATAGGTTTTTGCTAAAGAGATAAGATCTGATGCGTGACCACAGCCAATATCTAAAACTGTTTCTATAGTGTTAAAATTGACATCTTTTAATAATACATTGCGTAGTTCTCGTTGCTTATCGATTGTTAATCGTGCATGAAACGACTGATGGTCTTTATTAAATAATGTATTTAACCATGAAAAGTTTTTAACAATAGATGGAAAAGGAGCAAAGGTAAGAAATAGATCGGCATCTCTATCGCGCTTATCGGCTTTTTCTATATATCCATCATAATAAGTGGTTACTGGGTTTTCTTGCATAGGAATATCTAGAAAGCGATTTAATGCTGATAATTTGCCTTTTAGAAAAATGATCGATGCAGTTGGAGAATTTATTAACTTCGCAAATGCTTCAACGCCCTCTGGTGCTGATAAATGCGCAATACCAAATTTATCCTGCATCAAGTTAAGTTGTTCTAGTGAAAGATTTTTAGCCATTCCAATGTTTTTCCATGCAGGCCATGCAATAGAGATTGTCTTACCGTATCTTGTACCATTTATACAAAGCGCATTTCTAACAACTGAAAATTCATCTAAATAATAGTTAGCACTCGCATAATCACATTGTCGTAGATTACCTACACTGCCAGCGATAGATGAAAACAGAATAAAGAAATCAAGTGGCTCATCTTTTGTCAGTCTGTCCAACCACAAAACCCCTCTCAGCTTGATAGACAATACTCGATCAAACGAAAGCTTTGTTTTAAGTTGTATCAAATCATCTTCAATGATTCCTGCAGAGTAAATAATGCCATTTAATTGGCCATATTTTTCCTTTATTACCGCTATAAGTTTGTCGACGTGAGAATACTCTGTCAGATTAACTTGATAATAGATCACTCTCTCACCCGTTGGGTCAAGCGCGTGCAATTGAGCTTGTCTTTCGGTTGTTAATTCCGATAACCCCGTGAGAATCAATATTGGCTGATATTGATCAATTAAATATTGCGCTACATGCCTACCGATACCCCCTAAACCACCTAGAAGTAAATAGACCTTTTCTGTTTCGAAAAAAGAATTTTGTGTTTGGCAAAGCCATTCAGGTACATTCAAATTGACGGGATTATAAACACGTTGATAACGTAAACCATGCTCATATTTTAATTCAATAACAGGAGTGAGCTGCAATTGATTAATTTCAACAGCAATAACATCACACCAAAGCAGTTGCTCGTCCTGTAGCGAAATGATTTTACCTGTTACTGCTGGATTTTCCTTGTTCCAGGTTTTGATGAATGCCGATATTGCACTATGGTGGGGGGCTACACATTGCGATGGCGAATTAAAAATAATATTGGCCTTTATTGAGCAGGTATGATGAATATTCTCAAGCGCATTACTCAAATAAAAAATACTGTATAAGCCTTCAGCAAGACCAGCTTCAACTATTTCTGCATCCACCATATTTTCTAATGAATGAATGGATTTTTCACTGCAGCCTAAGGAATGGATAATCAGTAATTCTTGTGTTGTATGAATACCAATCGATTGAAGCAATTTTGCATAATTTTCCTGCTCAGCAATATCAATAACATAATTATGACTATCAATTTGTTTAAAACTCTGTCCTAATTGAATATAGACACATGTTGGTTTAAAGTTAAATGTTTCTAACCAGTTTGATTTTTCTAGCAATTGAATATCTTCTAAATCATGAACAAATATCAAGGCAGTAACTTTCTCTATCTGAATTAACTCAACGACTTGCTGTGTATTTAAATCGTTACGTTTCCAAGTAGAGGAAAAATAATATTCATGCACACTTTCTTCTACCGGTACAGTTAACATCCTATCTATTTCGAAAATACTGTCTCGTAATGACTGATTATCGGTTAGGGATTTCGTAATCGATCGAATCCAAAATCTTTGTTTTATAAATGGATACGTCGGCAAACTCATTTTCTGATGGGCCTCCCCTTGATGTAATAAATTCCAGTCAAGGTCATAACCTTTAATATACAAATTCGCTAAGGTTTCTAATTTTTCTCTATAATCATTGCTATTTTTATACTGATTTGACTTAAGTTCTTCTAAAATCGTTTTTAGTACTTGTTTATAAATCGCTACATCATCTGGTTTTAAATTAGCATCTCCGCGAAAATATTTTTGTTTTTCTAATCTTTCTTTCAATTCTTCTCTATTTGCTACAACTAATGATACTCGGTGATTAA
>JAJYDF010000049.1 GCA_021777765.1 Pseudomonadota bacterium | reverse complement strand
ATCTTATAATGACATGGTAGATCATGATAAAAAATTAAGAACGCTCATTGCACAGCAACCTAACCATGAGATGGTTAATAAACTAGCACCGCCAGCTCCTAATGAAAGTATAAAGCAAAGGAATGATACACTGCCATCTACTGAGCAACTTGCTACAAAACCCATGTTACGTATGGTAGAAATGGTTTTACAAGAAACTTTTCGTAAACTTGAAAACGCTGTTAAAGATAACAATAAAAATGAATTCCATAAGTTAATAAATCATATGATAGAATCTGCAAGTCCTGATCAAATACAATCAACTATTAAATCCTTACAACACTTAAATATTAGGATAACAAAATCATCTGAGAAAAACCCTGATCCTACTAGAGGAGAGAAGCTATCAATGCTCAAAGAAGGATTATTAAGCTTAAATAAAGCATGTGAAAAATTTTTAGCACCATCACAAGAAAGCCAACCGTCACCGTCGATATCTAAAAGGTTTTAAGAGGATTTGTTATAATCAGTCACTTTTTTAGCTTTAGTTATATTTATTACCAAATAGGAGTTTGTATGACTCTACATGAACTTATACGTAATAAAAGTCTTAATGAAATTAGGATCAGGCTTAAGAATAATGCGGAAGAAATTTTTGCTAAAGAAGGGGATATGGAACTTACTCCGTTACATGTAGCTGTTCAGACTGGTGACGTTGAGATTTTTGAGCTATTACTCAATACCAACCCAGATATAATAAATATTCCAGATGCTATAGGTGACACGGCTCTGCACTATGCCACAATCAGAGATGATGGTACTTATTTTATGAGATTGCTCTGCGAAAAGGGTGCAGATATCGATAAACTTAATATAAGTGGTGCAACTTGTTTATACAATTCAATTTTCCAAGTCATAGAAGATGGAGATAATAGTGGCTTAAAGGAATTACGTAAAACAAAATTACTTTTGGAATTCGGTGCGAATTGTCATGTAATTTGTTTTGGTGATACGCTTTTTGATTTAATTGCAGAAAAGAAGTTATCAATGGATTGGTGGACACTCTTACTAGATTATGGCGCTGCTATTTATACTGATTTCAGTAAGGCTGATGTAGATATTGATTTTTTAAGAAAAATGACTGCCAACCAGATTGTGATTGGTGCTACAAAAGATGGAAAGCCGATCGATAGAACGACGCCTGGGTTTGAACATGCCCATACCAATGAAGAAGAATTGAGAAAAGCGATAGGTGCTGGTAATCTTTATACTTTCAAAGTTTTGATATCATCGACAAAACATCTCCTCAAGGCTAATTCTCAAAACTCTATTTTAGGTACACGATTGACCAAGTTAATTGAGTTATTTGAAACATACCTTGTTAAAAATATGCAATCTTTAAGCATAGAACAGCTTCTAAAAAACTCCTTATTAGCGCCGAAGTTAGCACCAAACAAATATAATCTACCACCTGATTTACGTGAAGCCTATGAAACACGTGAAAAACAAGTTGAGCAACAAATCATACGTGGAGGAATTGTTTAATTTTTGGATTTTACGAAATAGGGTATTCTGACATATGCGGCGAATTGTTTCGCCTGTTTTATTAATATATTGATTCTTAATATATTTTGATATGTCTGTTTTTGATAATATTCAAAGTTGATTTAAAAATCAACCCTATTTACTAACTGATAATATAGAACTTTATTTCGATGAACGAAACAATTCACCGCATATGTCGGAATACCCCTTATGGGAAGCGCGGCAAAATTAGCGCGCGAGAACTGCATGAGCAAAAAAATACGTGTAGCTGCTTAACCTTAATACTGGCCAGCATCATTTATTGGCAAGCAAAGGAAATAGGCAGAATTGTTCAGCATTGTGGTGACGAATTATCTCAAGAGTGCTTAGCAATAATCCCACATATTAGTCCGATCGGTTGGGATAACGTAGTGTTATACGGTGAATATGTGGTTGACCTCAAGTTAATCAAATAATCCTTGTGTTGTATTTTTACGTCTAGCGGGCTGGTACCCTTAGATCGTCGTCACTAGGTAACCTCTCTCAAAAGCCGCACCGTTACAAAAACCCTGTACAAATTATCTTTTCTATAGATTTTTTGGGCTAGGTGGCGATTTTGGTGCGGGAGGTGGGGACGGTGATAATGGGGGAAGATGATCTGAAACGACCGAGCTAGAGGAAACACTGGCCATTGTCGGTTTAGCAAAAAATGCTGGCGAATATACCTCAGCGGTTCTTCGAGTATGTCCGGATGCTAAGAAGGTAGAGGCTCTTATTCCTGATAATTGTGTTTTTAAAAATATGTTCACAGGTAGTTTATCAACATTCCGCATGTTTTTTGGTACGAAAGAATTGTAATCGCCAGCTTTATAGATATATTCTGAATATCCATTTGCAGCTGTAGAATTAGGAACATTGGTTCTCTCTGAACAAACTCGGGTTTTTTTTGCATGATGTTCCAACAGCCTATTGTATATAGCGCCAATCTCCAGCACAGAATGATGGCCGCCATGCACAAGAGTCCCGCATAAGGTAATAGTAATATATTGCGCTATTTCAACATCAAAATCACCTTGTTTGGTAAATACCCCCATATCTTGCAATGCAATTAAAGTTCTTGCTGTTGTTCCAGATGCGCTAGCGATTAATGGCAACAGCTCTCCAAGTTTAGCATGAAATGAAGCAATTTCTTGAATAGCTGGAATATTAGGAATAGTATCAAGCGCAGCTATGCGCGCAGTTAGTGGAACAGGAGCAGCTGCATTAGGATGAATTTTATAAACATCCCCTGCTCCTAAATAAAAAGTGTAACTTGCTGCCCAAACAGCTGTATGCTCGAATAGTGGGCCCAACCGAGATGCCCTTTCATGAAAATCCAGGGGAACACCAAGCGAGTTCATTAGTTTCTGATATTCGTCCAATTCTTTTTTGAGATTATTAATATTCTCTTGATTTCCCTCCAATTCCTGAGCTTTTTTATAGTTTGCATCCGCAAAATTATAACGCAATATCACGAATCCTATTCGAGCTAATAAATCTGTTTGTACAAACTGGCTCTTTCCTGATTGATCATATCTCTCTGAGTGCAAACTCTGATCTTCTTTCATAGGCTTGACATCTTCTTGCCCGATTCCATAAGCAGTTGCAACATGATGTACACCTCCAACCTCTGTGTAAGTAATTCGCATTGCAAGTTCCGCTGGAGTGGGGGTAACTTTAGTTTTTAACGTTTTATAATCAGACGATAATGCACTTTCTTCTGATTTGAAATATTCAACATAACAATAGCAACAATCGGTAATTGCTTTCATAGTACCAGCGAGTTCATGTTCATTTTTTATATTGTTTATTTTTTCTGAGCTTAACTGTAAGGATATATTTTTAAATAGCTCAGCTTTTTTATCAATTTCCTCTTCAATTGTCCACTGAAGCTGTTGTCGCATAGAGGCGCCCCATTGCCTTCCATCTGCAGAATGCTGCTTGACAAGAAATTCTATTGTTTTCTTCTCAATGGGAGAGAAACTCTGTCCTGATTCTAATTTGTTGAGAATAGGCTTTACAATTATGCTATCAAGTTTTTGAGCAGCCTTTGCTAAGGCATCTTTACATGGTTGAAACTCAGCTACGCTTCTTGCTATAGCTAATCCAAACTCACTCTCTTCTTTTACTGTCGGCATAATTATTCTCTCATTATCTAGGATTTTAAATATACCTTTCAAAATGCTTGGACTTGGCTCATCTTATTTTCTCATTGATCATTTATGGGTATTCTGACATATGCGGCGAATTGTTTCGCCTGTTTTATTAATATATTGATTCTTAATATATTTTGATATGTCTGTTTTTGATAATATTCAAAGTTGATTTAAAAATCAACCCTATTGCTTCTAACTGATAATATAGAACTTTATTTCGACGAACGAAACAATTCACCGCATATGTCAGAATACCCACATATCGAACTATGAAATTATTCTACAACATGGTTAAAATACAAGCTTCGAAGGTCAATTAGAATTCACGAATAAAAGATTACGGCGCATATGTCGATCCTCCCTATTAGCGCGCACATAAGGTGATCAGCTAATCTTGCAGATTCAAAATCTATAGTTTCTGGTTTAAGATAGCTTTAATTGGCTTTGATCGAAAGCCTTGATCCATCTTGGGTATGTTGTTTAGTATGTGAAGGATCAAAGTTTTCTTCTGTAGTGATTTTGTAAACTGATTCAACATCACCTTTGTTATAGTTTAAGCCGGGTTTCTTTTTAAGAGTGATTACGACAGTTACATTAGTGTCATCCTCATTTACTTCAACTTTATAGTTTTTGGGATATTGTTCATTATAGGCTTTTTCAATTGATTCTCTTGTAAAGGGGATGGCAGTAGAATTATAAGCGCGAAGATTGTTGTCATCTTCATCACCTTCCAAATGCAAAAATACTTGGTCTTCACCAAATATTTTTTCTAATTCAAGATTTATAGTGGCTGATACGTGGTAATCAAGTTCGGCGCTTTCTTTTGCAAGGATGTTTATTTTATTTTTATCAGATTGAACGTAAGGTGCAACTAGCCTGAAATTTTTAAGACCGAATTTCCCAAGGTAACTAGTAACGGATTCAATAGTATCCTTTTCCAATAGTTTCGTGTATTGATCGTTCTCTAACATATGAAATTCCTCTCGAAATATAAAGTTCACTTTTTTACAGGCCTTGCAGTTTCAGTGGTTCTACCTTTGGTTGCGGCTGAAGCTGCATTTGAGTCTTTTGGCTTTTCTTCTTTTTGCCTTTTTGCTGATTCTACACTGTTTTTCTCTTTTGGTGCAGGTTTAAAAATGGGCGACCCCGCTTGGGGTATTAATTCAGCTTCTGACGATTTCTCTTTACGCTTCTTTGAAGGTTCTTCTGCTTTTGATTCTTTGGGTGGTTTGGCCTCTGCTGGTTTTGCAATTGGTAAGCTTTTTATAGCCTGGTGCAGTTGATTTAATTTTACCATATCTTCTAGCACTTTTTTGGAAGTATCACTTGTTTTTTTAAAATTTGGAACACTGCTAGACATATGGGTAAGTCTGGTAGCAATGCCTGAAAGAACACCCAGTGTGGGATTATATCTAAATAACTCATCACGGTGGGAACTATGAAATTTATCAGCGTTTTTTCTAAATGTAACTAGATTTGTGGCAGATTCACCGATTATAGTTAAGCACATGGTTGCGCCATATAATGAAGCCAAATTATCTCTAGTTCTTTGATCTTCGAGAGATGCATGAAAGTGTTTGAGTTTCGCTTCAACCTTTGCCGCTCTTTCTAATTTGCGTAAGATTTTAGTTCTTTGTTCTTCGAAGTTAAGCGTGCTTTTTGACTTGATTTTGGGGCTGAGCAGTTTTTTAACTTTGTTAATTTCAGCGAAATCTAAGCTTATTTTATCATCTGTGCAGATTGATAAAACAATCTCGTGTGCTTCTTTTGGCTCTCTGAATAATTTGCGAATATCTTCCAAAAATGCCAAAATCTTTAATGCCATGAAATTGAGGTGATAGTATTGGAGCTGATCTTCCTCAGATAAATCGTTAAATCTATGTTTAGTTTTATTTCTAATCGTATTTAATAACATGAGGCCTTTGCCAATCGATGTTCTATTGAAAGAAGTTCTAAATAACCTTTTGCAATGATCATCTTTATCAAGATCTTCAGGGGTGTGGTCGGTTTTGGTGAGCGCAAGAATCTTTCTCATAACTTCTTTGTTTTTGATAACATAATCTTCAATTCTGGAAATTACTTCGTTTACTCGCTCGCCAACAGCTATCATGATAAACGCAAATGCGTAAGCTGTATCTGTTCTATCCGTGCTTACTAATTTAGTTTCTAAAAGTTTTTTTGCAGAATTTAGAAAGCCAACAATTTCTTCAATATTCATAAATGCCTTAGGATATATGCTTTTTGTATGCGCGCCTTATTATCAATTGTGGAATTAACTATTCCATTAAACATAGCTCTCCTGAGTTGATAAGATACACAAAACGTAATGCTCATTAGTATATATTGAAAGAGTTCTGTTTGAAACTTAAGTAGTCATTAAACCGTAAATCACTCACTACAAACACCATAATCTCTGCACCTTGGTTGATATGTATTGTGGTGGAATCAACGTATTACTTTGTAATGAGTTTTGTGCAGATTGCGCAAGATTAGGCCATAGCTTCTCTATATGTTTGGCTGGCATTGTTTTGATCGGAATTGCTAACTCCTGCACCTAAGACTGAAAGATAAGTTGTTTAATTCAATAAAATTAATTTACAAATTCCTGATAAGTTCATTCCAGCTTTTATTTCTATATATGACAAAAATTGTTAACGTTAGCGTTTATTAATGAACTATACCTAATAAGATAGGTATTACATCAAACCATAATATCAATTGATTCCTTAACCATTCGTTTCTTTTTTGCACTTCGGGCACGTTCAGATAATTCTATATCAATATATTTATCGGTGATTGCACTAGAACTATGACCAGCATCATCACGTACATGTTCTCGGGGACGAATTTTGACATCTTCAGAAATTCCTGTGTGGCGTAACCAATGCACTGTTGCAGTTCGTAAAGAATCTGCTTCAAGTATTTCTCCATTTAATTCTAATTGATATGCCGCTTTATCAAAATATTCTTGCACCAGTTTGCGTATGGGACGATCACTTGTTATAGGTTTATTAATATTATTGATATGTGAAATAAGGACAATATTTTCATCGATTGCAGGGTAGGGGGATAATCCCAAGTAATTAACTCGATAATGTTTTAATGCTTTTAGCATTTCCTCGCTAACTGCAATTTGTCTTGCTTTGTTACCTTTGCCAACTGTTTTAAACCACCAATTATTTTCAGAGTCTTTGTAAAAATGTTTCATCAGAGGAGCCCATCTCGAATGCGCCACTAATTCAGATATACGCAAATACATACCATATAAACAACTTAGAATGAAAACAACACGTTCATAAGCAACGTCATTTTTTGCTTGTTCTTTAGCAAGGTTAATTACCATTTGCCATTGCTTGTTAGAAAGGCGGCGGATATTTTGAGTATGAGCAATATCTTTACGAATAAATTTGCTTTTTTGACGAATGAGTGCGATTGGGTTAACTTCAATAGCTTCTTCTTGAATTAAATATTTATAAAAGCTGCTTAATATCCCAAACATGATTTTTAATGCTTGCTGCGAAAATTGATAATTAGATTTATCTGGTTTAATACCTGCGAGATGATCTTTTTTGCTAACATGAACATCGAATGGCCGCCATTGAGGGTTTGGTTGTTTTTCGCCATTAATAAGTTTAAATCGTGCAACTGTTTTTAGACCAATCCAGCGTTTGGGAGGTTTAATACAAAATTCAATAAATGATTCGATATCTTCACGTTTATGTTTAAATACCGATTGTTTACGAACGAACCAACTCCATTGTAAAAAGCGTTCTATGTCACGTCGATATGCTGTAAATGTATCGGAACTACCACGATAACTATATAAAAAGTTTAATGCTAACTGATAATCATTTATTACATAAGATGGCAATGAAATTTGTGTGTTTGCAAAACAGTGACGTAACCACTTAGTTATAATGTGGCGTGAATTTTCATTAGCGTAAATTGTCTTGTATAGGTTAACGACTTCGTCAATAGTATCGAAAACTGGTATTGGAACGTAAAATTTATCTGCGGTCATATGTCACCTCAATAATCCAGTAAACCAATTTACTGGATTTTTAAGAGCATATCAAATATATTTCTACGAATCTATTGACCCGCTCACGGAATCAGAGCCTATTTAGGGCGTAATGATGGCTGTTGTACTGCTGATAAAATAACCTTTTTTAAATCATTTTCCTGGCTCTCATATACCTGATAAATTCTATCTTTATGACTATTAAGCTCATTCATTCTCTTTATTACACACGTCATGCAATAATTGATAGCATGTGATAAAACTACTGCAATTTTTGAATCATTAATAATACCATTTTTATTGCTAAACTGCTCCCTTTCTTTTATAGCGTTATTCACAGCAAGTGCAATATCATTTAATGTTTTTCTTATTATTTCATCAGTATTATTCTTATCTCTTACAGGTTTGAAAATAGAATCAAGAGAAGATTTACGAAGAAAAGAGCTTGTTGCTTTTAATAGAGAAATAATAAGTCGCTTCGATGGATGACTAACTTCATCATACGAAGTTAAAAATCGGTCTTCAACTTCACTTACACTGTAAGATAAAAAATCATCTTCTGTGAAATAGTCTGGAATAGTTGAATTACCTAATGAATATTGGGTCTTAAGTGGGTTTCTATTCATATCAAATCCTCACAAATATCAATTAACTGCTTTTTAATACTATTAATAAACCTGGATATGTAGGCTTTATATCTTCGAATTTAAAATAAACATTTTTTTATACTATACTAATTATACAACATAATATGTCAAAAGGCTAAGGGCTATGGAACAACCTCCATATGATCATGAGTTATCTCCTCCTTCTTTCCAACCTATACCAATTGTTATTCAGGATGAGAAAGCTATTTTAAAAGCTAAATTGCAAACATGGCTAGGAGAAGATTTTGATATTTTAAAAGAGTTAGGAAGCGGAGCTGGAGGAAAAGTTTTTCTATGTAAATATTTAGGCGAAAATGAAAATATCAAAAAGATTTGCGATGAACAGAATTTAATCGCGGTTAAAATTCCAAACGCTCATATTGATATAGATAAAGAATGCCAAGTTATCGATTTTTTGAAAGATAAGGCTATCACAGGCTTAAATATTGGCCAAGCTGTTAAACATGAAGAACAATACAAAGCAATACTTTTACAATATATTAGTTATAAATTTCTTATGAGTGAATTAAAAGCAGATAGTGTTCATTCTTTTCTTAGAAATTTTTATATTGATATTGTCGCACAGAATTTAAGTAGAAATCATTATGATGATAACATATTAAAAGTTTTAACATCCGATTTAGGAATTATATTTGCACAACTTATTAATGAAATGCAGAGTTGCCAGTTTAAGTTACATGATTTGAGATTATTACATTTAGATACTGGCTCAAGAAATTTTCTTTTACAAGCTCCACAAATAGATGGGATGGGCAACTTTTTAAAATTTCCATTAGTCCTTTGTGACTATGGACATACTGATATGATGCAACAAAATGGGACTGTAGATGTCTCTCAAGTACCTCGTAAACCATCTACTTCAAGAGATGCTTTTGCCGTAAATAATGAGGTTGCAACCATAAAAACAGATATTTTTGCTTTGAAGTGTTCTCTAATAGGAATGGTATCCATTGCTATCGCAAACTTAGAATTTGATACAAGTATATTAAATATCGGTCAATCAGATATGACTAATTTCAAAAATTTAAGAAAGTTCATCCCTTGCTTTCAAAATGACTCATTCATATTAACTGCTTATCTTAAAAACTTATGTGATCATATAAAAAATTGTCCAGATCAAAATATAAAAGAGCAGGCTCAAATTTTCATCAAAATGTACAGCAGTTACATTTGTACAATGCCTGATAATATTGAAGATTTTCGAGCTGTTGATGATTATGATAGGAAACTATTGTTGAATGCTAATATTGAATTTTTTAAATACATAATTCATCAAAGAGTTAATGGGCTGCATATGGTTGAAAATAACGAAAAATTTGAAAGCTTTTTATTAACCATTAAAAGATTACTTTCACTGCCAGTTACAGAAGATTTTAAGAATTCAAAATTATTTAAAGACTGCTGCGCTTTGACTGATGTAAATATGGCTAAAGCATTTGCCAAAGAATATTTCAATCCGATGCAAGTTTTAAATATGCCAACTTTAGACATTAAATTTCCTTTGGCTGGTGAGCCTATGCATTTATTCTGGATTATTTCAGTAAATAAACAAAGAACAAAATGGCTGGAGCATTTACCTACTGATTTAGACACCACAGACATTCAAGAAGAATTTAATCAACGAACATGGAAGTTGATAAGTTTTATTTCTCAAGGAAAATATGATTCTACAGCACCTATAAGTCAGATATTATATAAAATCCTGCAAGATGCTAATAACAGACTTACAGAACTTCGTTCTACCTCATCGCAAGAAAATAGTGAAGAAGAGAAGAAAACGCCATCTCCTAACTCTAAAGATTTGGAAGGATATGACCAACAACTTACTCGCTCAAATATAAGTAAAAATAAGTGATGTTAATTTTGTCGTAGTTTGTTAAACAGATTAACTTACAGACTCAACATTCATGATTTACCTGGATTCATATAATTCCACATACTGTCTACATAACTCAGAATCAGCTTTAACATTAGGTCAGAATTCTTTGATTTATTAAAAATAGTTACCTCATTTTGATATAAATAAAAAAATTTATTACAATTGTAAGAAATTTTTGCTTTTTTATAATGTTGGGCCTGTAATGCCTCACTCACGTGCTGTTTGTGCTATTGATTTATTTGTGCTTATGGCAAACCTTATTGCTTCTCCTCGAAATACTTCATAAAATCATTTAGTCATTGAACACCTCTTTTGATTAAGTTAGTTAATCAAATTTTGTGTCAACTTTTTTTGGCGCAGATTAAATTTTTCTATTTAAAAATAGATAAGCGATAGTTTAGGTATTTTATGGGATACTTACCTTATCACTGTCGTTATTGATATTTTTCTACTTTAGTAGAGAAAACTTTTGACCATCCCTAGCAATAGTTACCATGTAACTAGTTTGGATTTATACCATTGAGATTTAAAAAATAAACTTAATCAGCAATTTAAAGCAAAGAATTGGTAATAGAACGCCCTTCATTTTTTGGTAGTTCTATGATAATGACTGAATATTTTTTGCAGTCTAGCCTTGAAATATATCTAATTCATATTGATACTCAATTTTTCATTTTTAGAAGAAAAAGCATCGTCAAAATAAAAATGAGGTATTAAAATTTTTTATATAATAATTTCTATATTAATTATTATAAATAGTATTTCATTGATTCTTGTATATTGTTTACAGATACTTCAATAATACCTTCTTCTTTATTTAGCCAGTTTTTTGGTGCAGCATCCCCACCAGAGTTAGCGAATAAAGTTTGCCTGTATAAAAACATACTTTTACGTCCGTTTAATAATTTTGTAGTATCTATGTCTTCATAAATCGTCTTTTTTGCGTTTAATACTTCTAAGCATTTATACTCATCATAATCTGTACTAAGCGTCATGAAGCTGACATACTTTGTTTGACTATGCTGATCAGACGGTGAAGGAAGTGCTCGCGGTACAGAGTGAAGCATAACCCCATGACTAAAAGTTTTGATATTTCTTTGATATTCTTCATGAGCAATTGGTACAACGTAATCAGTATTTAATACTCCTGACTGTCCATAGCTCAAATTACCTTTTACCCTAATGATTAATTTAAGTCGTGGATTAGAGGTGTCTGTTAATTTTGGGATCTTAAAATTTAATTTATTTAATCTAGTTTCCATTTGTTTAATAAAACTATTTTTAGTGTAATCTTTTTGCAACTCATATAATTCATTGCCACACCCGTAGCATATTTCATTCTTAGAAAAGATATCTAAACACATGCTAGAGATTTTAAAAATGTCGTCGGATGTAATATTTTCTATAAATTTTATCATTTTTAAATTACTCATGAGATACTTAATGATTAAGTCCTGACATGATTCGCTCTTTATTACTTCGCATAACCCAGATTCAGAGTGAGTTTGATTACTATGTTTGCTTTGGCTATTCTTTTTATATACTAGTGATTCAGAAGCATTAATTGGTAGAGTTACAAAACAAGAATATATTCCAGATTTGTTTTTTCTGAATACGAGAAATCCAAGATTAGCAACCAATAAATTTGTTTCATTTCTATCTAAATCTTTGTAACTAAAACTACAATAAATTCCTTGATATTGATGAATTGTTAACTCAAAACCATTCTTTTCATTTAACAGTTGCCATTTATCTGGAATTTCTACAACTTTCCAATATTTCTTACTTGCACGATAAAGCTTAAAATCTAATACATATTTTCTTCCTGAATATAATACTCCAGTACTTCTTTCAAATTTTTTAGCAAGTATTTTTAATTGTATTTTACAATATGGATGTGATTGCAAAAATGAATAGAAGGTGTCAATTGGCTTACCTGTCTTTTGACTTTCAAAATTACATGGAAATCCAAATTGAAGCATTGAATCAATGAGTTCAAAGAAGGAAGAGCAATATTTTTCTGCAATCTGAGAACATTGATGATCAAGATCGTCTGCGCCGTTATGTTGACTTCTGTATTGTGCTAGAGTTGTTTTTAATCCCTCGATTAATTGAAATACTACTAGGTGCATCAAAGTGTTGCCTTCAGAATCAATGAAATTTTTATCGAAAAACTGCTTTTTCTCTTCTAATATTTTTTTCGCTTCAATAAAATGCTTTTCTTCTATGGCGGATATAAACATACGTATACAGGTCATAAGTGCCTCTGTTCAAATAAGTTAAAGGATAATATTAAGAGTATTTAAAAATATATTATCTATATTTACAATATCATCTACATCCACAGCATAACTCTTTATATCATTAAATTATTAATAATTTTCAGTCGCTTATAACCATGTTTTTTCCTAATTCTCTTTAAAGTTTTGATATGATCAGCCGCGTCTTTGCGTGAAGCCATTGGCATTGTCAATATTTTTTTTCCTTTTTTACACTTAGCTCCACCTGCAATATGTGTTATTACAAAATCGTCAAATAGATCGCTTTCTCTAGTTACAAGATAAAATCGATGATTCGTTGGGTTATGCCAATAGTAGACCTTCATGGTTTCTATTTATTCACATTTTTTTTACGTTTACGTGAAGATATTTTCTGTTCTAACTGCCCTACTCTATCTAACAAAAGTTTTTGGAGTTCTTTATTTTGTAGCTTTAGTTCATCGATTTGGGTTTGAGAATGTTTTAATTTTTCTTGTGAAATGGATAATTCTTTTTCACTATTGTGAATTTTTTCAGATAATGTAAGCTTTTCATTTTGTAGATCATAAATATCTTTTTGTGTCTTGTTATATTGCGCAGTGTATTTATCAATTTCTGTTTTATATGCTTTTTCTTTGTTATCTGCTTGCTTAATACTACTTTCCAGTTCTTGAATTTTTAGCCTTAAGTCTGTTATTTGATTTCCATAAGATAATCTTAACTCCTCTTTGTTTTTTTCTAGTAAAATGATCTTATCTGAAAACTGATTTTTATCTTGTTCAGCTTGTTTATTTAGCTGAAGTAATCTATTTTCGTAATCGCTTGATTGCGCATTTAATTGCCTCTCTGCGTCTTTTTTAATGTTTTGCAGCTCTTTTTCAAGAGAATGATGTGCTTGCTCACTTAAATACAATTTTTTTTCTACTTCGTTGTATTTGTCGTTAAGCGATTGATGAGCATTTTTGAGATTATCTGTAAACGTTTGCAATTCCTGTAATTGTTTAACAGTGATTTCGTGTTCATGTTCAACGGCTTGTTGCCTATCATGTGCTTCTTTAATTTTCTGAGATGATTCTTGTTCAATTTTTTTGATATCTTCTTTGGCCTCATTTTTAATTTGTCTGCGCAACTCATTAACTGCTTTAATTAGAGCATCTGGTATACTTTGGTTCCATTCCTCCTCTCGCCAAAGTTTTATGTATTTATTAATTGTTGCCATGCTACCACTGCCTAGTATTTTTCTTACTTTCTGAGGTGAAGGCACTTGCTTTTGTGACCATAGTAGATCGCATGACTTAAATACGTCCTCTCTTGTGACGTAGATTATGTGATCAGTTGATGAAAAATCATTTTCCATGACGCAGAACCGCTGTAGATAGAATATAAATATTCATGTTATTCCAAATTAAGAAATAGCAGGATTGTTTATAGACACAATGACCATAAGGCTATTTAGTTATTTTACCGCGCTTCTCTAACAAGATGCTTATTTTTTGTAATGCACGTTTGTCATCGAAGCGTTTGAAATAAGCGCGAATATTCTCATGTTCAATCTCCTTTGCTTTCTTAGGCTCAAATCCAGCTTTTACTGTTTCTTCAATGCAGGTGTTTATACAGCGCTCTACCATTTCCGGATCATCTAAGTACATAGCAAGCACTTCATAACGGCCAGTAATAATAGCTTTATTTTCCATAGCGGTAATTCCTTATATTTGGTGGATTTGCAGTTAGTATAATGTGTATTAATACACATGTATAGTGTATTCTTTAGCGCGTGAGAATTACTATTATCACGGTCAAGCCCCAATTCCTTTCTTCTGATATTTTTTTAAAGTGGAAAGTAAGGAGATCAGTAAATAGCCACAATGCCCTTTAATTTTTAAAAGTTGCTTATTAGTATCTAATGCTCTACTATATTATACGTATACAAGGTATACAAAGCATACAGGCGAGGTAAAAATTATGAAACATTCACATTCTGAGCATCCTGCCGTCACATTAAGTGTGAGGGTTTCACCTGAAATACGTGATGAATTAGAAGAGCTCGCAGATGCCACTGGAAGAACTAAATCTTTTCTCGCAGCAGAGGCTATTAGTTCCTATTTAGTTACACAGGCCTGGCAGATTAAAGCTATTGAAAAAGCTATTCAAAAGGCAGATAGTAAAAAAGCAAAATTTGTAGATCATCATAAAGTTGCTGATTGGCTAACGAGGTGGGGTACGAAAGAAGAACAGGAACAACCTAAATGATTATTAAGTGGTTAGAAGATGCGGTTTATGATTTAAAAGCACTTCGACAATATATTGCACAAGATAATCCTCCTGCTGCCAATCGCATAGCAAAGCAGATACTTAAAACAGTGGAACTTTTATCTGAGCAGCCAGCTATTGGAAGACAAGGCAGAGTATCTAATACACGAGAGCTCATTATTTCTGGCACGCCCTATATTATTCCATATCGTATGAAAAACAATGCTATTGAAATACTCAGAGTTTTTCATGGAGCTATGCAGTGGCCGGAAGAAATTTAATAAGTGTTTAGTTTTTATTTGAAATTAAAATGCTAACTACTACCCTAGATTCAATAATTTCAGAAGGTTATGCAGTGATGAAAGACGTTAATGGCCTTTGCTATTTATTAGGATCGTTCTTCAATAAAGTTAAAACAATGACTTTTGAAACTGCCGCAAGAATATTTATATTTAATATAAACAGGGCCTAAGGTACGGAAGCTGCGTTTTGCTGCCACTTTCATTAAAGGAGCAGTTTCTGTATATCTCCATTCTCAATACTATTATTACGACCAGAGATTCAAGAATAGATTCACGCATTTTCCCCTGAAAGTTTTATAACAGGAGAAGAAAAATTTGGTGTAGATGATTTATCATTTATCATGATATCTGTTTCGCCAGTAGGTTGTTGCATTTGCTGGAGTAACCTTGGTGGTAATTTAGAAGGCCGGCTTTGGATAGATCTAAGTGTATCAAAGGTAGGTTGATATTCTCCATATGTACTCTTATCTATTATAGTCATACTTTTTAGTCTGTCATATTGAGAAGAAACATTATTTAACAATTTTGTAAAATAATCTTTTATAAAGTTGATAAATTCATCATTAAAGTTTATATCTTTCTTATATAAATGTTTTCGTACGTTCACATGAAAATCTATAATACACTCTTCATTGTCTTTCTTAAATATAATTTCAATATTTGTGTCATTCCTAGTTCTCATATCTAAGGAAAAGTTATTTAGAAAACAATTAGTAATACCTAAAATAAAATGTTCTTTAATTGAATTTAATAGCAAATTTTTGTTATCAAGGTGAGATATCCAATCAAAAAAAGATGAATCAATAACTCTAGTAGGGATTATATAAACATATTGCTTGTTCACTCTATAATTTTTTATTAATTTTAAAAATTCATCTCCGCTTGTTTCACCATGGCCTTGACGGAGATAATAAATTTCCTTTTTTAACCACCAATCATTTCTCCTCGCCATCCGATCTTTGAGGGTTAATGTAGCATAAAAAGTATTGCCATCCTCTTCTTCATTCTCCATAACACTCGGATTCTCCATAAAACTCATCCTTCTGATAAATTTACTACCTAACTTATAATGATAGTATTTTTGCCAATTTTCTAGAATTACATATTTACCAAAGGTTGATAAATAGTGAATGTGTTTAGGAGCAATTAAGCGGTTTTAAAATAGAATTTTGGCGCCATGTCCCAAGTAAAAAAGAGATAAGCATTATTGCAATTATTTACCACCATTAAAATTAATGAGTTGGACGAGTGCTCGGTGAACTTAATAGTTTTTCGAGCAATTCCTGCATATCTGCGTGTCCATGGTTTTTTGCACGGTCAAGTGCCGTTTCATCTTCTTTATCGGTCACGTTTGCAAGTCGGTGACCACCTTTATCTATCAGCATGCGAACAGCGTCTTGGCTCTTAGAGCATACAGCAAGATGTAAAGCAGTAGATTTTTCATCAAATGTCTGTATAGCAATATCATCACGTTCCATACATTCCAATAATAATCTAACAATTTCTATGTTTAATTCTCTTTTGCAGTCACCAGTCTTCACTAAAGCGAAATGTAATGGTGTTCTACCTTCTCTATCTACTGCCATCGTAAGTCTTCTCCCCCCCTTTTTTAACAGCATGCGAACCGCATCTACATTTCGCAAATAAACAGCGTAGTGCAATGGAGAAATTCTGTCACTCGCATTCGGTATAGCAACATCTTCAGGTTGCATTTTGTTTAGTAAGAGCTCCAGTATTACTGGTTTTTCTTCCATCGCTCGAAAAAGCGGTGTTTGACCATATTTATCGACAGTAATTGCTAATTTACGTCCACCTTTATCTAATAAAGCTTTAACTCCATTTTCATTATTTGCAGAAACTGCAAAATGTAATGCAGTATTCTTCTCATCAAATGTTTGTATAGCAAGGTCATCAGGCGTCATAACATCTACTAGTGATAAAATGATATCTAAATTTTGTTTACTAACAGCCCAATGAAGTGCCGTTTGACCATAGATATCTACAGCAACCGCAAGATCATGATCACCTTTTCGAAGTAATGGAGATACTAATTGAATTTTATTTGTATGTACTGCTAAATGTAATGCAGTATAGTTTGTATTACCTGACGCAGGTAGACAAATTTTCTCTTTGGTCATGGCATCGACAAGTTTTTCAGTAATTTCTATATCTAAATTATCTTTACCAGTCGCCCAATGAAGTGCAGTCTGTCCATGAGGATCGGTTTCGTCAAGAAGTTGTGTGTCTTTCTTTGATGTTGATTCTTTAATCAATTCTATGACTTTCGGAACATCATTAGCGATTACAGCATTATGTAATACTGTATAACCATTATCATCTTTAGGAATGAATTTTTTATCTTGAATAAATCCTAATCTCACACCAGGAAATCCACTAATACCAGGCACCTGCCTACTAAGAGCCTCAATATGTTCTAGCACTGTATAATACTGTTTTAATTTAGTGATGGTTGTCTTACCAAATAGACTTTGTATATACTTTTTATCTTTGCCAGTCTCACTTCGAAAAAAGCTACCTGTTGTGCCAGTAGCGGCAGCATTCGCTTGTCGAGCACTGTCAACCTCGTTTAATTCAGATAGTGTATTAACTACCAAGACATCTAAATCCTGAGAATTATTATTAAACTTTTGTTTAACTTCTTCTCTATCTGTTAGATTAGAACTCTGAAGTTCCCTTATTATCGTATCGTTTGATTTACACGCAATGTTCACAGCGCTTTGATTAGACAACATATTTATATTTTTAATAATATCTGATTTACCAAGACTAGGATTTTGCTTTAGTCCATTTATTATTGTAAGAGCAATTTTGACAGCAATATCAATACAATCTCTCGCTTGATAATCTTTTCTACCAATTACCCATAATCCAGGCGAATAAAACTTGTCGCCTCTATGAGCTATCATCTCCACATTAATACTAAAATCTTTCTTAAGAACTGTAATTAGGCATTCTGTATATTTTGAGCTAGACGGGTCAATTAATACTACATTATTGGTAGGTAGTTTCCATAAGCACACAGTATGCGTTTCAGGTGTTTTAGTTTTACTGTCTTCTTTGACAATAAACTTACCACTCGGTTTACCGGATATTTTAATTTCATCTCTTGCTAACACATCAACTAGCACAACGGGGACGGAATTTAAGTGTAAGAATGCTTTCTTAAATATCTCTTTTTCAATGTCGTGTAGATCGGTATTCGAAATTGGGGTGCCAGCTAGGGATTTTATTTCCTCAGCGCATATTACATATCGAGTAATTATTTCAGATGGATTATCAGTATATTCTTTAATTTGGATGTAGGGTTTATCTGATGGTAATGAATGACGTATAATTCTTGGCGTGAGGGAATGAGATTCATATGGAGAATCGACAAATGGCGCAACTCCTATTCGCATGTTAAACTCCTTCAAATAAAATATTGACGAAAGTAACTATATTGTAAAAATCACATATTTTGTTTCGTTGAGCGGTATGCAGAAAATTATTCGATTATATGTGTTATGAATATCTTTTAAGTAATTTAATTATTTACTTCCAAAACAATGTTATAAATCAAATGTTCTTAATAATAACCTACCCTTAAAGGTTAATCAAGAGTTATTAGATTAAGTCAGTAATGGTTAATGACATGAATGTTTTCATATAAACATTCATCAAATATGTGTGAATTGATCTTGCAATTATATTTTGTAATCATCAATTGATTTGAACTATTAATTCTAGCGACTATGAATGTGCTTTATTTTTAATTATTACTTATTGTTCTTATCAGCATTTATCTAGTCGGATGATTTAATGATTATGTAAGAAATGATTTATTAAATTGTATTTAATTCATCTTATATTGTGCGATGATTAAAAATTATATATGAATAATCACTACATTTATTTATACATAGCATTTAATTAATAAATAAAAATGGGTTTCCAGTCTATGAAAAATCAAAATTTGATGATATTACCTAATAATGAACTTATTTCAACTTTGGATGACTTGTTAAAAGAAACCAAGGAGCTATACGATCAACAAATTTCATATGGAACAAAACGCGCTTATGAGTTTGACTGGAAAGTTTTTTCAAATTGGTGTTCTGATAATAATTTTATTGCAGAGCGGGCTACTCCTTATATTGTTTCGTTATTTTTGACATTCCAATTTAAGAAAAAACATCGACATCCTTCTACTATAAATCGTCGTCTTGCTGCAATTAAATTTTGGTTTAAATCACGAAATCTTAAATCACCTACTGACGATGAACTTGTGCATTCAGTTTTGAAAGGGATTAGACGTGATAAAAATGCTAAACTTTCCAAATCTAAAAAAGCAATTACTAAAGAATTAATAATGCAAATGGTAGATCTATGTTTCACAGATGATATTAGAGATATTCGTGATCGTGCAATTTTATTATTAGGGTATTGTGGGGCGTATAGAGAAAATGAATTGGTTTCGATAAATATTGAAGATATAACATTTATAGATGGAAAAGGAATGGATATATTTCATCGTTATTCTAAAACAGATCAAGAAGGGAAAGGAAAAATTAAACCTATAATACAGGCTCAAGTATTATTTCAATATTGCCCTGTCCGTGCTGTTAAAAAGTGGATTGATGCTGCAAAAATTACTTCAGGCGCATTATTTCGAGGTATTAATAAACACGGTAAAATAGAAAACACAAGAATGAGTCATGATGTTGTTTATGAAGTAATAAAGCGCTGCATTTTAAAATTAGGTTATGAATATAATGAATATAGTTCTCATTGTTTACGTGTTGGCTTTGTAACACAAGCACTTCGCAGTGGTGCTAGAATAGATAAAATACCTTCAGTTACAGACCATAAGTCAATACGAAGCTTAGAATTTTATATACAACATGAAGACAGATATGAAGATCATCCTGGAAAAAATATCTTCTAAATTTCTAAAATAATTATCACTTATATCAATTTAATATTATTTCACAATAAAAATTTAATTGTCGTCAACTTCTACTATAATATTTACATGGCAGAGAAAATGCCTAGCAGTATTATGAACTGCTATGTCGTCGATCATAACGATGGCTAATGGTAGCTAGGTTTTGGGCAAAGAAAAGCCTTAAAGTAAAAATCGGCTATCGCACTTACGAGTTATCGGTTAATCATAACTCATAAGCGACGAGCATGAAACGTCGTAAAAGAAGGGTTTTAATTAAACCTACATGTAGGTTTGATAATAGTAGAGTAACTTTAATGATTATCAAACTAAAGGTTGAGATAAGATT
>JAJYDF010000048.1 GCA_021777765.1 Pseudomonadota bacterium | reverse complement strand
GCGCGAAATGATTGTAAATACTGCATGGCAAATTTTACAGCGCAATCGTCGTCATGTTGGTAAAAGAATATCAAGGTTTTCATTATCGAGTCTCTCAAACAATTTTCATTACCTAAAGGAATTTGATGCTAAGGTAAATGGCTATTAATTAAATGCTTAGAAATATCCATTATATCTCATATCAATATTAGCAAATGAGAATCCTATCAAAGCCAATATTATTCAAGTGAATTATTATATAAAATTAATATTAACTGAATCTTAAGTTTGGTTGCCGTAAAAAAAGAGACTCCCTCACCATCACAAAATTATCAGCATCCATACAGTATTAATACGGTAACGAATGTAGTTTTATGAATACACAATATATAAGATAACTATTTTTATATGAAAGCATAAAAATATTTTTATTACGTAATTTTAATTCAACAAAGTAGATAGAACTGATAGAAAAACAAGCAATATTTAGGATTTAAACATGAAGAGTGTAGATGAAGCAACTCGATTACTTGAGATCTCCTCAATAAATAGCGCCAATCTAGAACATCCAGTATCAACAACAAATTTCTCACATGCTGAATTAGATATATCACCAGCAAATAAAAATAATACTCCCAATACAGCAATAAGTAATTACGGTAAAAAATGTGGTACCTATGCTGCTTATACATTCACCACCATGTCAATGATCATCCAAGGAATATTGGCGTTTTTATTATGGGAGGTGATATGGCGCAATATTGCGCGTGAAGGCGTTTCATCTATTATTTACGAATGTTTATTATATTTGGTAGGCACCCCTCTTTTTATAGGCGCTGTCATTGGTAAAGTCGGGCTAGTGATTCCTTATAATAAAATATCATTTGAAGAATTAGGCGCTTCTGTGCAACTGTTAATACATAATCCTAAAGAATTTATAGCGCATAAAAAACACGATTTTCAACGATTAACGATGCTAGAAATTATTGCTTATGTACCTAATATTATTATGACTCTCATCGCAGCCACGGTGTTCGGTGTGGGGCTCACCAACTTAGGTGCTAATGGCATTGCTAGATTATTGAACGGATATAACAGACCCTTTTTGAATGTTATTGCAAAATATGTGGTGACTTATTATTTTCAAACACCATTTATATTTTCTTCTATGGCATGTAATTTATTGGGTTTTCCTTCAATACATAGAAATGCTTTTGCACGCCTGAGACAATTTTTATCTTTTTTCACAACTAATCCCAGTTATTTTCATCTGCATGAAGATGTTATGCGCTGTCTATTAGCGGCTAATTTGCAATTAAAAATAGGTATCGAAGAGAAAAATTCTGAAAAATTAAATATATTCTTGAATGATTTATTGAGTTCTAGCGAAGAAGACCAATTTAATTTAGCTATCGAATCTCTTGCATCCAACCAAGTCGATGATATTTTACATAACAAAATTTCAATGGCTCCATTAATTAGATTAGGTAGACGATCAATATTATCAGTAAAAATTGAATATGGCATTGAATTTGTTGTTACGAGTTCAGTTTCTGTGATTATTCTTGCTCTGGTGCTACGAGGATTATTAAATTTTTTTAATTATACAGAGCAAACGATGAAATTATTAGGGATGCCCTATTTAAGTGTGGCTGCAGGAGTTCTAGATTATTTATCAATGAGCGCAATTGCGCTTGATGCGGTATTTATGCCGACAGTTTCTTTCTTAAAGAGTATATTCTTTGGTAGAAACTACGAAGCCAATATTATTTCATTTCCAGCACGATTAACGCTTGGTATCTTAACCGCATTTCTCATCGGATTAGGTGGATTTCCTAATGGCTATCAAGAAGCGCAGTTAGGTGGTAGTCGGTTAGAAGTCGGAATAGCAATATTTGCAGCATGGATTGAATTATTTGGTACTTATAATTTAATTAAGAATTCTATAGAAAAATATAAAACTAATAAAAATTTATATGATAAATTAATATTTCATTTGCAAAGTCAGATTAACGATGTGATTAATGAATTATCTAAACTATCACCTGATGAAATTAAACACTTATCACAATTATACGTTGCACCCGACCAATCAGAAAAAATTCAATCGATACAACCCGAGAGAAAATCTTATGTGTGGCTAAAAAAAAGTATTAGGCATTGCTTATGGCATACTCATCAAAGTAAACAAATTGAAACAGACTCAGTTAATCAGGAAACATTTACTTCCCGCCAACGATCCACAATACAGTATTAATGCAATTAACGAATGCATTTGTGCTGTTATACAATTATTTATATAAATTCAGCAACTTTCCAAGCAATTCTACTTGGTATTTAATTAATAACTGATTGATGAGGAATGCTAGCCATAATTAGTGTCTTTTTAGATTAGTTAAAAAAGTCTCATGGACAATACTTTTTATATCCTTTTCTTTATACTCTGTATCAAGCTGATGAATAGGCTGACCAATATGAATACCGTACCTTCTATGCCTATCATATTGGAAGAATGGTAATTGTTCAGCTAAATTACCTAAAAAAGCAAAAGATTTGGTGAAAACTAATTTGGGTTTTTCCCGATAGTACAGATGCCCGGTAGATGTAAGCATGGCTGATTTGGTAATAACACTGTTTAAAGAATAGGGAAACCAACCATTTTTCTTATATAATTCTATATCCGTATCGCATTGGCCTTTATAAACGGCTAAGTTAATTTGTTCCTCGAGGTTTAATGTTTCATTATTTTTATGGTCGGCAAAATATTGAATGATACGTTGCGCGATTCCCATACCGGCATCGCCTACGCTTTTTTCGGTAAACATATTAATTATATTAGGATAACTATCTGCTAAATCGCATGCAATCCTATGAATAATCGCTTTGAGTAACTCATCATGATTTGCGACCACCTTTGCAAAAGCTTTTAATTTAAGTTCCTCATTATTAATTAAATTGTTATTAAGATCTTTTAAATAATTAGCTCTTGTTTTTTCAATTGAAACTAATTGATCAACTTTGGTTTGGATAGCTGATGCTACTGGATCAGCCAAATGAATTGTTGCGGATACAGGAGATGGAGCCACACCTATATTTAAGTCTGGCAATAATTTGGCAAATGATCCAAACAGTTTCAGTGCAATGACATCTTCACTATCACGTAAATCGCGACCCTCTAATTTATTATTATATTCTTTAATTTTTCTCACAAATTCGTTTTCAAATCCTTCTATAAAATGAGTATAAGCGCCAGTGGGAGCATGCGTAGTAGCAATTTTTGCTCTTTCTTCTTCGAATCGTGCAGCTTTAAACCAGAGAAATGTTTTATGGTCAGTGGGTTGTAATAGAAGTACTTTTTTAAATTCAGCGATTGCATCAGTATATCGTTTCGCTCCAAAATAGGCGTAACCCAGTTTTTTTCCTACTGCTAATGAATCAGTTTTATTTTCCAAATAGATTTGAAAATTAGTGATAGCATCGTTATAACGTGCTCTATTCATTGCCAAATCGCCTAAATAATCTCTTATATTTAACGCTTGGTCATCTTTGCTATCTAATTGACGTACCTCATCAGCACGTTGTTGATATAATATATCTAATTTTTTATCAATATAATTATTACTGGCAGACCATACTAAATAGTTGCTGACATTTTTGTAACCTAATTGAGAAAATATATTACTATATAATTTACGAATGTTTTCAACATAAGGATGATTAGGTGGCAAATACAGACTTCTTTGCGTAGTTATACCAAGATTACAAATTTCAAGTGCTACACCTAATATTTCTGAAAGAAATTTGTCATTAATCATCACTTCTTCTAGATGTTTATTAATTTCATTTTGATTTTCATTAGGATATTTGTTTAATACTTTTTCTTTCAGAACTTCTTTTCTTTTTTCATAGGCTTTCATGCAGGTAATTGCTGAGATATAAAATAGTTTAGAGGAGCTTAACTCTGCCTGCGAAGTTGACTGAAATGTTGCGGGATCATATTCTCCTATTTTTAATGCAGCGAAATAATTTTTACAATGAGTCAATAGTATTTTTGAATATTTCAACGCACGTTTAGCATATTTATCTTCACTTATTAACGATTCCTCTTCTTCAGAAGCTTTAGAATGCGTCAACGCCATTATTGATTTTTTTAGTGCAGATATGGCTTTTCTATCTCCACCAAATTTCGATTCAACTTCTTCATCAATAATTCTTTTGCAGCAGCGTGCATACATTTTATGATACCATTTTTTAGACTCAGGAGATTTAAGGCTATCAAGAAAATTTAAAGTATCTTTTTCATAATGCTCTATGCGATCAAACCGCGATTGTTTTGGAGGAGGTGACAATAAATTAATATAGGCCCTTTCCAAATGGCCTTCGAAATCATAAATACCTAATACCAGATATTGTTCTCTTGCAGCCTCATAATTTTTGAATTTTCTATGCATCCGGGCCAAACCCATAATAACTTCTCGACGATGGCATTTTATAGCGTTTTGTATTTCATCACTTAATACAACAGGGGTAATTCTTACCCATTCTTTAATGAGGTCTAATAAATAAGCAGATTTTCCCAGCATTTTACCTATCGCCAATTTCTCTTCTTCGCTTATTGAGCTCCAGTTATTTAATCTTATAAAAGCAACTTTTTTTAAAACATTGCAATAATTAAGCAAATGTTTTCTTTCTTCCTCAGACATCTTAGAAATAACATCACACTTTTCAGCATTATTAAACCGTGAATTTATATCGAGCTGAGCAAATCTCTCAGACAATAGATTTTCTGTTTCATAATATTTCCGTGATCTATCATAATACTCCAAAGGTTTTTTAACTGAACTGTCGGTATCGTAAAACTCTCCTAACAACAAATTAATTTCCGCTAAATCTAATGGTCTCGCCTCGACTCTTTCAGCATGATATGCCAAAGTTTCAGCATGAAGCGCATAAGCATATTTCATCATCTCATCTACTTTATTTGCATTCTTAAATAGGGGCGTAAAACAGAACATAGCATTATTAGCACTTTCTTTTACTTGTTCACGAAGCAGCTTGTTTCTCCATATATATTGAAACAAAGGACTTATGCTATAACTTAACCCTGATGATTGATCTTTAGATATAACATGAAACTCCTCTAGTTTCTTAATAAATCTTTCGACAATCTGCGATTCTTGATCAGGAAATAATTTCTTAATTAATAATTTTGGAATACGTTTTGAATATAAAATACTTAAATAAGTCAATAACTGATCTAATATATTTTTATCATGAGCATTTATTTGTTTAAGTATGATGCGATAAGGTGTTAGCATTGCATCTCGGGTATTTTGTCCAGAATACGAAAATAATGGATTTAAGATAGGCCTAACATCACTTTTATCGATAAAAGTAAAATGCCTATCTAGATCTACTTCCATGTTTTTTTCTACGAAATATTTCTTATAGCCTATAAAATATTCGTCAAGATTAGCAGATTCATTTATCATGTCGATAACTTCTTTCAATCGTAACGGATAATTAAAACATAAATCAGCCAAACATTTTAATTTGTCATGCTCATTTTCTAAGGGTAACGATTTTTTTGATAGATGTTGTTTTGCAAAATCTATGGCCTCATTATTGTCAAAGCTGCCCACTTTGATCGTATTATTAATATATTCCTGGCTGATTTTTCTGGATACAATGATTGTGTCTTTCATAGTTACATGAGGTGGTAAAAATTTTAATAATTGAGAAATATTATCTACATCATCAAATATATATAATACGTTTTTTGTGGATGATTTTATAATATTATTGATATCTACGGCCTTGTCTTCACCTTTTTCATCTGTTTTCTCAGCGACAAAGTTTTGTGTGGCATTATTAATTAAACGGTTTATTTCTGCCGTTGAATCTGTTTGTGAATTTTTACATGAAACATTAACTACCGCGTCATATTTTTGTTGATTAACAAACGAATTTGCGTAATGTAAAGCTAATTGGGTTTTGCCAGAACCTTGCAGACCGCTTAAAATCACACGTTTATTTTTGACAATTTCGGCATTTAAATTTGATAAAATTGCTTTTCTCTCAATATAATTGGGAGCAAGACCAGCTAAATTATGCGGGGTCGTAGGCATGACTATCTCCTTATACATTAAATATAATTGAATGATAAAAATCAGTTAATATTTATCCATAAATATTCACATCATTTATACTCAAAAAATGCATAAGAAATAAAAATTAAAATATTTTTTGAATGATTTGCAAGTGAAAAAATATTGGACGATCATTTATCCTATTTTTTGAACAGTTCTGCGTTGATTAATATCAATCTACTTTGATTGTTCAATTTTAAAAGGACTGCGCGGGTCGAAATGCTTTCGAGCATTCATTTCTCCTTGCCTTGCATTTTTCTTATAATAAGAGTTTGGTTATTTACGCAATAAATATCCTAAATCTATTTGTTCAGATCCAGCATCGACACTTGTATTATGAATATGAGTTGGTGGTTGAATGGCAGCAACGGGGTTATCTTCTGATAATCGGAATTGATGGGGCATATTTGATGTGTTTTGTACGCTTGTACTATTATAATCGCCACGGGATAAGTGTGGTTCAAACAGATAAGGGAAATAATATTCTAACAACACATCGCGTAATCGTGATTTGGGAAAGTCTATATCGTGAGCAGTTTGCATAAGAAATTGTAAAAATTGTTGTTTAATTTATAAAAATTGCTGGAATTTGTAGTTGATGCTCATCAATTTGGAAATAAATCCATTTAACTGTATCGGCAACAGAATGTACTTTTAAAGTGAGACTGTTAAGCTCAATTTCATCATCGGGATCGTAATAAGAACTTAATATTAATTCACATATCTTATAAAAATCGTGAGATAAAGAGGGATGATTACTTTGTAATGCTAAAATTCTATATACTTCTCCAATTAACATATAATCTTCGCTCGTTATATAACTGGATTAAAGAGTTAAAACATAAACAAATGGATTCTAAAGGTATTAACGACACATACATTGCCCGTATCAGATAATTTAGTGAACGTAATATTAAAGCTGATGCGCCCAATAAAAAATGGGTTGGTGATATGAGTTATAGATGCTAAGAACCTGTAAATTTGGTTATCAGTGGTCTAGACGAGGTTGAAGTAAATGATAAATAATAGAACTTGATCCCTTCATCTTATGAGACTTATTAATCATGCTTTAGCTCATATAGACAATGAGTAAAGTAATTTTTTTATTTGATAATTAATTTCTTAATACATCTAGGGTTTATTAATATAATATTATTACAATTGGTTAAATATTATGTATCAAATAGAATCTACAAACACACTTTATTTAACGGGCAGTCCATTTAATTGGCATCTGGTTACTGAACAATTGATAGTTTATCTATGCAAGCAATTACATGAATATTCCAGTGAATTATTAAGGGAATATGAGAGACAGAAAATGGAGTCTAAAAAGATTGCAGCTGGATTGGTTGTTAAGCAAACCACCACCGTTTCTGATCGTGATTCAGCAGAATCTGTAAACTTGGTGGGAGATATCAATAGAGAAAATGATGTAAAAATAGTGAATGAGTTATTTAGCTTATTACCTCAAACTGAAGTGTCATTGTGTAAAGAAAATTTGCAAAACGCAAAAGATTATTGCCAGAGAATTATTTTTCCGGAAATTTCCCGATCTGAGTCAGTTGATGTTTTATGGAAACTGTTAGGAAATAGCATTGAAACATATATTAATTCACGGTTATTAATATTTTTGATTAACAAATTTGAAAAGCAATTGATGACCATTCTTCCTTTAATGGCGCTACATGGCGTCTACAACCCTGGTAAATCAATCCGTAGTGAACAATCTATTGTTGTGCCAGAAAATGCGTTATTAACCTGTGGCAAGAATCAATGGGATAGAATTGATTATATCGGTTTTGCGAAGATCAATACCTGTTTTGGTTTGTTTTTACGGCATGGAAGCTCAGGAAGAACTGCGTTGATACATATGTCTAATGCGCTAGGAATTAAAAGAATAATATTGAAGATATTTAACAATTTTAGTGATGTCATAAAAAATGATAATCAATTTGAGGCAAGAATAATCGGTGGGTTTAGAGAAGAGATGCATGAAATTAATGTTGATGAAAGTACGCGATTTTTGGGGTATTTTCTTATTAGATTTTTGGCCTATGCAGGTAGAGAAAATCTGAAAATTAATTTTAGGAGTATGGATTGTTTTGAAACACTTACTCCTTACCGGGAATGGAATGCACACCAAACTAAAGATATCACTGTAGGGTGCCTGTTTAATAGAGATGGAGTACCTGTATTGTTTAATAATCAATTATTAAAACAGGTGCCTTATACGAACATAGGGAATAGTGTCATAGTTGATGAAGCCGGGAGAAGATATGCTATCTGGTGGTACTTAATGAGATCATTGGGCACGCATGGCGCGGATGTTTGTGAAATTTATAATGACGTAATACATGGATTTAATCAGAAATTTCTCACTCGATGTGAGAAGGCATTTCGTACCTGTTGTATAACAAAATTAATAGAAATTTTATATAATTTAAAATTTTTGGGAACACCAAATGATGATTTTTTAAGAAATTTAATAAATCAACATTTTGATAGATGGTTTAATAATTATATTAGCTTATTTGATGTGCCGCTTGAAAATAGAAATTTTACCTGGCAGTTAGTAAATTATATGAATATTTTAACAAATATAAATGATATAAACGCTTATAAAAGCGGTAATATTCGCACGGACAATTTACCCAATTTTTATCATAATATCAAAATCGAACATACTTTTATTTATTTTTTATCACGCGATTCTTGTTTGTCCCAATTAATAATAGATAATCTTGCCAGATGGTGCGCATCGCTCATGCATTCAGTTAATAGTTCTTATAGTCAAGAATATATTGTCAAATGTTTTAGTGATGCGAAGGTGAATAAATGGTATTTATTGGATGAAATAAATCATTATTTATTAAAATTTTCAGGCGGTGATTTGGTTAAAACATTATTACATACACCCATTGAGAGAATGTCAGAAATGATTAAACAGTGGCAAAATGAAAAATTGAGTTATTTAATTGAGCATCAATTTATTAATAAGTTAGTTACCAAGGTATCAGTAATTGATATGGGCACAATAGAATTAATCAGAACAATGTTACTTAATAAAGGAGCGGAATTATTAAATTATTTTCACCCACGCGCAATAGTTGTCCCTTCAATTACGAAACTCATTGACGAAATTGCTGCGATTATTAAATGGGAAATCAATTCAGATGTGAATTCAATTATTAGCAATGTGAGCAAATCCATACAAAAATGGTTTGATCAGGTATACATAACGCCTACTCCACATTCTGTATTGGAGCAGCAAGCCTTGCTATATCAACTTGAAAGTCCGATAATTAGACATTCTTTCAGTTCAAAATAGCAGGTAATCTTATGAAAAACGCTTCCCATATCTTTCTAAGAGATAAACAACCCATCTATGTTAAACCGGGTCAAATGATAAAAAGTGCATCAGATCAACTTTTGGCTGTTAAACTTTTACCACAAAGTGTATGCGTTGTATTTTCAGGGGTATATGTCACAGGCGGAGGATTGCCTATGCCAAATCGTGATATTTGTTTAGTGCATTGGAATAAGAATAATGCCTCAGATCAAGCAAGCGCTTTAACATATTTACTTCGATTAGTTACACATCCTTCAGATTTGGATCCAACTAACGGTATGTTTGGTTATCAAGATGTGAATATTTGTATCATTTCCCACCCACAAAATGATGCTGAATTAAAAGAGGAAGTTCTTACTGAGCTAGCATCTGTTTCATCTGAATTAAAACTCAGTAAAAAGCATTTAAATAATAAACATGAATTAAATAAAAATTCGATACAAAGTTACAGTAAAGCACAATTTGTGCTTAATTCACATGGCCAAGTTATCGATCCGCCTGCTGATAAAATTGCTGATAAGAATGAAGTTTGTAAACAAAATGCAGCTGTTAAAAAACCTTCTTATTTTGAGAGTCTTTTGAATAAATTCAGGAGTATGTAAGTTTTTATCAATTTGCTGATATATTTCCTCAATTAGAAGTTTACAATTCCCATTAGCAAGTATGTCACCATGTAACCGTTCAGCCAAACTTTCAATTACCCACAATTTCTGTTAAAGAAGCATTTTTTTTCCAGAAATGGAGAGGTAAATCAGAAATGCTTTTAAAAAATGAGATAACGAAATTAAAAGAGCCGACGCAATCTAAGATAAAAAATACAGAAGGAAAAACGGACAGGTTAAAGCAAGAACTGTTAGCAAGCCAATTTAAAGATAAACGGCTAGAGAAAAGATTTAATTTGTTATGTAAACAATTATGGAACGGAGTTGGAGAACCCATTCCATTTGCATGTCAAGATTGGGCAAATACAAAAGCAGCTTATCGATTTTTTTCTAATGATAATGTGGACAAAGAACAAATATTAGAAGGACATTTTCAATCAACAAAGGAGCGTTTTTCTAGGACAGATAGCTTTATTCTAGTGTTACAAGATACAACAGAATTTTCTTATAAACGAGAGCATCCAGAGTTATATGCAACTTTATACTTCAAAGCTTGCATATGGAGATTTGCATTTGTATGAATAAATCAATATCAGGAACAAGAAATGAAAATGCATTCAACTCGCTGAGCGTGCCTCTAGCATCCTCAAGTAATGTATTTATTTTGGGATCTTGTCATTCCCAAGAATGATTAATTAAAGCGGGAGAAAAACTTTTATATTTGTATTGTTGTTTGTATACGCCTGACTGATAATTTTCCAAAAGCATAAAAATACCTCATAAAATCTCTTTGTAAAATATTACACGCTTTTAATTATCATGACTATTGGATTTTGATAAATATTAGTTAAATTTTAATGAATCAATAAAATAAAATGATCATTTTGCAAGATATTGTATATAATAATGACATTTAATTGACGGTTTTTATGATTAAAACTCAAGAAGTGAACAAATTGAATATTAGACGTGCTGATGTTAATGACCCATTAGCTGTTCAATATGTACTTATTGAATCTATAAAAAGTTGTTATAAAGATCATCATAGTGATCCAAAAATAATTGAAACTTGGTGTAAAAATAAAACAGAGGAAAATATTTCTTCATGGATTCAAAATGATAACTTTATTTCATTAGTTGCTGAGGACGATAAAAATAATATTATTGCCATTGCATTACTGGACGTAAATGCTCCGCACTTTTATTATGCTATGTTAGGCCAGACTATCAATTTGAAGGTGTCGGTAAAGCTTTGTTGGCGAATATTGAAAAGATTGCCTTAGCAAAAGGTATTCCAACATTACAAATTAATAGCAGTAAAACTGCATATCCGTTTTATCTCAAACAGGGTTATGTATTAGAAAAAGAAGGTTTTAGTGAAAATACCCATCTCACATTCTATTGCCTGACAAAAAATTTATCTTGACGTGGTAGAATAACTTTAAGCAGCATGAATAGTTCGACAGAGTTAGCTATTAAAGGCATCTGAAATCATGACCAAAATTCCTCATCAATCGATTATTGATCAGCTTCCCAGTAGTATTGCTTGGAAAGATGCAGAATTAAACTATTTAGGTGCAAATAGAAATTTAATTCATTCTATGGGGCTTAATGATCCGCATCAATTAATTGGTATAAATGATCAACAATTGTTAATAGATGAACCACATTTATCTGAATTTTTTATTCAGCAAGATCTGTCAGTGTTGGCAGGTAATACGATCGAAATATTACATACTTTAGATAAAGATAATAATACTTATTTATTACAAAAATCTCCTTTAAGAGATGAGGATAATACCATTGCTGGAATTATATTACTTTGCACACCGTTTTCCGCTGCTAATCTGTTTTCTCAAATAAAACAAATTGATCAAAAATATTATTCTTTACAAAAAGATCATATGCATTATATGGTCGATGAAAATCATAATCCGATCGGATTATCTACGCGTGAATTAGAATGTTTATTCTTGCAAATCCGTGGAAAAACGGCAAAGGAAATTGCTGAGATATTAAAACTTTCGAAAAGAACGGTTGAATATTATATCGATAATATGAAAACTAAATTTGGTTGCTTTAATAAAGCTGAATTATTAACAGCAGCTATGTCGCATGGCTATCAATATCATATTCCGAAAACTTTGTTACATCTGAATCTACCGCAAATTATTTCATAAATTAACCCAATTCATTTTATTAAGCAATTAATAAATTTCATCTTAAATGTTCACTGTACAATAATTCATTAATTTTGCCATATTGAAAATATTTGTAGCCTGGGTAATGAAGCAAGTGAAGAAACTGAATAGGATGATTGTGCTAGACGTTTACAATAATATTCATTTTTTCCAATGGCGTAACCCGGGGGAAATTAATTTCCCGGGTTACGCAGTTGTTTTTAATACAAAATTTAACTAAGCATAATTACGATATATTAATTTAATTTTCATTTGCTCCACCCAGGCTACGACTGACAAAATTAATGAAATGCTGTAGTACAGTGATACCGTATTTATACGGTGGCTCGATGAAAGCAGTGCTATCACAATATGTCCCATAAAAGATTGGAGGGAATATATGAGATTAGCATCACATCATCACTGCACGAATGACATCAATACGCTTGAGCAAGAAAGCTGCATTTGGTTGGCCAAAAAATATTACGCTAATGATTTAACAGTATTAAAAGCCGCTGAATCATATTCACCTGAGCATTTTTTAAGGCTTTTTATCACCGCAAATGGTATGAAACCAGTTGGTACTTGGCAAACACATACCTATGCGCGATATACAGATTCACAAACTAATAAAGATCATTTCTTTTTAATCCCAATGCCGCAAACAAAAAGTGATATACAACCCCATATCAGATTTGAAAATGGGTTGTTATTAATAGATCATCTGCAAACTAATATCTATCCACAATCCATACCCCATACGACGCCATTTTGGTATTTTCATTACAATCCTAATCATGAACATATTCCTTATGAATCGATGACATTAAATTTAAGCCCTTCATGTTTAGAAAAATGTGTGTTATGCGCTGGTGCAAAAACAGGACGTGTCAATAATGGGATGGATAGTACTATGTCTGCACATTCTGTTATTGCACGAATTTTGCAACAACATCCACAAGCGCAAAAGCAATTAGATAGCGTTGCCGTTGTTACAGGATGTTTTCCCAGTTTTTATGAATTAACGTCTCATTTAAGAGATGTGCGTACTGCTATTGATCAGCATTGCTCACCATCAACTTATCGTGTGTTAGAACATAATGTTGTCACTGAACAACAATTTGATCTTGTTGTGGGAGAGTTAGGTTACGATGTATTTATTACATTAGAATGTTTTGATCAAAATATTAGAAATATTGCTTTAAATGGCAAAGTGGGTCGAAAAGGCCGTAATAGCCAAGAATTTCTCACCATAATTAATAATTATGTTAATTATTTAGAAGCGCATCCTGAGTTAAATAAGCGATTTGTGAGAGTGACGTATTTAATGGGTTTGGATGATTTATCAGTGACTGAACAATTTTTTGCACAACTCGCACAGATAAATAAAAAATTAAAACATACCACCATATTACCTTGGTTGAGTATATTTACAGCTTATAACGAAGGTATGCGCGCCATTCAACATCAGGATTTCAATCTCAAATTTATATTCAATGCAATGGATATATGTAAAAAATATTTTGATCCACAATTATTAGTTAGCCACAGTGGAGGGACTGGTGATGGTTACGCCCGCGGACTATTTTAATGATCAGAGATCACATGCTAATTACAAAAATCATTATTTCACTGATGTCGATATTTTAAATGATATTAAAGAGCAAATCTCAACAGTGGAACATATTAAAAACATTTCAAATAGAGAGCGCGTTGATCAAATAGTAATAAATATAGCCAAATCTTATACGCAGCGAAATAAAATATTAATGATTGTCGATCCATTTTTAATGACATATCAAAATGTAAAAAATAACAATGACACAATGGAGTTTATCGCTGCTGATGATGCAGCTCAATTATGTGAATCAATTGCTTGTTCAGCAGAAAGAATTGCTGCAATTTGTGTGAAATACGATAAGGCATCTACTTATTATTATAAGAAAGTCAGAGAATTAACTAGTGCGGAAGGTGCAATGATGATATGGGATAAATTGAATAATGATCCTATCACTGCAAATGTCTCATTTAATATCTCAAAAAAAAGTTTGCCTGATCTTATCTGCTTTAAAACGCAATCCACAATAGAACAATATTGGATTGGTGGCAGAATCAACCTGATGGATTTCATTGATTAAGTTATCCTAAAAAGGATCTCATATGATTACAGATAGCACTCAGCGATACCATTTACCAAATAACCTATCAGTGTTTCATAAAAATTCTTATGAAACAGTTTATGTTTATCAGGAAATATTTGTTGATGATATATATTTGCAAAATGGTATTACGATACATGATGATGCAATAGTATTTGACATTGGAGCAAATATAGGATTATTTTCACTTTATCTAAAACAAAAATACCCTTCTGTAAAAGTGTATGCTTTTGAGCCTTCCCAAGAAATATATCAACTTTTGCAATTAAATATAGCGGATCACACAAACGATATTAAAGCATTCAATCTAGGAATATCTGATAAAGACGGTATTGATCATTTTTATTATTACCCGCAATTTTCTGTTATTTCTGGATTTAATGTAGATTCACACCGTGATGCCGAAATTATATTAAATGGTGCAAAAAATGGTGACCAGCAAATTGATCCGCAATTAATAGCAACAATCAAACAACGATTATCAGATATCATCACCACACCCTGTCAAATGAAAACAATCTCTTCAATCATACAACAGCAACAAATTGAGCAAATTGATTTGATCAAAATGGATGCAGAAGGTTCAGAATTAGCCATATTAAATGGGATAAATCAAAATGATTGGACCAAGATCAGACAAATTGTAATGGAAGTTCATAATCAAAATGATTTACAGATCATTCCAAATATTTTAATGAGCAACGGATATCAAGTCACTGTCGAATTAGATAAGCGTTTAAAAGGCGCAAATATTTATAATCTTTATGCAGTTAGGGAGGTGTAAAGATGATCAACAATTTTGAATATCATATTACGCAAGAGATGGAAGTAAACTTTCTTGAAAGGCTAGATTTACATCGTAAGTTGGTGCAAAACAATCTGATACTGATGACAGGATATTTAAATATATCTGCCGATATATTATCTGATCTAGCACAACAACATGATATGAGTAAATTCGATGCTCCTGAGCGAACTGCCTACTTATGGATCACTTGGTCATATCAAAATGATAAGAAATTTTCATTTCCTGATTTCATTAAAAACCAAGTTGAACAAGGTTGGTTACATCACATACAAAATAACAGACATCATCCTGAAGCGCATCAAAACATCAATAAAATGAGTGAAATCGATATAATAGAAATGGTGTGTGATTGGACAGCAATCGCACAAGAAAATTATGGTATTAATAGTAGTTGTAAGGAATGGGCAGAACAGAACATCGATCAAAAATGGTGTTTTTCTTCAGCAATGAAAAAACAAATTTTTTCAACGATTTTGGCATTAAATGAGCGCAGAGGAATTCTATGAGTCTTAATCAATCATTATTAAAAAATACCTTTATTAATATGTTGCATGATTTATCAGCAATTAAATCAACGGGTTTTTCAGGCGCTGGATTGGTTTTATATCAAGATGCAACACAATTGTCCCAATTTCATTGTGACTTAGTGAATGATGATAAAAATCTGCTACGCTTAAAAATTGGTACGAAGTCAATGCTGACTTATCTTTCGAAAATAACAAATTATCAACATCCTTATCATGATGGATTTCATTTCATTAATGGTGAAGGAATTTTAACACACGTCGCTCAATTTTTTTCACCACCTGTTATAAAAATGCCGAATCTTTTAGACCAAGGGGCAAGAACTTTTTGTGCACAATGTGGCTCGAAAATTCCGGGAGTTCTCATGATTGGTTCGGTGTCATCACATCGTAATGTATATTTATTTCAAGAGGGTAATTTTGTGAATCCTAGTATTCTTCATCAAGCTGCATAAATTATTAGGCTATAAATATTATTCACTTAAGAAAAAATAACTCACTGTAAATGTTTGTTGTAGAGTTCATAAGATTACTTTTGTTTAACAGCATGAATCGTTTCGGCAGGTTTTTCTATTGTAGAAGATACAGTGGGTTCTGGTATGGTTGGCATAGGTTGAAATTGATTAAGTAGTGTCTTAATAGTGGTATACGATTTTGTATCATGAGTAGATGTGAGCGCTCTATATTTTGAAGCAAAAAAGCCATGATCACGATCCATATTAAGCGTTTTTCCCAAAAAACTATCATCAAAATACATCATATCTAATGGTGTAACAAAATCCATAAATTTATAGGATTGCATTAATGCATTATATGCTTGTTCAACATATTTAAATTTATTTGCCGATTCCTGATTTTTGTCTTTATCCATTTTTATTCGGTCAATTTCTATTTGTACACACATCATCCAGTGTTATATTTTCATCCCTCTCTGGTATTTTGATACTGTTCAAAGGACAATGTCTTTGTAATAAAAAATATTGCCCCATTTTACGTGTTTCACTCAGCCTGGTGATATCGAAGGCGGTTCTCCCTTTGTCATCCAGTTGGTTGGGATTAGCGCCGTATTTTTCAATTAATAATTTGGTAATTCCAAAATGTTTAGCATCTATGTTTAAATGTAATAATGATTTTATGCTTGAAATGCCTATAACTTGATTGAATATTGAAGCTTGATTACAAAATTCATAGTAGGTGGTAATAGGTGTGGTTAAATTTTTCAGTAATAATTCCAATATTTCGACATGATTTTCCTTTATTGCAACATGTATTGCTAAAATGCCAGAATTTGTTTTGATAGTATCTTTCACGCCAAGTGTTATTAACTTTTGTACTAGTTTAAGATCACCGATAAGAACAGTCTGATGCAGTAATGTAATATTGCCACTATTGGGGATTTTACTTAAAGCCGCTTGATTGCAGTCCTCTCTGGTTTTGCCTTCTAGCAATCTATCGTTAGTTAATTTGTTCATTAAAAAACTTTCTATCAAATTGAGCAAATCATTAACTCTACCAGATTGCTTTAAAATATCTGAAGTAGAGGATAATAAAATAATCAAAGGAATTTTCTTTTTATCATATTTATTTAGTAATTCAATTATTCCTGCATCAGTTAGTTTTCTTAATTGAGCTATAATATCTTCCGCAACATGTTTGTTGTAGTCGATGTTAAACTTTAATAAGTTATAATTATTTGTAAAATAAGGATGTGGTAAAGTTTTACATATTTTAATTATTGCGTTAGCCATTTGATCCATACTTAACAATTCTGGTTCATCAGTATTATTTGAATCATAAGTATAAAAATAAGTTTGATGATTGAATTCTTTTTTGACTATAGCAAATGAATGAATCTCACCAATTGTTACGTGTATAACTTGACTGGATGTTAGGCTATTTAAAATATTGTTAACATCTTTTTCAAATTTAGTATTATTTACATCAATTGTAAGGAGTGCATTAAAATAAATTGTACCGGGGACAGTTAAATACGAACCTGTACTTCCTATTTCAAGAACTTCATCTAAGAACGCCTTTATTTTGGATTGATCAGTTTGGTCAGTAGAATGAAACAATCTCATTTTATTAAAGTATACTGACATATCTCCGTGATTATTAATGTAGTGGCATATGAATAAGTTTGTTAAGTGATAACAAACGCCACCAATATCTAACCAACTGCCTGGTTGAGTGAGTGAAATATTATTTTTACGACAATAGTCTAATAGAACGGATTAATTGATCGGCAATTTGTATGCAAAAAGAAACATGTGCCTTATTCCAGTATTGTTATTTAAGTCATTATAGAAAGAAATGCGGTTGATGTATTCTAATTATTGTACATATTCAATATTAAGGATTTATTAAATCGACTGGACAATATTTACGGTAAATCTAAACTATTGTATCTGCTTAATATAACCAACAGATTACTTACGGCACAGCTGAGCCGGGTCTATTTGCTTGATAATCTGGCTGATTCTCTGGAGAAGCTTTCACAAAAAAAGGTAATGACAAACAATGCTGATTGATTCTATTTATGGTTGGGTAATTATTCATTGAGAAATTGAAACGATATGCGTTATAAATCTGTGGAATTAAACACACATCAGCAATTGTAGGTTTATCTCCCCAACAAAATTCTTTGCATTCAGGATGTGTCGCTAATAGAGATTCAAAAGTATCTAAACAAATTTTTAACCAGTGGTGATACCATACATTAATTTTTGATTTATCGAGTTCTAATGAATTAGCCAAAAATTTCAGTACGCTGGAATTATTTAATGGATGTGCATCACTAATAATAATTTGCGATAAATATCTAACCCATGCTCTTGCTTGCATATTTTTGGGTAATAACGCAGGTTCAGGATATTTTTCTTCAAGATATTCAAGAATTGCCGCTGATTGACCAATTTCAAAGTCGTCATCAACTAATGTCGGTACTCTGCCTTGTTTATTATGAGAAAGATAATTGGTATCAAACTGAGCTCCTTGTATCAGATCGACCGCGTTTATTTTGTAATCAAGTTGTTTATAGTTAAGCGCTATTCGAATTCTGTATGATGCAGTCGATCGATAATATGAATAAAGTTTTAGCATGTCATTTCCTTTGCTCAGCGAGTTAGGTTAGGTTTAATTGAACATTGAAATTACAATAAATATAAGGCTGTATCTAGTCTTAATTATCGGACACTTATAACATCTTTATAAGTGTCCGATAAATTCGATGCCTTTATTTCACGGAATGGCATTAAAAAGGTTCTCTACTTTGAATAAATTGTAAATGATGTTATCACTCTAAAAGATTTATTTGAAATGCTAGAATAGAATTCTTATCCCAATATGAATATGTTATAATTATTAATTTATAAATCATTATTTTTTTAGGTATTATATGTCTCAAAATAACGATAACTCAAATCGTAACAATGATCAGCAAGCTCATGTTGTATCCCCGGATCTTAAATCATCAGCGCCTTTAACTGATAAACCTTTTTCTGTTGTTTCTGATCTCGAAAAAGCATTAGAAGGTAAACATCCTTATCTGAATAAAAAAAAGAAAGATGATGCGGGTGGAGATGATGGCGGTGATGATGGGCATACTACTTTACAAGGGCCTGATCAAAATTTTCTCGATTTTTTATTGGAAAAAATACGCGCATTTTTTGAAAAATTGATGGAAGGTGATGAAAAGAAGAAAGAGGAAAAAGAAGAGCCTGAAGAAGAACATGAAAAAGAAGAGGACGAAGAGGAAGGAGAAGAAGAAGGCGAAGAAGGTGAGGAAGAAGAAAAAGAAGATGGTGAAGAAGGCGAAGAATCAGAGAATGAAGAAGAAGGTGAAAGTGAGGAAGGAGAAGAAGAGGAACACGAAAGCGAAGAGCAAGAAGAAGAGGAAAAAGAAGAAGGTGAGGAAAAGGAAGAGGGCGAAGAAAAAGAAGAAGAAAATGAAGCGGAGAACGAAGAAGAAGAAAAAGAAGAACCAGAAGAAGAGGAGGAAGAGCCGGAAGAGGAAGAAGAACCGGAGGAAGAAGAATCTGAAGAAGGTGAGGAAGAGCATGAAGAACACGAGCATGAACACGAACATGAGCATTCACATATCCATGTTCACGAACATGCGTCACATGCTCATACAGCTCATGATCATGTAGCACATGAACATGAAGAGCATGAACACGAACATGTAGAACATGAAGAGCATAAACACGAACATGAAGAGCATGGACATGATGAAAATGAACATCACGATCACAATCATGATGAACACATTCATGAGGAGCATGATCATAACGAACATGAATTAAATGAACATTCAGACCAGAATCATGTTGAACATGATCATGAGTCAAATATTCATGAAAAAGAATTTCCTGATATTCATCAAGCCAATTCTGAAAAAGTGCAATTAACTCAAGATCACAAACACACCGATTCTGAGCGTGAAATATTGGAGCAATTAATTGGTCATGCATCACACCCACAACAAGAGCGAGAAAATTTATTGCATCATGAACAAAAACCGGATGTGCAAAAATCAGCGCCTGCTGAAGAAAATGCACCAAAGCCACAATTAGCACCAAAACCTGAATTAGCTGAAAAACCAAAACCAAAATTAGAAGAACAGTTAGAAAATATGCCAGATTTGATTAATCAACCTGAGGAAGATGATGAGTTTACTGAAGGTGAATAATTTAACCATTTTCATTGTTTTGATAGATGTAGCCTGGGTAATAGTATGGACCCTGCCCACCTATAAAAAGGCTTCGCAATGAGCCAGAATGAAGATTGGAAATTATCATTCAAAATTAGGAGGCAGGGTTATGAAGAATATTAAATCAAT
>JAJYDF010000017.1 GCA_021777765.1 Pseudomonadota bacterium | reverse complement strand
TTTTCTTGTGTTTGCATTTCTTTAGCCCTCCTAATTTATTCAGTGAGGGCAGTGAATCATTTATTTTTTAGGGGGAAAAGATGGGATTATTGAGGGGTTACGATTATTTAAAATTCCTTGAAAGTATCCGAACGGGCACAATCGGATTAAATATGAATTCTTTAGAAATGTTAACAACTAATCAAATAGGTAATTTAAAAATAATTTCCGGTAATGGCTGGGGATGGTCTCTGGGCTTTTCCATTCTTACTAATCCCGCTGAAGCTAAATCACCTCGAGGAAAAGGCACATATCAATGGGGCGGAGTTTGGGGGCATACATGGTGGGTAGATCCAATAAATAAAATTACCGTAGTTATCTTTACCAATACGGCAGTAGAAGGAATGTCAGGAAAATTTCCGGAGGAAATCCGAGATGTGATTTATTATCATATTAATAAAAAGATAAATACAAATCATTATTCGTAATTAATAAATGTATAAAAGCAGAAACTGATTGATGAAATGTACAAAAGCTGTGACCTATTACCACTTTATACATTTTATTGAATTTTTATCCAATTTTATTGAGGACGCTAATAATGTCATTTTATCTTAAAATTTTATAATATACTGTCATAAAAATAGACTCTATAGGATCACTCATATGCAACAACCTAATGAAAGTAGCACAGATATTTTATCTTTAGCCAAACAAGAGCTCTGGGAAGAAATCTCATTACCGACAAACAATCCAGCACTTAAAAAAGCTATTGAACTCCATCAAGTGGGTTTAGTGGAAGCGACTTTTAATGGTGATTATGACTTAGCATTGCGTCGGGCTACATTCTTTAATATTAAAGAAATTGTCCCATTATTACTGCCACAGGTTACTGATATCAACAGCACCAGCAGTAAACAAAAAAACCGATCTGCTTTGCATTTTGCAGCGATGCATGGCGAAAAAGATATTGTGCAATTAATTCTTAAAGCTAATAGTTATATCGATTTACTAGATGAGGATCACAATACAGCACTGCACTTAGCTTGTGAAAACAAGCATTATAAGGTTGCTGCTTTATTACTTGAAAATGGTGCAAGCGTGACTAGAAATAGAATGAAACAACTACCACTTGGTATGGAAAGTAATATTAATATAACGACAGCAGATGAAATAAAATCCTGTATTTCAATGGCAAAGGTAAAGAGACAACAAAAATTAGCCCTGCCACCATTATCGCAATCTGATCAATGGGTTCTTAATCCTCAGATGTGTTGCGTAACTAGGGTTTCATCAGACTTATATTTTAAAAAATGTTTAGTAGAAGTATTAGAGAGAAATAGAATAAATTATTTTACAGTGCCACAAATAATCACTCTTGAAGCAAAAACTAATTCAAATCTTAACACATTAATTACGCAAGGGCTGGGCTATAAAGAAAATGCATTATGCTTAAATATTCATGCTGCAAGAGTAAATAATTTCTTTAGTTTTGTAAAACATAAGATTTGCCTGGAAAAACATTTTGAAATTCATTTTGAATTGATATTTACAAATTTTAATAATTCAGAAAATGGTTTCTTTAAAGCAAGCGAAAGATTTTCTTTAGAAAAGTTAAAAGGGATCGACACTTCACTATATAAATTCGACACCGCTACTAATATATTACTAATTAATAATACCAGTTTACCGGCACTTCTGCCTTATTTAACCGACAGTGCTGAGGTCAATGTAAGAGTAGAATCTAATGTGCCAAAATTAATTAAATAATCTTTAATCAAACGCCAAATTCATTCAAATAACTTCATAGTGTAACCGATGATTTAATCCATCATCGCTTTACCTTGCGCCATAAAAGGTGGTTTGCTGAGCCAGACTAAAAATAATAAACCAAAAAAAATCACGCCAGATAACCAAAAGAAATCGATGGTAGATTTCATAAAACCTTGGTTAGTAACGATATTATTGAGTAAATCATATGATGCCAATTGCGATAAATGAAATGATTGCGAACTATTTTGAATAAATGCGTTGCTGGTGGGATTATAATGCGTAATATATTCAACTAATCGTGCATGATAAAATGAAGCACGGTGTTGCCAAAAACTGACACTTAAAGACGTTCCAAAACTACCGCCCAATATTCTGAAAAAATTGGTTAGCCCTGCTGCTGTTGCCACGCGATCGGCTGATAATCCTGATAAAACTATGGTGATTAATGGCGTAAAAAAAGTCGCTATGGCTAATCCCATGAGAATTCTTGGCATAATTAAAATTTTAAAACTCACTGTTGTATAAAATGTACTTGACCAAAATGAACACAGTGCAAAAATAAAAAAGCTAATACTGACAATAATTCTGAGGTCGATTTTATTCATATAACGACCCACAAATGGCGTAAATATAATTGCTAAAATGCCAATGGGTGCAGTGGCTAATCCTGCCCAAGTCGGTGTGTAACCCATTTCTGTTTGTAACCATAATGGAAATATCACAATATTACCGAAAAACACGGTATAGCCGAATGCAATAGCAATGGTTCCAATCGTAAAATTAATTCTTTTAAATAAACTCAAATCAATAATAGGATTTTCTTCGGTGAGTTCCCAAACAATTAAAAAGGAGATACTCACAAAAGAAATTAATGCAAGAGAGATTATGATTGGCGAATTAAACCAATCCAAATCGTAACCTTGATCTAATAATATTTGTAAACTGCCCACCCCTAGAATTAATAATATTAATCCCACTATATCAATGGGTGTCTGGGATTTAGCGGTTTCCTCTGATTTTAATAAACGCCATGTCATATAGGATGCCGTAAAACCCACAGGAATATTGATATAAAAAATCCACGGCCAACTATAATAATCGGTAATCCATCCCCCTAAAATGGGACCAAACACCGGTGCAACTACGGCAATCATAGACCATAACGCCATTGCCAAACCTTTTTTATCATCCGGATAATGCGCTAACAATAAACTCTGTGACAATGGAATCATTGGCCCAGCAAATGTACCTTGTAAAATACGAAATGTGACTAACATGGGTAAATTGGTTGATAAGCCGCACAACCATGAAGCAAAAGTAAACATAAATGTACAAATTACAAATAATTTAACTTCGCCGACGCGTTTAGCGAGCCAACCCGTGATAGGTAACATAATTGCACTGGCGACGATAAATGAAGTAATCACCCAGGTACCTTGATCTGCGCTAACGCCTAAATCACCTGCAATGGAAGGAATTGATACATTGGCAATTGAAATATCTAGCACGTTCATAAAAATGGCTAGAGATAATGAAATAGTTATTAATACTAATTGTGACCCTTTATAACATTTTGGCATTAAAGAATTTCCCTCGGTGTAGCACTATCTCAACAGATATTAATCAAGCGTATTATGTGTTTAAAATAATTGAAATGCAAAATACCCCGCCACACTCCAAATAATCATTGCTGATAGTTTATTGATGATTTGTAATTTTGCGCCAGTGTTATCTATTCTGCGTAGATAATGTCCCGCAAATGATATTCCCAAAAACCAAAAACAAGATACGATAATACAAGCCAATGTATATGCCCATTTATCTGATCCAACAAAATGCAGCGAATTTGCACCTATCACACCTACGGTATCTAAAATGGCATGGGGATTAAATAAAGAGACAGAAGCGGCATAGACAATCTGACGTTTAGCTGAACAGGGTTTATCACTTATCTCCATTTTATGATTTTTACTTTGCCAAGTCACAAACCCCATATAAATTAAAAAACAGAATCCTATTATAAAAATAACAGTTTTTAACCAGGGCAATGTAAACACCGTTAGTGATACCCCCAACACTGCTGATACAATCAAAATACAATCACATAAAGAAGCAGTTATAACGCTGGGCATTGCATGAATATAATGACGTTGTATCGCACCTTGATTAAATACAAAGATATTTTGCACACCCAATGGAATAATCAATCCGAAAGAAAGTATAAAACCATAAAGAAATGCGTGAAACATATGATATCTTCTCATTTATAGTAAAGCCTCATTTTATCTTTCTTGTAATAATTAGACGAATTAATATTATTAATTTATCATTAATTATATTAATAATTGATCGGTATACCAATCAATTGCATACGATTTTAAAAATATGAGAAAAAGAATAGTTGATAAAAACCTTTTTGTTTAAAATGACTGTAAAAACCTTAAAAATTTAATTTATAAGTGAGTAATATTGTAATGAAGAATAATGTATACGTTCAAATGATAGATAATTTATCTCAAGATATTGAAGAAAAAATGAGAAATGATTTAATTGCATACGAAAGTAGTCATGGTATTGACGTGAACTACAAGACATTTGCAATGGTATTAAAAGAAGAAACAGGCAATGTTATCGGCGTATTACACGCTTATACTGCATTCGCAGAAATTTATATTGATGATCTATGGGTAGACAACCTTCATCGAGGTCAAGGATATGGCAGAAAATTATTGATGGCACTTGAGAATCATTTTAAAGGCAAAGGATTTAATAATATTAATTTAGTCACAAGTGCTTTTCAGGCGCCAGAATTTTACAAAAAATGTGGATATATCGCAGAATTTGTTAGAGCAAATAATAAAAATCCGCAATTGACTAAAACATTTTTTATAAAATATTTTGATGATGAAATACAAACACAAGGGATTTTGCATTACTGAACAGCATTATTGTTTCGTTATATCCACTAAATTACTAGAAATGATATGCTGTATAAGTTCATCAATATGATCCTGTGATTGCCTATCATAAACAGAGGTAGCATAAGTGGGTTGATAAGCTGAAATTTCAGCAATATTGCGGCCTTTTTGTGAATGTACATTGACATCAACATGCATCGATAAACCAATGCGTAATGGATGCGCCATTAATTCTGCAGGATCTAATGCAACTCTTACCGGTACACGTTGCACAATTTTAATCCAATTACCTGTGGCATTTTCAGCAGGTAATAATGCAAAAGCACTGCCTGTACCAGCACCTAATCCGATGATAGTTCCGTGATAAACAACGGATGAACCATATACATCTGAAATTAATTTAACTGGTTGACCTTGTTTAATATGTTGTAATTGCACTTCACGAAAATTAGCATCGACCCATAATTGATTGAGCGGAATTATGGCCATTAATGGCATGCCTGGCTCTACACGTTCACCTAATTGCACATTGCGTTTAGCAATATAACCTGTTACTGGCGCCATAATAATGGCACGACGATAATCTAAATAAGCGCTTCGTAAATTGGTAATGGCTTGTTGTACCGTGGGATAGGTTAATGGCGTGGTATTTGCCACTAATATTTCTGCCGCATTAGCTTGATGTTGTGCTAATTGCGCAGCTGATGCCGCGACTGCAACGGCATCTTTTGCATGTTGATAATCTTCTGGTGCTATGGCGTGAGATGCAACTAATACCTGACGCCGTTTTAAATCCGCTTGTGCTTGTTGTAATTGGGTTTGACGTAATTTAGCGTTTGCAGCTAGTTGTGCTGCATTTTGATACAAAGTTTGCACATTTCTTAACGTATTAGCTAAATTTTCTTGTGCTTGAATAAAGGCTAATTGCACATTGATGGGATCGAGTTTGACTAATGGTTGACCTTCTTGGACTAATTTCGTGTCATCTCCATTGATCGCAATAACAGTGCCATTAATTTGTGGCATTACTTGTGCCATATTGCCACCGACATAAGCATCATCGGTAGATACATGATAACGACCGTAAGTTATCCAATAAAGTGTATAAATAATGCCTACTACAATAAAAATAATAAATAATGCGGAAAGCATTTTATTACGTTTATCGTGATTTACTTGTGAATGAGATTCTTGACTTACTTTGTTTTGCATTTGAAATCCTAGTTTTGCTAAAAATATTTCCTTACCTATCCTTAATTATGGATTATTGTAGCCCGGACAAAGGAGCGTAGCGATGTGTCCGGGCTACCTTAAAATACTCATTAAAAATGCTTATTTTTAATTTTGGGAATAATACCCTCCTCCCAATGCTTGAATTAATTTAATCGTCGCTATTTTTTGCTGAATTAATAATTGCGTATATTGTTGCTGATTTTGTAATACATTCAACTTATTTCTGAACAAATCCAATGCATCTGTTGTACCCGCTTTATAATTTGACATTATATATTGATAATTTTTTATTACCGATGATAATTGAACTGATTGATCTTGCAATTGATCAGCAGTGGCATGTAATTGTGTTAGCGCATCTGCCGTTTGTTGAACAGCATTGATTAAACCCTGATTATATTGATCAACCGCAATATCATATTGCGCATCATTGACACCTAAATTCGCTTTTAATCGTCCTGCATCGAAAATTGGCAAATTGAGTGCTGGACCTACCGCAACATATTTGCTAGCGCCATTAAATAAATCTGATAATCCTAAACTTTGTAACCCGATTAATCCTGCAAGATTAATATCAGGATAAAATTCCGCTTTTGCGACGTTAATACTATGCTGTTCAGCTTCAACGTTTAATTTTAAAGCCATTAAATCGGGTCTTCGTGATAATAAATTTAATGGGAGTTTTTGAGGTAAATACGAGAAATTATCTTTGGGTAGCTGTGCTTGTTTTAAATAATTTTGATCAAGTGTTGTCGTTGTTAAAGCATTCAATTGATTGATGGCAATTTGTCGTTGATTTTGCAATTGTGATAAGAAAATTTTGGTATTGGCCACTGATTGACGAGATTCATCTACTGGAAAATGCGAAATAATACCTGATTGATTTTCTAATGCGACCAATTGTAATAAATGTGTTTGGGTAGCCACAGATTGGGTAGCTAAATTAATTAAAACATTATCACCACAAATTTGAAAATAAGTTTGTGATATTGCGCTAGCTAATACTAATTTAGCACTAGCCACTTGTGCTTGCGCTGCTTGTTCATTACCAAGTGCTGCAGCCAATGTTTCACGATTTTTATGCCAAAAATCAAATTCATAATTAAAATTTGCTTGTAGATTACCGAACGGACTCCACACTCCACCAAAAGGCGGTGGATAAATATATGTAGCACTAAATATTTGTTCGTCTACATTCGCTTGACCCGTCAATAACGGCATACTGTTTGCTTGTGCGGCATTGGCCATTTGTGCTGCTAATCTGACGCGAGATTCTGCTAAACGAATATTGGGTTGTGAATTAAAACTTTGTGAAATTAATTGTGTTAAATAAGGATCATGGAAATCTTGCCACCACGTTTGATTGGGCCAGACGTTTTTATTTGAATTATTAGCTTGAATGAGTTGTTGTTCTGACAGGATTTGTTCTTGCGGATGCATACCGTGATAATTGACGCAGCCTGCTAATAATAATAAAAATAAACTGAATATTAATAAGCGCATTATATTTTCTCATCTAAACCAACGCGCCGCGCTTCTGTTTCTAACATCACCGGAATATTGTCTCGTATTGGATAAGCCAATTTATCAAATTTACAAATTAATTCTTTATCTTCATGTTTGTAAATTAATTCCCCTTTACAGACGGGACACACGAGAATTTCAAACAATTTTTTATCCATAATGAATTCCAACTTAAATGAGCTTAACGAGGTAAAGGTGTCAGGTACCGTCTTGCAAGACGGTACTTGCCCCCTTTATCCGTAACACTTCTGCAACAATGTAAAAAGATCCAAATACTACCACAGTGTCATTCGGATTAGCAGATTTTAAAGCAGCTTCATAAGCACTAAGTACGTCATGAAAACAAAATACATTTCTAGTACTCTTTTCCGCTATTACCCTCGCTAAATCTTTAGCTTCGGTGCCTCGCGGTGTATTTAAATTGGCTGCATACCATTCAGTTATGAGGGGAACTAAAGGTGATATTGTGCCGGCATGGTCTTTATCATTTAACATGGCAACTACGGCTATGATCCGCCCTGAGCCATTTTCTTTTTTTAATTTATTTGCGAGTAATTGAGCAGCAGCGGGGTTATGAGCTACATCAAATATTTGATTGGCTTTATTCACTATTTTTTGATAACGGCCTGGTAAATAAGTATTTTGTAAAGCAGTATGAATTGCCTGTTCATTAATTTGAAAATATGGTGCTAATTGTTCAACTGCGGCTAATACCGTCGCAGCATTTTGAATCTCAATATGGGGTAAAGGCAAATTATTCCTTGTAGAAGTATTACTCCGCCATGACCAATTTTGATCATTGATTTGATAAGTAAAATGTTCTGTTTGACAGAAAAGTCGCGCACCGATTTGTTGTGCATATTTTTTTACAGTAAAAGGTGTTACATCATCACCACAAATTGCCGGTTTTTGTGCTCGCATAATCGCTGCTTTCTCTTGTCCAATTTGTTCTCGCGTATTACCTAACCAATTGACGTGATCGATTGCTATAGTAGAAATAATGGCTAAATCAGCATCAATGATATTGACAGGATCCAAGCGCCCTCCTACGCCAACTTCTAATATCCACGCATCTAATTGTTGCTGTTTAAATATTATTAATGCGGCGAGAGTTGTCCATTCAAAATAATTAAGCGTAATCTCATCTTTATTTTTTTCTATCAGAGAAAATGCTTCACATAATTGTTGATCGGTTACTGTCTGGTTATTGCAAATAATTCTTTCGTGATAACGTAATAAATGCGGTGAGGTATATTTTCCTATTTTATATCCCGCATTTTGTAAAATATCGTTTAATAAAGCAACGCACGAACCTTTGCCATTTGTTCCAGTAACGGTAATCACTGGCGTTGAAATAGGCCAAATATCTAATCGATTTGCAATAATTTTGAGGTGTTCTAAATGAGGCCGATGAATGTGATTTGAATGTTTTTCTATTTCGGATAACCATTCAATTAAAGTTTTATTTTGCATGATAAATTAAATCTTATTAACAAACGTAGCCTGGGTGAAACCATATGAAAATATCATTGCATGATACAATATCAAAATTCATAAAAAAATAATTATTACTACTGGTGTAACCCGGGAATTAAGAAGTTTAATTCCCGGGTTACGCCAGCAAAATTAATTGTCATACTCATGATTAATTAATTATTCACACTATTAAATTACATCAAATGGCTACACCCAGGCTACAATTATTAATTTATCTTACGCTCAAGTGGAACAGGCATCCGCATTAATTTCGCTAATAATCTTGCAATCGTATTTCTCATCTCTCTGCGATCAACAATCATATCAATTGCACCATGATCCAATAAAAATTCACTGCGTTGAAATCCTTCCGGCAAAGGGGTCCGCACGGTTTGTTCAATGACGCGGGGTCCTGCAAAACCAATCAATGCTTTGGGTTCAGCAATAATCACATCACCTAACATCGCTAAACTGGCAGATACACCACCCATAGTAGGATCAGTTAATACTGAAATAAAAGGAAGATGATGTGCTGATAATTTACTGAGCGCAGCACTGGTTTTAGCCATTTGCATTAATGAAATTAATGCTTCTTGCATTCTGGCACCGCCACTGGCTGTAAAACAAATAAAGGGAATTTTATGCTCTAAACAACTATTAATACCTTGCACAAATCTTTCACCAACAGCCGATCCCATCGACCCACCCATAAATGCAAATTCAAATGCAGCAGTAACAACATCAATTCCTAATACATTGCCCCGCCCCACAATTAATGCATCTTTCTCACCAGTTTCTTTTTGTGCTGTAGCGATACGATCTTTATATTTTTTACTATCACGAAATTTTAAATGATCAACGGCCTCAATGTGTGTGCCAATTTCATGCCATGTATTTTCATCTAAAAAGCTTTCAATTCTTTCTCGCGCCATAATGCGATGGTGATGTGAACATTTTGGGCATACGTTGAGATCTTTTTCTAATTCAGCACGATAAAGAATGGCGCCACAACCATCGCATTTAGTCCACAAGCCTTCTGGTACGCCTTTTTTAGGAACACCATTAGTACGAACCGCTGCGGGTAATAATCGTTTAAACCAACTCAAGGAGCTAATCTCGCCGAACTTAAAATCCCTTCATTTAACCAACGTAATAAATAGCCGGCTGCAATTTGGGGAACTTCATCTTCAGGAAGGTGTTCACATAATTTTTCACAAATTTCTGCAAACGTTTTTTGTTGACACATTAAAGAGCATGCAAGCATCTCGTGCTCTGATTGACAATAATAAAAAGACTGCACACCCTGCCGCCATAAACGCCAATAAGATTTATCTGTATATTCCAGCGCTGGCAATTCATTTTTGAGAGCATTAGCTTGCCAAATTGCAGCAACATTAGAATGTAAGGTAATCATTTGTAATGAAGGATGTCCTGAAAATTGTAACCGGCCCCATTCTTCTTGAGGAAATATTGTTAAATCATTTAATGTAAGAACAGGCGCATCTTTTGTATCAGCAATTTCAACTAATGCCCACTCTAATGTTGCCATATCAACAATAAAGGGTTGCGTTTTGCTTAACGCATGTTTTTTAAGAAAATCCACAAACTGACTCGCAAAATAGCGAACTGTAAAATAATGGGATGGATATGAATCAATATATTCAAGCGCGATTTCTTCAAAGGGTTTATCACCCAACAAAATACATAATGTAATAAAATCTGCTTTTAATATATCAATTAATCGATAGCGATAGGCATTAGCATAAATTTCTAAACGCGCTTTAACAGTGTCATGTTGCGGCTTAGTAATATCGGGATAAACCGCTTCATCATAATTCATTAAATAATGTTGTACCCGATTTTGTAATAATTTCAGTGTTAGCATGCAACAGGCTCATCACAAATTGATTTAACGGTTTGTTTTACACGATTCAGTTCAGTTAATAATTCATCCAGCGGCGGAAAATTATCATCGCGTTCGATTAAGGTGCTAATTTTACCAAATCGGCGTAAAGCAGCCGCGTATAATTCCCAAACGGGTTCAATAATTGGCATATCATGTGTGTCAATTAAATGAACACCTTTATTAGTATGCCCTGCCAAATGAAATTGTTGTACACAATTAACGGGTACATCATTTAAAAATTCGTATGGATCAAAAGAATGATTAATTGAACTGACATAAATGTTATTAACATCTAATAAAATTTTACAACCAGCACGTTTTACAATGGATTTAATAAATTCCCATTCAGTCATACTTGATTCATTGTATGAAATATAGCTGGATACATTTTCCAGTGCGATTTGACGGCCTAAAAATTCTTGTACTTGATCAATACGTGACGCAACATGATTAATCGCTTCTTCAGTGTAAGGCAACGGTAATAAATCATGCATATTCAAATGATTGACACCTGTCCAACAAAAATGATCAGAAATCCATGCGGGTTCGATACGCTGTGCTAATTGTTTGACTTTTGTTAAATAATCAAAATTTAAAGGGTCAGTACCACCAATCGATAGCGATACACCATGCATAACGATAGGATAATGTTGTCGTACTTGATCGAGATAAAAATGAGGTCGTCCACCAGGGACAAGATAATCTTCAGTAATGATTTCAAACCAGTCTATTGCTGGTAATTTTTCTAAAATTTCTTGGTAGTAAAATGCACGAAGACCAATGCCACAACCGAGAAATTGAGATTTAATTTTTGCTATTTTTTTTTGCATAGAAATAATCAAGAGTAAAAAAAAGAGCGGCTATGTTATAGCCACTCTTTTTATTTTGATAATTATTGCGCTGTATGGCAGCTATTACCTGTACGGCAACTGTTACTACCTTTACAACCAACAGGAGGAGCAACAACAGCTTTACAAGTAGCTCTGTTTTTACATGCATTTTGTGCTGGCATTGGAGCTGCTGGAGCTGGAACTACTGCGCCTGCGCCTTGAGCGGATGTACCTTGAGAAGCACAACCAGTTAAACCAGCTGCTAATACCACACTTGCAGATAATGTAGCAATCGCTACGCCAATTTTAGATAAACTTGCCATCGGGATATATCCTTTTAAAAAAGTTGAATGATCATTAACCTTTGTGCTTTAAATCCATAAATCCAATTGCTTTAAAACACAACCAATTGCCTAGTTCAGATAAGCAGTTGCTACACTGCCCAGACATCGGCGACTAATTTAGACGTATATTGGTATTTTTTGCAAGCATTAATTTCGATTCTTGCGCAAATAAAACACTTAAAGGTTAAAAGCATACAAACTTTTCAGAAATTAACCAAAAGTAATATACCAATTTCTGAAACATTGTGAGGAGAGAATTAATTAATTTGAGAATAAAAAGTAAAATTTATTCCCGGGTTTCGCCCTTAGTTTTAAATTATTATTTGTGGATTATTAAAGATTAAATTTTACTTTGGCTGCACCCAGGCTACGACTGTATAAGCGAAAAAGACAGTAAATGTAGCCTGGATAGAAGCAAATGATAAACTGATTTGAATTCATAATATTACTTTCGTAAATTATTTGTTCATGGCACTGCTGGAATCCGGGATATAAATGCGTTACGACTGTACGTATATTATTAGTCGCAACCACGATTATTTCAATTGTTCATACCAATTTACAATTTCATTTGCAATCATGAATGGTGAACATTCAGGAAGATTATGTAACCCATTTCCTATATCAATCAAACTGAAATTTGATAAATGATCTTGTGCCCATTGCACATCATCCATAGTCGTCAATAAACCTGGCAAACCATAAAACATCAATTTGGGTAATGATGATTTTTGTAACCAATTAGAATATCGTTTAATCACCGGAATAGCAGGACTCTCTTCATTAACAAAAGGTTGCTCCATTAAATATTGCAGGAGTAATTTACGGCTACTCATTTTATGAAATGGCGCCACATAACAAGCAAGTTCAATAGGATTTAATTTACGTAGAGTAATGCCAGGCAAAATTTTGGTGAGGAAGATATTCTTTCGGATGACTAAATCATAAACTAAGTCATCTTGTTTTGCTAAATTAGCGAGCTCCTGTGCGGCTAATGAGACTTGCTCGACATTCGTAATTGGCCGCAAATAGGATTCCATGAAAATTAATCCTTTAATCATGCTGGGATGTAACATGGCATAACAGAAGCCAATGACCGATCCCCAACCATGCATGACCAAATAAACATCATGTAATTGCAGTTTTTCCATAAATCCGCTGAAATAATCAATATAATCTGCCAAATGATAATCAATATTGGGTTTTTCAGATTTACCCATACCAATTAAATCACTCGCTACACAACGTCCTACCCTTGCGACAGTGGGTATAATATTACGCCAAATATAACTCCACGTCGGCACACCATGAATAAATACAAATGGATTGCCTTCACCTTGTTCAATGTAATGAATTTTCGCATGATTAACTTCAACAAATTGTGATATAAAAGGAAAATCAGATTTAATTTCTTTTGCACTACTATCCAATATCGTAGCCATTATTTTGCTCCTCACTTAACACGTAATGACACCATCATGTGCAGTTTTTTCTGCAAAAAAATATCTAAAAATACGAATATATTGAGAAATGGGAGATAAGTTTTTTGACAGATTTTGAGTATAGCACATGGTGAAAAAGACACTGGTCAAAAGGGTTTTTTCAATTTAAGCTACCTGTTTTATATTCAACTGGGAACTGCATATGAGCGCAACAACCATGTCTAATGGGAAACCCTCTATTATAGAAGCAATAAAAACCGGCCAACCGTCTGCATTCTATGTTTTATTTTTCACCGAATTATGGGAACGGTTTGGTTATTACGGCATTGCTACTTTATTAGTACTTTATTTAACTAAAGCATTACATTTTAGTGATGATGTTGCTTATGCAACTAATGCGGCTCTTGTTGCCATGATTTATGTCACTCCAATTTTAGGTGGATATCTAGGCGATCATGTACTTGGTTACCGGCGTAGCTTATTAATCGGTGCTATTTTATTGGCAGCAGGTTACATCCTATTAGCAAGCACCTCTTATTTATATATTTCATTGGCTTTTGTTATTGTTGGTTCTGGTTTTTTCAAAAGTATGCCACCCGTTTTATTAGGCAAAATGTATGGTCGCAATGACCCGCGCATCGATGGCGCTTACACTTTATTTTATATGTCAGTCAACATCGGTAGTTTATTGTCTATTTTTTTCGCGGGATTAATTGCACAACATTTTGGTTGGCATATCGCATTTGCTGTTTGTGCGACCGGTTTAATTTTCGCCATTTTAAATTATATTTATTTCCGTAAATTAGTGGAAAAATATGGTTCCCCTCTTGACGACAAACCAGTACCGTTACCCCATATCACTACGGTAGCTTTGGGATCAATAGCATTAATTATTGTGGCCAGTTTATTATTAACTCACCTCACTATTACGCATATTATTTTGGCAATTACGGGTGCCGTTGTTATTTTATTTTTTAGTAAATTATTAATTACGAGTACAGCAACTGATAGAAATCAATTATTAGCCTGTTTAATTTTCACCCTTTTTGCCATTTCATTTTTTATTTTATATTTTCAAGCCCCTATGGCAATTACCTTATTTATTGAAAGGAATGTGAATCATCGAATTTTAGGATTTTATTTACCGACAGCCTCATTTTGGGCATTAAATGGTTTTTGGATTATTGTCTTAGCGCCTTGTTTAGCCTTTTTATATTCACATTTACAACAACGGCAAGGTGGCGATTTATCCATCGCTAAAAAATTCGGTATTGGCATTATCATCATGGGAATTGGTTTTTTAGCATTAAGAGGAAGTACGGTATTTGCTGATCATGCAGGACTCGTTTCCGCATGGTGGTTAGTATTTTTCTATATTTTATATAGTTTGGCTGAATTATTAGTTAGCGCCATTGGTGTATCAATGATGTTACGATTGGCACCTCAACGGCTAATGGGCGTGATGATCGGCACATGGTTTCTTGGTACTGCTGCAGCCAGTATTTTATCGGGCGAAGTCGCAAAAATGGCCAGTGTTCCGCAAGGCCCCTTAAATCCGCTTTCTTCTTTACAAATTTATGGCCATGCCTTTTTCCAATACGGTGTTGCATCAGTGATTGTTGGAGCGATTGCACTTGCTTTAGTCCCCACAATGGATAAATTAACGGGTGAGAAAAAAATATAATAGTGAATTTAATATGGAAATTGCTATAACAGCTATCGGAACTGCTAATCCAACCAACCATCGCACTCAAAAAGAGATTGCTAATTTGATCTGCGATGGTTTGCAATTAAATCCCGCCGAACGCCGTTTATTAAAATCGGTTTATAATGCAACAGGTATCGAACATAGATATAGTGTTTTAGATGATTACTGTAGAAACCCTGGTGATTTTATTTTTTTTCCGAATAATCCCGCTGTTCCCTACCCTACTACCTCTTCACGCATGAAATTATATAAAGATAATGCGTTAAACTTGTCTTTAAATGCGATAGAAAACTGTTTAAAGGAATTCGATCAATTTGATTTATCAGAAATTACGCATTTAATTACTATCAGTTGCAGTGGCATGTACGCACCCGGAATTGATATTGAAATTGTGCAACATTTAAATCTCAACTCAACCACAAAACGCACTGCCATTAATTTTATGGGCTGTTATGGGGCAATTAATGGCTTAAAAGTGGCTGAATCAATTTGTAAATCTGATCAGCAAGCAAAAGTTCTCATGGTGTCAGTAGAACTTTGTACTATTCATTTTCAAAAAAAAATGAATTTAGACAGTATTATTTCCAATGCTATATTTGCTGATGGCGCAGCTTGTGTGTTAATCGAAGCGAACCCAGACCGGAAAAAATATTTCACACTGGATAATTTTTATTGTGATTTATTACCGCAAACAAGCCAAGAAATGGCATGGCATATTGCCGATAACGGCTTTGATATTGTACTGAGTTCCTATGTACCCGATGTCATCGAAAGAGGCATTAAAAATTTTGTGGATAGATTATTAAATTGTTTTGATTTAAAGCAATCACACATTGATCTCTACGCTATTCATCCCGGTGGACTAAAAATTCTGCAAGCGTGTGAAACCGCATTAAATATTACAGAAATAGACAATAAATATTCCTATCATATTTTACGCAATTTCGGGAATATGTCATCTGCGACCATATTATTTGTATTAAAAGCCATTTGGGATGAATTAAATCCCACAATACATGATAAAAATATTTTCGGCTGTGCTTTTGGCCCAGGGTTAACATTAGAAGCAATGATTTTAAAAACGCGGTGTCACTAGCAATTTATGATGATAATTAAAACCAACACGCCAATATTTAATAATCGTGAAATAATAACGACTCGAATCACTGATTATTGGGATAAATTATCCAAAGGCTGGCAATTAATTTGGGGACAACATATACATCATGGCTTTTACGATCAAAATACATCCATCTCACCGCAAGAAGCACAAGAAATACTCATTATCAAATTAGCAGAATTGTTAAAGATAAAACCTTCTTATTCAATCTTAGATGTTGGCTGTGGTCTAGGTGGAAGTAGTATTTATTTAGCCAAACATTTTAATGTCAATGTGACAGGGATTACTTTAAGTACACAACAAGTAGCAATAGCAAAACAACAAGCCGGAAAAGAACAAATTAATCATGTGCAATTTACTATAAATGACGCATTATCTTTGGCCAATATCGCAAATAATTCCATAGATATTGTTTGGTCATTAGAAAGCTGTGAACAATTTTATGATAAAAATTTATTTATCCAACAAGCTTTTCGGGTATTAAAACCAGGCGGACAATTAATAATAGCGACTTGGTGTTCTGATCAAGAACAATATCAGGACACATTAGCAAAAAAATATTTACGGCTCTGTAATGCTTTTGATTTACCCTACATGCCGACTATTTCACATTATCAACAATTATTGGCTTTAAATAATTTTAATATTAATGATGTTTACGACTGGTCATCCCAAGTTAAAAAAAGCTGGGAAATTGGTATTTCATTAATCAATCATTATTCCCTGTTGCAAATTATCAAAGTCAGTGGTTTTAAAGGTTTAAAATTTGTTAAACAACTAAAACTGATGAAAGAAGCATTCAATCAAGGTAGTGTAAAATATGGCGTATTTGTAGCTACTAAGCCTCTTTCTTTATGAATAAACATGATATACTTTATTTTTTTCCTTCTCCCCTTCGGGGAGAAGGAAAATCTTTAATTTATTTTTGGATACACCATGAACAATTCTACACCAACACCCTCATACGTCATCTTAGTAGACGATTGTGATCAAGAAATTGGTATTGAAGAAAAATTAGCAGCCCATCAGACAGGTCAACTACACCGTGCTTTTTCTATATTTGTTTTTCGCAAAAAAGACAGCACCTACGAGTTGCTATTACAGCAAAGAAATTTACAAAAATATCACTCAGCAGGATTATGGACCAATACTTGTTGTAGTCATCCCAAACCCGGCGAACAATTAACAACATCAGCAAAAAATCGTCTAAATGAAGAAATGGGCATTGAAGTAGAATTAACGGAAGTTGGTGCTTTTATTTATAAAGCAGATGTAGGAAATTACTTAGTTGAACACGAATATGACCATGTGTTAGTGGGTTTTACTGATCAATCTATTATCAATATTAATCATGATGAAGCAGCCGCATACCGCTGGGTAGAAATTAATTCATTAGTAAATGAACTAAAGTCAAACCCCACGCAATTCACTAGCTGGTTTAAACAAGCCTTGGATATCGCAATAAATAATTTAATTAGTACATAATATAAAGAGGCATAAATAAAATATGGAAGCTATAGAAAAGATAAAAGATTACCATAAAGTTGTTCTTCTGGGAGATAACAATTTAGGCAAAACACAATTATACAATGCCTGGCTTAAACTACCCGTTAATAATGCACCTAATTCTTCCATGAGCATTAGCTTTCAAATGACGACTATTATTGATGGCAATGTTAAAAGAAAATTACAAATCTGGGACATCCCTTCTGATGTCTCTAATCCATCACAAATTCGTGATACGCAGTTATATATAATCATTATTGCAGCACAATTGGATACGCAAGAAAAAATAAAACAAATTAACAGATGGTTATCTTCACTTGATGAATATCCCTCTCAATCACTTCCCATTTCCATCATCGAAACTTATGATAATGTCACTGATGTTACCTTATTAACAGAAACTGATTTACAAAAAATTAGTAGAAAATTTGCATTCCATCTCGGATTTTCTCTCCAACATATCGATAGAGATATCTCCTTATTAAATAAAAATATCCTGTCATTATTTGCTCCTGCTAATGCTAATGCGCCTATACCTCTACAAATGAATGCTTTACCGCTAACAAATTTAATCAGAGAAGAGATTAAACAAAAAATAATTAATTTATCAACAGAACAGACTGCCAAAATATTAAATTCTCTATTTCATTTATTATTGCTAGGCCCCATTAATGAAAAAGGCCATCATTATGATTTAAGGTTAGGAGGTATTACACCGGTAATTAATGGTAAAACATATGACTTTAAAGTTCCCCAGCATGTTTTTGACTGGTTAATTAAAATAAACAGTGTATTACAAGGAAATATTGCACAAAATCAAGTTACATTATTAGAAATTCTTGATGATCTGCATACTATTTCCGTTGTTAAACCTTTTAGTCGCAGTCCAACTACACATGATTTTTTTAAAAATTCATTAATAGGATTTATTCATTACACAGTACTAATGAATGAAAGAAATGAAGCTAATAGTTATTTCAATTTGAGACAGAATACTATAAAAGAGTTACATCCTAATTCACTATCAACTATATTGAATTGGCTGATAAATTTATTGATAAGCGGCCCTCACAATAATAAAAATGCGCCCTATTCTCTTAACTTCTTTGGTGGGAAAAAACATCTCATTCCTCACTCAAAGGAGACTGTCAGAGTTGCTACACACGCTGGAGCATTATTGAATTATCTTTCAAGTATCGATAGTATCGATATGTCAGCGGTTAAACATTATCATTTACTTATCGCTCTCGATTATACTATTGCGATAGGATATTCTGTATCGGCGGATCGTGATCCCTCAACAATAGTTTTCTATTCAAAATTAACATCACAATTAATCAATAAAATAATTGAAACACATAATCAGTCATATCAATTAAGATCAACATTATCAAATAGTGCATAATATTTATTTACACGGAATCTCAACATGAAAAAACTTAAAATTGCAGTAGTATATGGTGGTTGCTCAGGTGAACACGAAGTATCTTGTATGTCTGCAGCAGGCGTTTTAAAAAATCTTGATCGAAATTTATTTGAACCAATACCGATTGCCATTGATAAAAATGGCCAATGGTTAATTGATAAAGTACCTAATGTATTATTACCCGATAATAGTGCTTTAAAAATCAATGAAACGACTGCTGAACAATTTCCCATCATGCAACAATCACAAAAGTCATTACAGTCACAACTTAATCAAGATAAATATTTTGATGTGATATTTCCTGTTGTTCATGGTGTGCAATGCGAAGATGGTACATTGCAAGGGTTATTTGAAATTTTAAATGTCCCGTATGTCGGTGCTAATGTGATGTCATCCGCATTAGGTATGGATAAAGTCATATCCAAAAAATTAGTGCAAACAGCAGGAATTGCCGTTGCACCCTTTATAGAAATTCGCGCTGCGCAATGGCAACTTAATTCACAACAAGTATTGCAAACAATTAATCATAAACTCCCATTTCCTGTCTTTGTTAAACCTGTCAATACAGGTTCAAGCGTCGGTGTTAATAAAGCACACAATCAACAAGAATTAACAGCTGCAATTGATAACGCTTTGCAATTTGACCACAAAATAATTATTGAAGCTGCACTCAATGTACGTGACGTCGAATTATCTGTATTAGAAAACAATCACTATGGTGCTCCCCCTCGTGTGAGTGTCGCCGGTGAAATTGTATTAGCACCTAAACACGAGTTTTATTCTTACGAAGCAAAATATTTAGATCCCGCTGCTTTAACTTTAGAAATACCCGCAAATATTTCTCCTGAATTATTAGCGCAATTACAATCTATTGCTAAAGACATATTTTTAGTATTGGAATGTGAAGGCATGGCGCGTGTTGATTTATTTGTTGAAAAAAACACTAATAATATCTATTTCAATGAAATTAATACTCTCCCCGGCTTTACACCATATAGTATGTATCCCAAATTATGGGAAGCCAGTGGATTAAATTATCAAAATTTATTAACCGAATTAATTCGACTTGCTATCGCGCGATTTGAACGTAAACAATCGTTAAAACGAGATTGGCGTTAAATTGGTCTCCTGACATATATAATGTTCGCACCGGACACATCACTCATGCTCAGTAGTCCGGGCTTCATTACAAAGGTGAATTTACATATGCGGGGTAAATTCTGTTCGATCTTTAGGAGCAATTGTTTTAACTGGTAAGCTACAGTTTACTGGAGCAGCAGCCGGTGTTTGTAAAGGCTGAGGGGTAATTGATTTTAATAATCTATCAAAATTATCAACAGTTCTGTCACGCGCTTCTCTGAGTGTTCTGACTAAATTAGGTGTGCATGTTACAGATATTTTCGTTCTTTCACGGCCTTCAAGAAAATATTGCAAATATACAGCATTTATGGAATTCAAACGATCTTTATTATAAAATTCCATAAATTCATGCGGTACACTTCCTGGAATTGTCTCTTTATTATCTAAAAAGTCTTTTAGGGCGCAATGTAAAAAACTTATAAATGGAATATTACTTCTAACGTAAATTCTTTCTCCTGGATTTGTGTAGCGTGATCCAGCTGAAAATTTTTAGGTTTCTGCTAAAAACAACTTTGTCTTGAATAATTTTGACGTCATTGTCATAGCCGGATTGATCATGTACAGTGAAACCTTGCAATAACTCTCTGTCAATTTTTTTAATAAAACCTTCTTGAATGAAATCATTGCGATTAAATAGCTGTTTCAAGTTACGTATGTCGATTCGTAAAGCGCCTATTTGAAATGTGTGTTCATTTGAATTTTGGAAGTCTTGCAATATTAATTTAGAGCTACCGGAAGTTGCTGTATCTAACAATTGTAAATTATTGTATGCCTCAGAAATTGCAATATTGAATGAAACATTTGCAATGTTCTCGTCAAGGACAACATTATCAATAGTCTAAATAGCTCTGATTTTAAGTGGATTCTGGCTATAGTGGTTAAAGGTGAGTTCGATCAATGGCATATTTTAATAACCTCCAATAAATATTTAAAGCATCTGTGGTTTAAATAAATCTTGCATGATAGATACTCTAAATAAAGTTTAACAAAGAATGACATTATAAAATAATAAACTTAACAAAATCTTAAGTTATTTTGTTTGATATTGACAATCAAAATTCTATCATTAGTACTTGACTAAGAATCGACTGAAATTATTCTCCAAATATTTCAGGAACACTTTAAATCTAAGCGGTTAATATTTAATCACTAATCTGATGTAAGCGGATTGGCAGTATTTTTTTAAAATAAATAAAATCATTATCATTGGTAAATATGGGCATTTCATATCGATGTGCAACAGCACAAATCAGAAAGTTTATCATTGATCCTTGAATTCCTTTAACGCGACAATGATTAAAAAATTCAGCAGCTACTTCATAATCAGTCGATATGATATCAAGGGATGAAAATACTGATAATCTTTCACGTAATTCAATGAATTGCTTTTTTTCAGTTATTCCTGATAATAATTCTTGTTTAATTGGGCCAATTAAATGAGCACGATGATCTAAAATTAATTCCTTTAATTCTTGTATGAATTGCTTATGAATTATTTTATTTGTTCTTAATGCAATAGACCAAATGCATGTATCAACAAGTATATGCAATCAATTTCTCCCGCGTTCTTTTTTATAGTTATAATCGACATCGTAATCAATTGTACCAAATAATTCGAGAATTTTAAGTTGTTTAGGTTTCGAATATATTCTTTTAACGCCGCAGTAACCGCTGCTTTTTTGTATTGTGATGTCCTATTTTTACTGCTTCATTAATTAATTTATCATCAATCGCTAAATTTGTAGCCATAATTTATCCTCCTCTTTACACATAAATTTACACAATATTATGTGTAAACTCAACTATAGATTATGAGGTCAAATACCATTAAATTAATTGATACCTATTATCATTTTAAGAAGTGATGAAGCAGTTCCTAATACATTTAAATACTTATTTAGCTAATCCTGTGAGAGCGGCAAAAAAATAAATAATATTTCTATAATAAATAATCTGAACAAGTATCCTTTATTCAAGTTAATATTAATTAATACATAAGAATACTTGATCTATTAATCAAAATCAGTCGCAAAATGCGTATTATGCTTATGCTCAAATATTCTTTTAATTTGTTCAATCGTAATACGATTAATTGATAATGGCGGTATATCATCTTCGCTATAAAAATCCACTGCTGATGTTTCTATGCTCGTAGTCGCTTTTCCATCTATTAATTCACATAAAATAATCAATTTATAAACATGATACGCTTGCGGAGGATGCGCATGTTTTTCCATATCGTATATGGCAATTAATTTTTTTGCTTTACAAATATATCCCGACTCTTCCCTAATTTCTTTTTCAACCACTTCGCTGGGTGATTCATGTATATCAGCCCAACCACCGGGTAATGTCCACAATTGATCAGATTTTTCTTGGGCTAATAATATTTTGTCATTTTGAAATACAGCGCCTCTCACATCGACTTTAGGTGTTGCATAACCAATTTCATTTTGAAAAAGTGAAATTATTTTTTCTTGCGGCACGTCACTGTAATTCGCGGCAATTTCCGCTGTAATTTGTTGGATCATTTTATATCGCTGTTTATCGAAAACATCTTTAGTGTATGTTAAACCAGTTTGTGCAATTGCTTGTAATTGTTGTACCCATTTGAGCCATTGATGTTTTTCAGAAAACGGCATAAAAATATATCCTAATTATTCATCTTAGTTTAATGTAATCGTAGTTGTAGGTCGGACTGAGCAAGATAGAAATACGTTCAATGTATAAAAATATAAGCTACATGATCTTCTTGTTAATATTAAGGCGATGTCCGACATGCATTAGTTAGACATCGCGCAGTAAATTAAACATTTACCAATGTAATTTAATTTATGAGCACAAAATTTATAATTCCCTTTCGCTCATTCCAACCTACAATGAATATTTTTTCATTGCTTTAGCAAATTGCGTTTCAGTAGTATCTGAACGTTCGCGAGTTTCTGATTTAACTTCTTGTGCTGATGATAATGATGAATCACTCAATGTAATCTTCGACAAAGAAGTTGCTAATATATCTGCAGATGGTTGCAAGTTTTTCTGTTTGTAACGTGATATGACAAAGTCTGCTTGTTCTTGATAAGTATTAGTTAATTCGGGTTTAGCAGAATCAAATCCAGCTAGAATAAAAGGCATGTTAGTCGCTGAATTTTGCGGTAACACACAACCAAAATGTTTATCAAATTCGTCTACTCTATCCTTTGGTGCAATTAATAATAAATGATCAAATCTGTAATTCAGCGCAACTTCACAGGCTTTTTTATAAATATACGCTGTACCTAATGCTTTATCTTTTGTGCCAAAAAACTTTTCATCAACCCATGTATCACACATATATCCCACTTTATTACCCAGATCAGCTACGCGGTAAAATGCTACCAATTCACCTTTTTTATTAACTAACCGCATTAACACTGAGCTCAAAGCCATAACTTCAAAACCGACAACACCTTTTTGCTCATAATCTTTTATTTTTGATTCAATAAATCCTGAGATTTTTGCTAAATTCATTAACTCCGCATGACGTTTTGCCAGTAATTTATCGACTATAAATAAAAATTCACCATTATCTTCAATTTTCTGAATCTCGCTATTAATCACTGTAGATTCTAATGAAGTTAATAATTTCTCAGGACTAGTCAAACGAATTCTACCTTCAATCAATCTCAAATCCATTTTGAAATGGGTATTACTGAATAGTGCGGCATATTTTATGTGCTCAGGATTGGTAATAATCACAAACTCTTTACCACCACACTTTTCTTTTAATACACGACAAATACACTCAACAACTTGACGTTGATCATTTTCATTCAATTTATCAAAAGAAAAACGTGTCGCCGTTATGCGGTTATCATGTGAATCGATAGTGAAAGTCATTAATGATTCACTATGCCCGATCATAAAAATATCTATCTGACCATTGTTTCTTATTACTTTAAATTTTTCATTTTCTAATAAAGTTTTCATGTCTTGTCCTTATAAATAATTAATAAACGAAAATACTTTAAGCAGGTGTGATTGAAAAAAAGGTCTGGACTTAAGAAAGGTACAGTTACAGCTATGCAGAATTATACTATATATTTCATCGCCCATTAATATCTATAGGTCATTAAAGGGGTGTAGTACCGTCTTGCAAGTTAATCGGTGTTAACTTGCAAGACGGTACTTGACCCCTTAATTAATTATTGAAACGCAGCACGGCAAATTGAAATTAAACTATCAGGAAACATGCCGAAATATAAAACAGCAATTCCATTAATTGACATCGCAACAGCTAAATCTTTACTGTAAGTGAATGGTTTATAATGTTCAGGTTCTTCGAAATACATGACTTTCACTACGCGAATATAATAATAAGAACCAATAATAGCGAAGACTAATGCTAATGCAGCTAACCAAATTAAATGAACACCTATTAATGCTTCTAACACGCCTAATTTTGCAAAAAATCCAACTGAAGGTGGAATGCCTGCCATAGAAAACATTAATAATAAAAACATAAATGCTAACCAAGGATTTCTGGTATTTAACCCTTTTAAATCACTGACCTGATCAGCTTCAAATCCTGCTTTACTTAATAACACAATAAATGCAAATCCACCTAAAGCCATAATGGCATATGCGAGCATATAAAATAAACCGGCGGCATATCCATCAGGTGTTGCACATAATAATCCTAAAGACATATAACCCATATGTGAAATGGATGAATAAGCCAACATGCGTTTTAAATTATTTTGTACGATAGCAGCAAAATTACCTAACGCCATTGATAATATGGCTACGACTATTAATATTTGTTGCCATTGAACATGCAAACCGGGTAATGCATCAATTAATAAGCGTACTGCTAAACCATAGGCGGCAATTTTCGGTACACTGCTAATAAATAATGTCATAGGACTTGGTGCACCTTCATACACATCTGGTACCCACATATGAAAGGGAGCCGCTCCAAATTTAAATGCAATTCCTACTAATACGAAAATTAAACCAAACATGAAAAATAAATTAGAGGATAAATCAGTATGCGCTAAAGTATTAGCAACAACCCTCATATCTAAACTGCCAGTGATTCCATACAGCATAGATATTCCATATAACAACATCGCAGAGGCTAAAGAACCAATGACAAAATATTTCATAGAAGCTTCAGATCCATCAACGGATTCTCTCCATAATGCCACCATGGCATAAACAGGCAATGCAGATAATTCAAGTCCTAAAAATAAAGTCAGAAAATTATGTGATGAAACTAAAACCATCATTCCTAAAATGGCTAATAATCCTAAAATATAATTTTCACCTATCGCAATTGAACGTACTCCCAGATAATCACGTGAATACCAAAAGACAAAAAATCCTGCGATGTAAATTAATAATTTTAAAAATGTGGCGATGGGATCTAATATAAATAAACCACTAAAAGTAATGGTGGTAGGCATATGAAACATTGACAATGAAATCAATGCCGTAATAACTAATGTAAATTGCGTGAGAAAGTAAGTAATTATTCTTTGTTCTTGTTTTACAAAAACATCTGTCATGATGATGACGCAAATCATGCTGAGCATGAATAACTCAGGAATAATTGGTACAAAATTTGGTATGTTAAATGGCATTGATAAAACCCTTCTTTTTATTCCTCCCATAATGTAGCCTGGGTGGAGCAAATGATATTTTAAATATATCTATAAAAATTAAATCATCTCAATAAATAGGATTACCTAGGGCGTAACCCGGGATATGCTTTGTTTCCCGCGTTTCGCCCTTATATTAAATTATTATTCAGCTTTAAAATAACTTTTTGAAACTAAATTTATTTTACATTTGGCTTCACCCAGGCTACATTTTTTTAATTATTATTTTATAACTTTGAAACTAAACTTAATTGCAACAAATGTCCTGTGGTGGCATGTAACATATTTAATAATGGCATTGGATAAATCCCTAAAAATAAAACACCCGCGGCCAAAATCATTAAATATAAACGTTCCATCATATTAATGTCAGTTAAACTATCTACACCTGCACTAGTGACAGAACCAAAAAATACCCGTTTGTACATCCACAAAGTATATGAAGCACCTAAAATTAATGTCATTGCAGCAAAAAAAGCTACCCAAAAACTGGCTTGAAATGCACTGAGGATCACCATAAATTCACCCACAAATCCTGCAGTACCTGGTAAACCCACATTAGACATGGCAAATATCATAAATAATGTGGCAAATACCGGCATGGTATTTGCAACACCACCAAAATCTTTAATTAATCGGCTATGTAAACGGTGATATAAAACTCCGACGCCCAAGAACATGGCACCCGATCCAAATGCGTGTGCAATCATTTGTACCATTGCACCTTCTAAACTCATATAAGCTTCACTGACATCGCCTGTTGCTTGCACAATGCTATAAATCATAAAGCTGCCTAGCGTTACAAAGCCCATATGTGCCACTGAGGAATAAGCAATTAATTTTTTCATATCGACCTGTGCAATTGCCACTAACCCGATATAAACAATCGCAACTAATGATAAAACGATCATCCACTTATCAAGCATGTGACAAGCATCGGGTACGATAGGCAAACTAAAGCGCAAAAATCCATAGCCACCTAATTTCAACATTAATGCAGCTAATACCACAGATCCGCCAGCAGGTGCTTCAGTATGTGCGTCAGGTAACCAAGTATGTACAGGCCACATGGGTACTTTCACCGCAAATGCTAATAAAAATCCTAAGAACACAATAATTTGTGCATGCATACTCATTTTGAGTGGATAAAAATCGGTGATTGCAAAACTATTTGCATGAATTCTTAAATATAAAATGACAACAAGTAATAATGCTGATCCAAAAAAAGTATACAAGAAAAATTTAATCGATGCGTATGAGCGATTTTCACTGCCCCAAATACCAATATTTAAATACATGGGAATTAACATACCTTCCCAAAATATATAAAACAAAACGGAATCTAATGAAGCAAAAACACCAATCACCATCGATGACATGACTAAAAATGACGCCATGTATTGACCGATTCTAAATGTAATTGTTTGCCAGCCTGCCAATACCACCAATAATGTTGTTAATGATGTTAAGAATATTAATGGCAGCGAAATACCATCAACACCTAATGCATAATTAATGCCATACACAGATATCCAAGGATGCAATTCTTGGAATTGCATATGAAAATCTTGATTATTAAAACCGATATAAGCAGGAATACAATATATTATGCCAATTAATGCTGTAATTAATGCTGCCCAACGAGCACGATTATCATGACCGTCTCTGCCGATAAATAATGTAATTACTGCACCGACCAACGGTGTCCAGATCATTAGACTTAATAATGGAATATGACTCAGCATTTATGTATTTCCGATTATATTAATAAAATACTTAATTCTCTTAAATTGTCATTCCCGTTGGCACATTAATCAGCAAACTTACTTAACTATCAAGCGGGAATCTATTTCAATTTAATTAACTTGTAATGCAAACAAAAAAAACATATCTCTTAATAAATTCAGTAATAGATTCCCGCTTGAAAGTATTGATAGCTTTTCCATACCATACCGTCCGTGAATGACACTAAATTATTTAATAAATAAACCAAAACAACAATCCTAACAAACCAACTATCATCACCAATGCGTAATGAAATAAATAGCCTGATTGCAAACGACGAACCACACTAGAAAACCATGTAACTAAACGTCCAGCGCCATTCACAATAATGCCATCAAGAATTTTTACATCGGCAACATTAAATGAAAAATCAGCCAATGTGCGAGTATTTTTCACAATCACTTTTTCATTAAAACGATCGAAACCATATTTATCAATCAAAATGGTATAAAGTATTTTAAATCGTTGTGCACATTTTGCAGGTAAGTTAGGCATGCGTTGGTAAAACAACCAAGCGCTAAATATTCCTGCAATTGCAAACCATAAAGTCAGTGTATGAAATGAATCAAGTAAATGTTGCATATGGCCTGTAAAATGAGTTGCTAACGCAGCAATCACATTATGATTTGGTAAAATAAATATACTGCCATCTAAAATGCTTGGCGTTTGATATAAAAACGGTTTTGCTAAAATAAATCCAGCACACACAGATGGAATTGCTAACACAATTAATGGAATTAATACGACCCATGGCGACTCATGCAAATGACTACGTGTTTGTTCATCAAATCGTTCAGTGGTATGAAATGTTAAGAAAAAGGCACGGAATGTATATAACGCTGTGACAAATGTACCAATTAATACACAATAATAAGCATAATGTCCGCCAAAAATAGTCGTCATGCCAACCGCATCAATAATGGCATCTTTTGAATAAAATCCCGAAAAAGGTGGGATTGCACATAACGCTAAGGCACCAATTAAAAATGATATATAAGTGACAGGTAAATATTTATATAAGCCACCCATTTTGCGCATATCTTGTTCGTGATGACAGGCAAGAATGACAGAACCTGCTGCCAGGAATAATAATGCTTTGAAAAATGCATGGGTAATTAAATGAAAAATACCAGCGCCATAAGCAGATGCCCCTAATGCGGCAATCATATAACCTAATTGAGATAATGTTGAATAAGCAACAACCCGTTTAATATCATTTTGCACTAACGCTAAAATACCTGTAAATAATGCACCCGTTGCACCAACAATTAATACAAAACTTAATGCCGTATTAGAATATTCAAATAACGGCGACATACGTGATACTAAATAAATTCCCGCTGTTACCATGGTTGCTGCATGAATTAATGCCGAAATGGGTGTAGGACCTTCCATTGATTCGGGTAACCACACATGTAATGGCATTTGTGCTGATTTACCCATTGCACCAATAAAAGATAAAATACAGAGTAATGTCACCACAGAACAAGATGTGCCAGGGAAAATACTAAATGATTGTGCTGCTAATTGCGGTGCTTGTGAAAAAATAGTGTGCATATCTAATGAATCACAAAAACATATAAATCCGGCTAAGGCTAATAAAAATCCCATATCACCAACACGATTCACGATAAATGCTTTCAAACTCCCTAAATTAGCACTTTCACGTTTAAACCAAAATCCAATTAATAAATAGGAAATTAAACCAACCCCTTCCCAACCAAAATATAATTGCAAGAAATTATTGGCTGTAACTAACATCAACATCGCAAAAGTAAAAAATGAAATATAACTGAAAAAACGTTGATACCCCGGATCATCATGCATATAACCAATACTATAAACATGTACTGCCAGTGACACAAAAGTAACAACCGCCATCATCACTGCGCTTAAATGATCAATTAAAAATCCTAAATTAAATTGAAAACGACCACTGATACTCCAGGTATAAAAATTGCCATAAAAAGCGGGCACCTGATCAATATAAATCCATTTACAAATGACTAGCGATAATAAAAATGAAATTGCAACACCCGTACACGTTACCCAATGTGCACCATCACGCCCTACTGTTTTACCAAAAACACCTGCAATTAAACCTGCAATTAATGGAAGAAAAATAATGATTAATGTGAGATTGAGAATAGTTGCGTGCACAGATCAACCCTTTAAAGTATTTAATTGAGAAACATCAACTGTTTTACGATGTTTAAATAATACAGTTAATATTGCTAGACCAATCGCTGCTTCTGCTGCAGCAACTGCGAGAATAAAAAATACAAATATTTGGCCTGTTATATCTTGATGATAATAAGAAAAAGCAATGAAATTAGTATTTACTGCTAATAGCATTAATTCCACGCACATGAGCAATGCAATTAAATTTTTGCGGTTAACAACCATACCGGCCATGCCTAGGCCAAACAGGATGGCTCCGATAATGAGGTAATTTGTTAAAGTGATAAACATCATTTATTACTCCTCTTTCTCCCGCAAGCGGTAGAAAGATAAAAAAGGTTTTTATTACATTTTTACAATTTTAATGCGATCTTTAGGCTGAATCGCAATCTGTTCATCAACACGTTGACTTTTGCTATCAACAACGTCGCGTACACATAAACTAATCGCAGCAACTATCGCCGCTAATAACAACACGCCAGCCACTTCTAAGGCAAACGCATAAGTTGTATATAAAACGCCACCTAATGCTTTCGTATTACTATAATCCGCTGGCACATGTTGCATTGGAATTAATTTAATTAAATCGGCATGTGCATGCGAAGTAATATAAAACATGAGTGTCACCAAACCACACACTAAAATCACACCAAGAGGAACATAATAACGTAAAAATGATTGCTTCATTTTTTCAAAATCAATACTCAGCGTCATAATGACAAATAAAAATAAAGTCATTACTGCACCCACGTAAACCAAAATTAATACTAATGCTAAAAACTCCGCTTCTAATATTAACCATAATCCTGCAGCAGCAAAAAATGCCAAAACTAAAAATAAAGCACATCGCACCGGATGTTGACCAAATACAACCATCACCGCTGAGGCAATTAATGTTACTGCGAATGTAATAAAAATAAGATTCTCAATTAGCATATTCAATTCACTTCCACCTAATTTATTTCACCCTCTCCAATCTTCCCCTCATTTTGATTTTTGTTTTCACTCAATAAATGGGCATTTAACAAGTAGCTACTAAACTTTAAAGCGAAATATGAAGTTATTGATTGCAGGACCGTAGATTACATGGACGTAATCTTCGATCGCATGGACGCAGCTTTGTCCGGCAATCAATAACTTCATATTTCGCAAAACCTGCAGCACAGTTAGAATGCAACAAAAACAAAAATCACCTAAACATCGCATCCTCTGCTCTATCTTCAGCGATTTGTTTTTCATAGCGATCGCCGATAGCGAGTAATTTTTGTTTAGTCATTATTTCCTCGCCACGATTTTCAAAATGATAATGTAAAAATCTTGTTTCAACGATCGAATCAACAGGACAAGATTCTTCACAAAAACCACAATAAATACATTTAAATAAATCAATTTCATATTTTGTTGTACGACGAGAACCATCTGATGCACGCGGACCTGCTTCAATCGTAATTGCTAATGCAGGACAAACTGCCTCACATAATTTACAAGCAATACAACGTTCTTCGCCATTGGGATAACGTCTTAATGCATGTAATCCACGAAAGCGCGGTGAACGTGGCGTTTCTTCTTCAGGAAATTGAATGGTTATTTTAGGAGATAAAAAATACCGTCCAGTTAATTTTAATCCCTGGAATAATTCAACTAGAAAAAATGTATTAAAGTATTTTTTTAACCATTTCATTATTTATGACCTTTTAATTCCTATTATCACAACATATTATGGACATTTAACAAGTAGCCACTGAACTTTAAAGCAAAATATGAAATTATTTATTGCAGGACCGTAGATTACATGGACGTAATCTTCGATCGCAGGACGCGGCTTCGTCCGGCAATAAATAATTTCATATTTTGCGTATCACTCCGATCCAGTAGGATATTGTGTTAAATCTAACCTACGAATATCTAAAATTTAAATACAATTAAAATAAATCAATCATCCAAACCACGGTTTCAAATGAAACTCAATAGCTAATCCCAATACTGTCAACCATACTAACGTAACAGGAATTAAAATCTTCCATCCCAACCGCATGATTTGATCATATCTGTAACGTGGAAAAGTTGCGCGCATCCACAAATATAAAAATAAAAAACAACAGGTTTTTAATAACAGCCACGCAATGCCAGGAACCCAAGCAAATAAATGACCTAATACAGGAATACCTTCAAAGGGAGATAACCAACCACCTAAAAATAATAAAGCGGCGATAGTCGAAACCAAAATCATATTGGCATATTCAGCTAAAAAGAAAATCGCAAAGGTAATACCTGAATATTCCACATGAAAACCAGCAACAATTTCAGACTCACCTTCCGCCACATCAAACGGCGCACGATTCGTTTCAGCAACACCTGAAATCCAATACACTAAAAATAAAGGCAATAACGGCAACCAAAACCAATGCCAAATTCCACCTTGTTGACGTAAGACAATATCTTGCAAATTCAAACTGCCAGATGCCATCAACACACCGACAAATGCAAATCCCATCGCAATTTCATAAGAAATAGTTTGCGCAGCTGATCGCATCGCGCCCAAAAAAGCGTACTTAGAATTAGACGCCCAACCAGCAACCAATATTCCATAAACGCCTAAAGAACTCATCGCAAATAAATACAATAATCCTGCATTAATATTGGCTAAAACCAAATGGGGACTAAATGGAATTACCGCCCAAGCCGCCAATGCCGGAGCGATCGTTAAAACTGGCGCAATAATAAATAAATAACGACTTGAAACACTAGGAATAATAATTTCTTTACATAATAATTTAATGACATCAGCAATAGGTTGTAATAAACCCCAAATACCAACACGGTTAGGACCAATACGACATTGCATATAACCAACGACTTTACGTTCGGCATACATTAAATAAGCAACACCTAAAATCAGTGGAATAAGAATTAAAAAGATTTTAATCAGGACCCAAATCAGGGTTTCAATATATTGAACATACTCAACCATGTGCAGATCCTATTTCGATAATACCAAACGAAGCACCCAGTTTAGCAGTTTCAGAAAATCCTGCAGGAATAAATACACAATTATCAGGAATTTTATCATCAATGATCACAGCTAAATTTGCCTCACCATCACCTTGTTTTACTGTTGTTTTAGATCCATCCGTTAAATTTAATTGCTGTGCAAATGCATTATTTAAATAAATTCCCGGTAAAATACTTGCAGCTGACTGTTGTAATGGAATTGAACGACGTACTAAAGCATCAATTCGATAGATTGGCCATTCTGTAATTCGCTCGAGATGATTATTTGTCTGATGACTATAGGAAGATTGTGTTAATTGATTATACGATGGCACAGATGATGTAAATGATTGCGCATCAATCATCACTTTTAATTCATCCCGTATTTGTTCTGCTGATACATAATCAAATTGCGGAAGATTCATTAAATTGCCTAATACTCTGATCACTTTCCAACCAGGACGTGTATCACCTTTAGGCAAAGTCGTTGCGTTAAAACTTTGCCATTTTCCTTCTGTATTAATAAAAGTACCTGACATTTCTGCAAATGGTGCAATAGGCAATAAAATATCTGCATATAACATTAATGACGGAGATTTAAATGTTGAAAATGATATTACCACTTCCGCTTGTTCAATGGCCTGTAATGCTAAATTGGGATTTGCACAATCACATTCCGGTTCAACATTAAATAAAATATATCCTTTTAATTTCGCAGCAATAGCATCTGCTGTATTTAATCCTTCCATCGCCATATTATTGCTTGCGGCATGACGATGAGGAATGGCTCCCGCAAGCCATGCGCCAGCAGCGTTTGCACCTTCCGTTAAATAAGCAATTTTTGCACCACATAATCGCGCAATTAATTCGGAAATTTGAGATAAAAGTCCCGCTTGTGGATGGTTCTGCGCAATAGCGCCTAATATTAAAGTTTTTCGTTCACCTATTAATAATTGTTCGGCGATGGCACGTACATTTTCATTAATAGTGATATTCGATAGAAAATCTAAAGTATTATCAGGAATTTTCTGATCACTCACTAATGATAATGCTTTTGCAATTTGCGCTAAGGCATGAACTAATTCAGAAGGTTTTACAATATATTTATCAGTGACGGTAAAATTAAATTGATAATCAACAACATTAATTTGAAATATTTTACAACCTTGTAGTGAAGCTTTTCGCACACGATGGCCAGCGATGGGTTGTTCTCTCTGAATATTTGATCCAATTAATACAATAATTTCCTGCTGTTGTAATTCCTCTAATGTCATTCCTAAACCAGGAAATTGCATCATATTTTGTTGATGAGAAAAATCAGTTTGATGCAAACGGTGATCGATATTATCACACCCTAACGAACGTAATAATTTTTGAAATAAATAAAATTCTTCAACAGTTGAACTGGGCGAAATTAATCCAGCTAATTGTTTAGCGCCCTGTTGATGTAATAAATCCTGTAATTTCGTTACTGCAAAATCTAATGCTTGCTGCCAATCGACTTCCTGCCAATGCCCTCCTCTTTTCACCATCGGCACTGTCAAACGATCGTTACTTTTAAAGGCGGTATAACTAAATCGATCGCGATCTGAAATCCACGTTTCATTAATGGATTCATTTTCTCGCGGAACAACACGCATAATACCGTGATGATTGCGCGTATGAACATAAATATTAGAACCAATACAATCATGAGAAGGAATAGATGCGTGTTGAATTAATTCCCACGCGCGAGCTGTAAAACGAAATGGTTTTGAAGTTAATGCGCCCACAGGACACAAATCAATAATATTGGCTGACATTTCTGAAACTAAACTTTTTTCAATAAATGTGCCAATTTCTAAATTTTCACCGCGATTATAAGCACCCATTTCACGAAGACCCGCAATTTCTGTACCGAATCTCACACAACGGGTGCATTGAATACAACGTGTCATTTCTGTTTCAATTAATGGCCCAATATCTTTATCTTTTATTGATCGTTTACCAAAATTATAACGTGATACATCAGGCCCATAGCCCATAGAAATATCTTGCAATTCACACTGCCCACCTTGATCACAAATAGGACAATCTAATGGATGATTAATTAATAAAAATTCCATTACCGCCCGTTGCGCTTCCATCGCTTTTTGTGATTGCGTTTGCACTTTCATGCCAGCAGTAACAGGTGTCGCACACGCAGGTAAAGCTTTACCGACTTTATCAACATCCACTAAACACATGCGGCAATTAGCAGCAACTGATAATTTTTTGTGATAACAAAATCGTGGAATATTAATACCCGCTGCATCAGCCGCTTCAATAATCATTGAACCTGGTGCAACTTCTAATTTTTTTCCGTCTATTTCAATTTCGATCATAATTTATGCATGCTTACGACGTGGTGATGATTGGTAAATATGTGGAGCTGGTGCGCCTCTAAGTAATCCTTCTGTACTTAAATCTTCATCGATATCTGGCCAATGTATTCCATAACCTGCACCACATAATTCCCAATGAGAACGCTGTTTAATAGTTGCATTATATAATTTGGGATACCACAACAAGGGTACAGAAATTGTACGTCCATCCATTAAATCAACAATTAAATTTTGATTTGTTATTTTAACGCCTTGTACTCTTTCATCTGACTGCAGTGCCAAAATACCCATACCAAGCCTCCAATAATTCTTTCTGATGTTTGCTTACTAATAATTGTAATTTATTTAACTCAACAGGTCTAAAACCAATATTATTTCCTAACCCAATTGGATCTAACCAAAATTTTGCAGAATATTTTCACGATCAATATGAACATGCGGTGGTTCATTTGGTTCATGACTATAAAAATAAAATCTATAAGGACCAATCCTTAAAATTGTGGGCATTATATTTTCCTATCAGAATGCAGAAAAAATCTAACCAACCAAACATTTTTTATTTTTAATATGGAACTCAAATTCATCTCTAAAATGTCGAATAAATCCAGCAATTGGCCATGCGGCTGCTTCTCCTAATGCGCAAATTGTTCTACCTTCAATATTTTTTGCAACACGGGCTAAATTATCGATATCACCTGGCATGCCCATACCGTGTTCAATACGATGCACCATTCTTGCTAACCAACCAGTTCCTTCACGACAGGGTGTGCACTGACCACATGATTCCTCTTTATAAAAATGTGAAATGCGTTCACACACTTTCACTATGCAAGTATCCTCATCCATCACTATGACCGCACCAGAACCTAACATCGATCCTGCTTTTTGAATGGAATCATAATCCATTGCGACATCCATCATAATATGACCCGGTAATACAGGCATTGATGATCCACCTGGAATAACTGCTTTAATTTTTTTACCGTTACGCATACCACCCGCTAATTGTAATAATTCACTGAATGGTGTACCTAATGGTACTTCATAATTCCCTGGTTTATTCACATGACCTGTCACAGAAAATATTTTACAACCACCATTATTCGGTTTACCCAAATCTAAAAACCACTGCCCACCTTTTTCTAAAATAACAGGCACTGATGCAAAAGTTTCCGTATTATTAATTGTTGAAGGACGACCATATAAACCATAATTTGCAGGAAAAGGCGGTTTAAATCGCGGAAATCCTTTTTTACCTTCTAGTGATTCCATTAATGCCGTTTCTTCACCACAAATATAAGCACCGGCACCAGTGTGATTATATAAATCAAAATCAAATCCAGACTCTAAAATATTTTTGCCTAATAAACCTGCTGCATACGCTTCTGCTAAGGCCTCTTCACATCGCTTAAAAGGCTCATAAAATTCACCGCGAATATAATTATATCCAACCGTTGCACCCATCACATATCCAGCGATGGCTATACCTTCAATCACTTGATGTGGATTAAAGCGCAAAATATCACGATCTTTACAAGTACCAGGTTCACCTTCATCAGAATTACACAACACATATTTTTGACCTGGTGCATTTCGTGAAATAAAACTCCATTTTAATCCCGTCGGAAATCCTGCTCCACCGCGACCACGTAATGCTGATAATTTTAATTCAGCAATAATATTTTCCGGCGGTGTTTTTTCACGCAGAATTTTTTTCCAAACTTGATAACCACCTGCACTTTCATAAGTTGAAAGAGTCCATGGTTTATCTAAATGTAAAGTGCGATAACAAATTTGGTTAAGCATTAATAATTCCTAACGTTCAATTATCTAATTTCTTCAGAATCTCATCTAATTTTTCTGGTGTGAGATTTTCGTGATAATCTTTATTAATTTGACAAACGGGTGCATTGGCACAAGCAGCCAAACACTCGACTTCTTTAATTGTATATTTACAATCTTCTGTCGTTTCACCAAATTTAACACCTAATTTTTTATTTAAATAATGTTCAATTTTTTCCGAGCCTGACAGCATACAAGAAATATTGGTACAAACCGAAATCACATTTTTACCAACAGGTTTTAAATGATACATAGAATAAAATGACGCCACTTCAAAAGCAGCAATTCGAGGAATCGCTAAATAATCGGCAACCGCTTCAATAATGTGTTGCGGCAACCAATTATCATTATTTTCTTGCGCGATTAATAAAGCAGGCAATAATGCCGATTGTTTACCATGTGGTGGATATTTAGTTAACCAACGATCAATTTCAGCACACACTTTTTCAGACAAAATGGTTTTATTATTGGATGACATTATCGATCAATCTCCCCAAACACAATATCTTGGCTTGATAATATGGCTACTACATCGGCGATCATATGACCGCGCGACATTTCATCTAATGCCGCTAAATGCGGAAATCCAGCAGCACGTATTTTTACGCGATAAGGCTTGTTGGCACCATCAGAAATTAAATAAATACCAAATTCTCCTTTAGGATGTTCAACAACAGAATAAGCTTCACCCTCAGGAATACAAAAACCTTCAGTAAATAATTTAAAATGATGAATTAAAGATTCCATATCATTTTTCATATTAACGCGGGAAGGCGGAGTCACTTTATGATCATCAAGCATGACAGAGCCAGGATTTGCTTTTAACCATTCTACACACTGACGAATAATGCGATTGGATTGACGCATTTCTTCAACACGCACTAAATAACGATCATAACAATCGCCATTCGTACCAATAGGAATATCAAAATCTAATTTATCGTAAACTTCATAAGGTTGTTTTTTTCTCAAATCCCATGCGACCCCTGAACTGCGCAACATCGGACCCGAAAAACCTAATTGCAAAGCACGTTCTGGAGAAACAACACCAATACCGACAGTACGTTGTTTCCAAATACGATTTTCTGTTAATAATGTTTCATATTCAGCAATACGTTGTGGAAAATCTTCAGTAAAATCCCAAATAAAATCTAATAAAGTCCCTTCGCGATTTTCATTTAATTTAGCGATATCATTTTTATTATGCCAACGCGATTCTTGATATTTTGGCATTTGCAATGGTAAATCACGATAAACTCCACCAGGACGATAATAAGTGGCATGCATACGTGAACCAGATACCGCTTCATAACAATCAACTAACGTTTCACGTTCACGAAAGGTATAAAGAAATACAGTCATTGCACCGAGATCTAATCCGTAAGCACCTAACCACAATAAATGATTTAAAATGCGCGTAATTTCATCATACATCACACGAATATATTGCGCGCGAATGGGTGGTTTTATGCCTAATAATTTTTCCATCGCTAACACATAAGCATGTTCATTACACATCATGGATACATAATCTAAACGATCCATATATCCAATACTTTGATTATACGGTTTAGATTCAGCGAGTTTTTCTGTGGCACGATGTAATAAACCAACATGGGGATCGGCTTTTTGAATGACTTCACCATCGAGCTCTAAAACTAATCGTAATACACCATGTGCCGCAGGATGTTGCGGTCCGAAATTGACTGTGTAATTACGAATTTCTGTCATATCAATAATACCTTCTAAATTTCTTTTCCTACTGTTTTTTCCTTCTCCCGCAAGCGGGAGGAGGAAAAAATGAGTTAATTTTTATTTTCCAATTTTTCTTCCAAATACCGACTATCTTTTCTAATCACTCTTGGAACTAATGTTCTAGGTTCAATGCTCACCGGTTCATAAATAACCCGTTGTTGAGTTGCATCGTAACGCACTTCAACATTACCAATCAGTGGAAAATCTTTGCGGAATGGATGACCAATAAATCCATAATCCGTCATAATTCTGCGTAAATCAGGATGATTTTCGAATAAAATACCAAATAGATCGAAAGCTTCTCGTTCAAACCAATTTGCCGATGTCCAAATATCAACCACGCTAGGTACTATGGGTGGTTCACCGGTAGCAAATGTACGTACGCGTAAACGATGATTGTGGGAAATGGATAATAAATGATAAACCACAGCAAAGCGTGGCTTATTGGATGGTGTGAAATGCAAATCCAGAGATTCATCTACACCACGATCAAATCCGGAACCCGTTGCTTTATCGGTGACCCATTCAGAAATGCCATATTCGGAATAATCTACGCCACAAACATCCATTAATTGTTCGAATTTAAATTCATCAGCTATTTTTAAAGTGGTGCAGATAGATAATAAATCTGTTGCGGCAATTTCAATGGTAATTTCGTCAACGGCTTGTGTAATAGATAATAATTTATCGGCAAAATTTGTTTGCAAATTATTGAGTAATGTTGCGAGATCGGCCAACTTATTTCTCCCTACCCTATTTTTCTTTACGCACTAAAACATTTTTCCGTCTAATTTTATTTTGTAATTGAATAATTCCATATAACAATGCTTCTGCAGTGGGTGGACAACCAGGCACATAAATATCAACTGGTACAATGCGATCACAACCTCTCACAACAGAATAAGAATAATGATAATAACCACCACCATTAGCACACGATCCCATAGAGATAACCCATTTAGGTTCTGACATTTGATCATAAACTTTGCGTAAAGCGGGAGCCATTTTATTACATAAAGTACCCGCAACGATCATAACATCGGATTGTCTCGGACTAGGACGGAATACCACACCAAATCGATCTAAATCATAGCGTGATGCACCGGTGTGCATCATTTCAACCGCACAACAGGCAAGCCCAAATGAAACTGGCCACATCGAACCACTGCGCGCCCAATTGAGGATTTTTTCCATGGATGTTGTAACAAATCCTTGTTGTTGTAAGCCAGCTATTGCCATTCTAATGCTCTCATTCTAAATTCGTAGATGAATCCAACAACCAATAACCCAACAAATAATCCCATGGCTAAAAATCCATACCAACCAATTTTATTTAATACGATGGCCCAAGGAAATAAAAACGCTGTTTCTAAATCGAATAAAATAAACAATATGGCAACTAAATAATATCTCACATCAAATGGCATACGTGCATCTTCAAATGCAGGAAAACCACATTCATAAGCAGATAATTTTTCTTTAGTGGGATTTTTAGGGCTGACTAAATAACCTAATGCCATAGGCAATAAGCCAAATACTGCGCCAATTCCGAGAAAAATTAAGATGTATAAATAATTAGTTAGCATAAAATTTTATTTCACTAATAAAAATTATTTGGTGCCGAAGATGGGACTCGAACCCATACGGCTTACGCCACCGCCCCCTCAAGACGGCGTGTCTACCAATTCCACCACTTCGGCAATTCTTTATTTATTTCCTGTCGTATTATTCGGTAACACTGGAATATTCGCAGGTTGTGTCACTGTTGTAGTTGTTTTCAATATCGAAGGAATATTTTGTAATGCAGCTTGTTTTGCTTCCTGTGCTGTTAAATATCCCAACAATAAACTGGATGCAAAAAATAATGCGACAAATATCGTTGTTATTTTAACTAAAAAGGGTAATGATCCGGTACTACCAAAAAGTGTTTGCGATGCGCCGCTACCAAATGACGCACCCATCTCAGCACCTTTACCTTGCTGTAATAAAATTAAAACAATTAATATAAATGCAATAAGCATATGTATTACTAACATCAGAGGTTGCATGTTTACTCCGCTACTTTACAAATCGTTAAAAATTCTTCTGCAATTAATGAAGCGCCACCTACTAAAAATCCATTAATATCAGGCATTGCAAATAATTGTTCTGCATTATTTGCTTTCACACTGCCACCATAAATAATAGGTATTTTATCTGCTAATGATGAATCATATTTTGCAATGGTATTTCTTAAAAATGCGTGCACTTGTTGTGCTTGTTCTGGCGTCGCAGTTTGCCCTGTTCCAATTGCCCAAACAGGCTCATAGGCAAGCACGGCATCGTGCAATACAGCATCCGTACCTGTCAAGTCTAAAATAACTTGTAATTGGCTTAAAATGATTTGCTCTGTTAAGCCCTGTTGACGTTGATCCAGATTTTCACCGACACACAAAATGGGTTTTAATCCTTGCTCTTTGGCACGCAAAAGTTTCTGTTTAATAATATCATTATTTTCACCAAATAAGCTACGACGTTCTGAATGTCCAATTAATACATACTGACAATGATTATCATTTAACATATAAGCGGCAATTTCACCGGTATATGCGCCTATTTCATATTGTGAAATATTTTGTGCAGCACATTTTATTGCACTGTTATTTAATAATTCGCGGCAAAAATCATAATAAATAAATGGGGGCAATATAATAATTTCATGCTGCGGAAAAGGATTTAAACCTTCTGTTAATTGTGATATTAATTTTTGAATACTGTCACGTGTGCCATTCATTTTCCAATTTGCAGCAATTATAGAGCGTGGCATAAAACTCCTTATTTTTTGTTCCTTCTCCCGCTTGCGGGAGAAGGTGCCGAAAGCGGATGAGGGCGACTTAAATGAAAACTAAATTATCGAAAATTTAACATGCGTAACAACCCACTGCATAACAAAAATAATTAATATGACAATAGCCGTTTTAATCGCATAATTTAAATATCTTTTAACACGTTTAAACGAATTTTGTGCTTTAACCATTTTGCGTACTTCAAACCATTTTTCACCATAATTAACAAATATCTCGTCATCGGCAGCGATATCATAAAGCGCTCTAAAAATAAAAAGTTTTTGATCAGGATCAATACTCCATGCCGCATTAGGTGCATCGGCATGGTTATACATAAGCGCATAGCCTAAAGGTAATGCACCAATAGGTGGCGTTTCAGACCATTCAAAAAAATAATTACTGATGCTTCTATATTCTTCCATCAACAATAAAACGGGACATTCTTCGATGATGTCACCTTTATTTATTTTTTTTTCAGCAAATACACCACGCCCAGCTATTAACGATGGACGAACTTGAATTGATGAATGTTGCAACGGTCTATCCATGTGATCCTCTTAACGAAATTGCGTTAAAAATCGATAATCATTTTCAAATAATAATCGCAAATCAGTAATGCGATAGCGGAGCATAGTTAGACGATCGATTCCTATACCAAATGCAAAACCACAATACTTTTCGCTATCGATGTTAACTGATTCCAATACATTCGGATGCACCATCCCACAACCTAATATTTCTAACCAGCCGGTTTCTTTACAAATACGGCATCCTTTACCACCGCAATTCACACAACCAATATCCACTTCAGCAGAAGGTTCAGTAAAGGGAAAATAAGCAGGTCTAAAACGAATAGGAAATTCTTGCTCGAAAAAGTTTTGTAAAAAATCGTGTAATAATCCTTTCAAATCCGCAAAACTCACATTTTCATCAACCACTAATCCTTCAATTTGATGAAACATAGGCGTATGCGTTAAATCAGAATCCACACGATAAACTCTCCCTAATGCAATCACTCTGATTGGCGGTGGTTGTGTTTCTAAAACACGAATTTGTACCGGTGAAGTATGTGTGCGCAACAAATGTCCATCCGGAAAATAAAAAGTATCATGCGATGCGCGCGCTGGATGATGCGCTGGAATATTTAATGCGGTGAAATTATGAAAATCATCCTCTACTTCAGGACCATCTGCAATAATAAATCCTGCTTGTGCAAAAAATTGTTCTAACCGTTCTCTCGTTCTGGTGACCGGATGCAAACCGCCAACATCTAATCCTCGCCCAGGTAATGTCACATCAATTGTTTCTGCGACTAATTGTGCATTAATTTGTAATTGTTCTAATTCAACTTGTTTTAATGATAATAATTCTTGTAATTGCACTTTCACTTCATTAACAATTTGTCCCGCTTGCGGACGTTGTTCAGCAGGCAATTGCCCTACGCTTTTCAGCAAATCCGTTAACTGCCCTTTTTTACCTAAAAAATGAATGCGCACTTGTTCCAATTGATTAATATCTTTAGCGCTATCAATTGCGACTTTTGCTTCATCGAGCAATTTTTTTGTTTCTAGCATTGGCTGATTTTCCTAAAACCTTAAGGCTTGTTAAAAAGCTAAAGATTGTAGCGTTTCTATCATACTAAGCAAAGTACTTATTCGTTAAGAAGCAAGCCGAATCTTTCACAACAGATGAAATAGGTTTTCAGCTTCTTATAATGTGAGACACTCTCAAAAAACAAATTAGGTTTTTTTCAAATTATTCAATCCGCTCCGCCCAAAACAGTGTTCATATAGTGAAACTTTTTTTGTCTGGTCTGTTTTCTGTTTTTTTGTTTCTGTCTGGCATAATTGATTTTCGCTACTGGGCTGAAAAAAATTGACATTTTTGGCGCTGTTTTTATGAGGAGAAACATTTTCCTTAGTGCTGTGTTTAAATTCAGTTATCACTTTCACTACCTCTTTCAAACCAATATTTTTAGCAATATCTAATGCTGTTGTGCCCTGAAATATACATTCCGTATTGGCACCTTTTTCTAATAAAAATTTTACCGTGTCTACTTGATTATTCTGGGCAGCAATCATCAAGGGTGTTCGTTTTTGTTTATCTTTGACATTAATTGATATATTTTTATTAAGATAATAAGCAACATTTTCAACACCACCCAATCTAGCGGCCATATGCAATAGAGCAACACAGGTTTTATTATCGTGCCATATCGCGGAGTTATTTTTATATAATGAATCTAGTATCTCATTTAAGGGTGGATACGGTTGATGATTATCAAACCCGAATGAAATGAAGCTAATCACGAATGATTTATCCTCTTCTGCCTCACAGGTAATTTCAAAAACTGCTTTCGCTGCTTCAGCGAATGTAGAACAATGTAATTCACCATTTTCTTCATTACAATCATAAAAGAAAATAGTGTTTTCATGTTTATAAAAACCAATAGTATGATCGTCGATAGTGATATGTACCAATTTATCATCTTTAATGAGTTGATTAAAAACATACGCTAATTGATTTCTATTACAGAATCCCACTAATTTTTTTTCATCTCTTGGAGACATACCAAATTGATTTTTCATCGATAACTGATATTGTGCTAATCCCATTGGGAAATAACAGTAGATATATCTGAAGCCCTCAATTTTAAATAAAAAACATTTAATATCTTTATGATCTTGTGGAGATAAAGCACTATTTCTATCCAAAGTGGATATTTTAATTGCAGTTGTTAAAAACCATTGATAATCCATTAAAGGAGACGGGGTGGTATTTTCAGAAGAAACAGCAGATTTATGAAATTGACAATATTTTGAGTAAAGCCACAAAGCAGTAAGCCCTTCGCAATAGCCTACAACTTCGTCTTCTTCAACATCATCTATCAATTTTTGCGCAAGAGTTTTCGTCTCAAATGGATTAAAAATCTGAGACGATGCATTAATCATGTTTAGATAAAAAGATAATTGCTTTGTTATTGTTGTTTGATCAATTTTCATTAGTGGCATATGTTTAATTATAATTATGTTGTAGTTTAATATTGTATTTTCAAAACAAGACAATGATTATATAGCTAAAAATTTAGATATCAAGAGGTGTAGGTTCCAGAGCCGGCTTAGTTTCATGCGAAAGGGATTTATTACTATTTCATGTGCTTTAAGATACATTAATTACAGACAGTAAGTTTTGATCCTGTTAAGATTAATATTTATGCCATTTAAAATAGATATGATCTGTTATGCAGAATATTATTAACTACCACTTTTTTGAAAAGCTTTGTGCACTGCCATTCATAGATGCGATTTTTTTATATGGATCAAGAGCTCGCGGTGATCATAAAGAAAGATCAGATATTGATCTCGCCATTGTGTGTCCATCAGCAACAAGTGATGATTGGCTCACTGTTTTAGATATTATTGAAGATGCTGATACATTATTAAAAATAGATTGCGTCAGATTTGATGAACTGACTGATCAAGAACTACTGAAAGAAAATATTTTACGCGACAAAATCATTTTATATGCCAAAGCAAAGGAACAGTAATCATGACCGTACCTAGATGGCGTCAAAACTTTGAGGATTTAGGCGAAGCCTTACTCCGATTAAAAGAGATTTTAGATGCCCCTTTAGATAAACATCGTTTTATTATTGATGGCACTATTCAACGATTTGAATTTTGCATAGAGTTATTTTGGAAAAATCTAAAAAACTTTGTTGAAATGGAAGGCAAAGAAGCACTTTCTCCGAAACAAGCATTAAGCCAAGCTTTTAGTTTGAAATGGTTAGACAATGAAAAGTTATGGCTTGGAATGTTAAACGACCGCAATATTACTTCACACACTTATAAAAAATTTAAAGCGGATGAAGTTTACGCACATATAAAATTATATTACCCAGAGATGCAGCGTACTTACGATAAACTTAAAGAAAAATTTAAGTAAAGGGCTCAAGTTTCAACTATCAATTTGAACATCCTTATAATGTTTAGAAAATTAACTATATAACGGCTGCTTTTTAAGCGTCACTTGTGCCGATTCAGAAGTCTGATTATTTTCTGCAATTATAGTTGTAGTGAGAATATTTTCTGTAGGTTTAAATAATGACAAGGCCGGAGGCGGTGCAAGCACTATAGTACTTGTATCTTTTGCTGTAATTCGCTTAATTAACTGATTAATGTAATTCTCTGTCAAATCTATTGGTGGTGCTTGGAAAATTTTTCCGGCATAGCGAGAATCATGAAAGCCATTCTCTATATATGCGGCGCAAGCTAATACCATTGGCCCCTGCCCTTCTTGGTTTAAACGAAATAATGCAATACGGTGGGGAGAATCGGCAATTTTTAATTCTGCTATGATTAAACGTCGTTGTAATTGTTTATTAATAATCACATTACAATAATAGTTTGAATCTGTTAAAAAACGAATACCTGGTTGATTGGGATTACGTGATATTTTGGGATCAGCAAGAATTCGTTGAAATTTTAATCTGTCGTCGGCAGAAATAGATTTTGCATCAGTAATTACATCAATACCCATATCACCTTTGTCATTGAATGGGGTTAATAAACCACAATATTTACTCACATTATTAATTAATTGCGGAGCCAATTTTAAAGTTTTTTCATAAATGGGTGTATAGAGAGATTGTGGAGGTTGTAATGTTAACGCCAAAACATTATTTTCATCTACCAGTTCAATACTATGCTGTTCAGATTGAAGATGACGTAAAGTGGTATTACCCCAAACCTCAATTTTATTTTTTAAAGATTCTAAGCTATTTAAACTTTTTAATATTAATTTTTCATGCTGTATCGTTTTACACCAACTTGGCACATTAAAATGGCCATATTCTGCAAATTTATCATAATATTCGTCGAGTAAATTCACAATGGTACGAGATATTATATCAATTTCGCGCATTATTTTATCATTATCTGCTTGAGGTTCTTTAGCAACAGCTTTTATTGTTGGCGTGGCATTTGTCAATAATTGAGACGTGTCTAGTTGTTCATCTACAATTTGTTGCAATTCGCCAAATGCATTACACACTATTTGATCCATCACAAAACTTAACAATTTTGCCATCTCAGCATTTTGTTGAGGAGTTAATTTTTTGGTATGAAACATAAAGGCGACTTTATTATCAGATAACGGCGCAGAGACAACACTCTGGGCCTCTGCTGGTACTATTTGGCAGCATTTTGCTGCTCTCAAATTTTTCATATGCAAAATATATTCTAATACGCTTAAGGTATCTGTTATCTTATGCCCTGCGAAATCAAAGCCATACTGCGTAAATAATTCAAGTAGCTGGTAATCTATTTCATGCAAGCTATTTGGGTCCATTCTCATTAAGAATGTCACTAAGAAATAATTTACTTTATTAGATTTATCCATGCCTGCCACATGAAATTCTCGGTTAATATTTGCACCAACTCGTAACATAAATGCAATTTGACGATAAATTCTTTCTGCTTCCACAATATTTGATTTTTCTAAACGATGATACTTACTACAGGCATCTTGTAAGGCTGTTACCCCTGTCGCACCTTCATAGTCAATATTCGCATTAAATTGTTCAATTAAAATACGCGCTGCTCTAAATTTACCGGCTAATATAGCGATATTTAATGGGGTAGAACCATTTTTATCGACCACATTTAATGGAGCGCCATTTTCAATTAATAATGAAAATAAATTGGTATAACCGAATTGCGCAGCAAAATGTAAAGCAGTCGCATGACCGTCTTTGTCTCTGCATTTAACATCAGCTTTAGCTGCAATGAGTGCTTGTGCTACTCCTACATTATTATTAATACAAGCCAGTATCAGTGGCGTATATTTCCAAACATCTAGTACATTAACTTTTGCGCCGGCATGAATTAAATATTCTGCGTCTTCTTTTGTTCCTTTTGCCGCAATTAAAAATAAAGGACTTCTTCCATCGCTATCTTTATATAATCCTTCATTACAGAGAAAACTTAATGCTTTAGCATTTACTCGACCGACTTGTTCACAAAATGTTAAAAAATTTGTTTTAGAATCAAGTTGATTTCGTGTTAGCGCTTCTAACTTTTTTAGACAAATTGTCATTTTATTTTCATCAATGCTCTCACCGGTATTAAACTCTTTGGCAAGCTTAAAAATTTCATCAATATCCTTGCTACTGAATTGATACTGTTTGAGTAACTTTTTATTTACTGAGGGTATTTTTGAAGCCAATAAAGCGGCGAAAAATATTTTATGTACTTTGGTCCACATAAGTTTATCCTCTTGTTTAAATTAAAATTGAATAAATATCAATAAAAGAAGCAAGTACCATCTTGCAAAATAGTATTTGCTCCTTTGATAATGATAATAATTTTTTTATTCTCTATTGCGCATATGCGGGAATAACAATACATCTCTAATAGAAGGAGAATCTGTTAATAACATAGTCAAGCGATCGATACCGATGCCCTCACCTGCTGTGGGCGGCATGCCATGCTCTAAAGCAATAATATAATCAGCGTCATAATGCATCGCTTCATGATCGCCAGCGTCTTTATCCATGGCTTGTTTTCTAAATCGTTCAGCCTGATCTTCTGCATCATTTAATTCTGAAAACCCATTAGCAAGTTCACGACCCGCGACAAAAAATTCGAATCGATCAGTAATTGTAGGATCAGTATTATTACAACGCGCTAATGGAGATACTTCTGTTGGATATTCAGTAATAAACGTGGGCTGTATTAATAAATGTTCAACATTTTTTTCAAATATTTCTAACAACATTTTACCAAGGCCCCATTGCGGATTGATGGGTACACGTAATTCTTTGGCAATTTTATGTAAACTCTCTAAGTCATTTAATTCCGACATTTTATATTGTGGATGAAAATGAATAATTGATTCTTTAATTGTCATTCGCGCAAATGGATTACCAAAATGAATTTCATTGCCTTGATAATGAACAACATCAGAATTTAATACTTCTTTCACTAATTCACGCATTAAATTTTCAGTTAAATCCATTAACTCATGGTAATCAGCATAAGCTTGATAAAATTCTAACATGGTAAATTCAGGATTATGTCGTGTAGAAACACCCTCGTTTCTAAAACTACGATTAATTTCGAAAACTTTTTCTAAACCACCTACAACCAATCTTTTTAAATATAATTCTGGTGCTACTCGCAAATAAAATTGCATATCTAAAGCATTATGATGCGTAATAAATGGTCGTGCTGTAGCACCACCAGGAATGGGATGCATCATTGGCGTTTCGACTTCTAAGAAACCTTGTTCATTAAGAAAATGACGGATTCGCTCAATAATTTTTGATCGTGTATAAAATATTTTGCGTGCTTCTGGATTAACAATTAAATCTAAATAACGCTGACGAAAACGTGCTTCTTGATCCGCGAGTCCATGAAATTTATCTGGCAAGGGACGCAATGCTTTAGTCAATAATTGAAGATGAGTGACTTTTACCGATAATTCATTGGTTTTTGTTTTAAATAAATGCCCTTCTGCACCAACAATATCGCCTAAATCCCAATTTTTAAATTCATCATAAATACCTTCAGGCAATTCATTTTGTCTTAAATATAATTGAATATGGCCAGTCATATCTTGTAAATGAATAAAGCTGGCTTTACCCATAATTCTGCGCATCATTATTCTGCCAGCCACTTTGACATGAATTTGTTTTGCTTCTAATTGATCATGATCGAAATGTTCATAATGTTGATGTAAATCATTCGCGTAAGAATCACGACGGAAATCATTGGGAAACGCATTACCTTTTTGCCGTAATTCCTGCAATTTTTGTTTGCGTTGTGCAATTAAAGTGTTTTCATCTAATTCAATGTTTGTTTCTTGCTGGTCCATAAAATGTCTCGTAAATAAAAAATGCAACTTTTTTCCTTCTCCCGCGAGCGGGAGAAGGTGCGAAGGCGGATGAGGGTGTGTTAAATAATTGTGTAAAACCTTTTAATACCCCCTCATCCGCCTTCGGCACCTTCTCCCCTTCGGGGAGAAGGAGATATTAATTTATATTGTCATAAATAATAATTATGAAAAAATCTAAACCCCACCTTTCAAACTCGCAATAATAAACTTATCCAATTCACCATCTAATACCGATTTAGGATCTCTCGACTCCACACCTGTCCGTAAATCTTTCACGCGCGAATCATCTAATACATACGATCGAATTTGACTACCCCAACCAATATCTGATTTTGTTTCTTCTAATGCTTGTTTATCTGCATTGCGTTTTTGTATTTCTAATTCATAGAGTTTACTTTTTAATTGGCTCATCGCTTGCGCACGATTTTTATGTTGCGATCGATCAGACTGACACTGTACCACAATACCAGTTGGCATATGTGTAATTCTAATCGCAGAATCAGTACGATTTACATGCTGTCCACCTGCGCCACTGGCACGATAAGTATCAATACGTAAATCTGCGGGATTGATAGTGATATCGACATTTTCATCGACTTCAGGAGAAACAAATACTGCAGCAAAAGAAGTGTGACGTCGATTATTAGAATCAAATGGTGAATTCCGTACTAAGCGATGTACACCTGTTTCCGTACGCAGCCATCCATAAGCATATGGGCCAGTCACTTTAACCATGGCACTTTTAATACCAGCTACATCACCAGGCGAAACTTCTTCTAATTCGCAATGAAATTGATGTTTTTCAGCCCAACGTAAATACATACGTAATAACATATCTGCCCAATCTTGTGCTTCAGTACCACCAGAGCCGGATTGAACATTCAAATAGGCATTATTAGCATCCATTTCACCTGGAAACATTCTATGAAATTCTAATTGGGCCAATTGTTGTTCATAATTCGCTAAATCAGTTGCAACATTTTGTAATAAATTTCCATCATTTTCCGAAACAGCTAAATCAATAAAATCCTTTGCATCTTTTAATCCATTATTTAAATCAGCGATCGTTTTAACAATAACTTCAAGTTGCGCACGTTCTTTACCTAATGCCTGCGCACGTTCAGGATTGTTCCAGATATGGGGATCTTCGAGCTCTTGGTTGACCTCAACTAATCGATCACACTTGGTATCGTAGTCAAAGATACCTCCGCATCGCCTCGTTTCTTAGTTCTAGATCGGCGATTTGTTGCAGTAATGGATTAATTTCTAACATGTGTATTTACCTGGCTGATAAAAAAATTGTAAGTAATAAACGGAAAGCGCGTTAGAATACACAATCATATTACGATGAGCTAGAGGCATGAGCAGATATGTTGATTAATTTCGGTATTAGATTCATGTATTTTGTTATATAATATGGCCATTTTTCACGCTGAATGCCACACACTAACATGACTGCAAAAAAACTCAACGCTAATTTATTTAAAAATTTCTCTAAATTAAATCGAGAACAACGTCTACTACAATTAATCGCAATGGGCGCACTCACTGCTGATGATGTCAATTATTTAAATACATCAGTAGCGCAAAACATTACCCACCTTGCCGATCAATTTATCGAAAATGCGATTGGTTGCTATCAATTACCCTTAGGCATCGCAGCGCATTTTCATATTGATGGTAAAGATTATGCAATTCCAATGGCTGTTGAAGAAACGTCCATAATCGCATCTGCCAGCGCTATGGCAAAATGGATTAAAGAATGTGGTGAAATTACTACTGAAACAAAAGGTACAAATATTATTGGTCAAATACAAATCGCTAAAGTTCGTAATTTAGATCAATTAAAAAAAACCATTAATGAATGTAAACAATTATTAATAGATAGTGCAAACCAAAAAGTTGTACCCAATTTTGTTGCACGAGGTGGTGGTGTTAACGATATCACATTGCGCAATATAGATCGTGGCGATGGCCAACAAATGGCAATTATTCATGTCCATTTAAATCCCTGCGATGCCATGGGCGCTAATGTCATCACACAAGTCTGTGAATATTTAAAATCACCCATTGAAAAATTGACCGATGAAAAAGTCACCATGTGTATTTTATCTAATTTAGCCGACACTAAATTAACAAGAGCCACTGTAAAAATATTTAATATTGATCCAGATTTAGGTGAAAAAATTGCAGAAGCTTCTTTATTCGCTGAAATCGATCCCTATCGCGCAGCCACACACAATAAAGGTGTATTAAATGGCATCGATCCCGTATTAATAGCAACAGGTAATGATTGGCGTGCCGTTGAAGCTGGCATTCATGCTTATGCTGCTCGTGATGGCCAATATCGTGCTATCACCCATTGGCGTATGGTTGGCAAAGATTTAATTGGCACATTTGAAGCACCATTAATAGTTGGCACTGTTGGTGGCGTAACAAAATTACATCCCACTGCACAATTATCATTACGCATTTTAGGTGTAGAAAGTGCCGAACAATTATCTCGCATTGCTGCAGCAGTTGGATTATTACAAAATTTAGGTTCTATTAAAGCTTTAACAACGGAAGGTTTAATAAAAGGCCACATGAAATTACACATTCGCAATTTATTATTAGCCGTCAATGCTACACAACAAGAATTAGCGACCTTACAGAAAAAAGCGGAAAGTTTTTTTGAAACGCATCGAAAAATTACAGTGAGTGATGTGAAAAAATTATTAATGCAATTACGAAATAATTCGAATGGCAATATAGAAATTTATAGCGTTTAAAGTATATCAGGCCACTGCATTGAACTATGCAAAACGCGTAAAATTTGAATATTTTTAGCTTTTACTCGATATGCAATTATATATGGAGTCCCTGCAATAATTAATTCACGAGTATTGTGAATTCTGCCAACTCTGCCCATTGCTGGATGTTCTGAAAGTGCTTCAACTGTTTTAATTATTTTAATTACAGTATCTATTGCAGCAAAGGGATTATCCTGTGTAATAAATTCTTCAATTTGATCTAAATTATGGTTAGCGTTTTTCGTCCATTGAATCTGCACGCTTTTTCTCCCAATATTTTACAACTTTGTCATGATCGATTAATTGTCCAGCATCAGCTTCGGCTATACCTTTTTTAATTTCTTTAATTTGCCATTCTTGAATCTTCAAATATTCAAGAATTGCTTCTGCCGCTAAAAAAGATTTACTGCGATGTGTGATATTCGCAAGTGTTTCCAATCGCTCTTTTATGCCATCATCTAATCTTACTGTCATTGTAGCGGAAGCCATAACTCACCTCTTAATTGTGTTCTCTTGTGTACAATATAGCACATATCATTCAAACTTGGCAAAATAACTCTTTTACAAGCATCTTCAGGTAATTGCTGTATTGATTTTAAGAAATTATTTATTGGGCATTGGTCTATTTAATTGATAACGCGGTGGAAATATTGATGATAAACGATTGTTGAAATCTTTATGTAAATCGGGAATATGTTCTTCAATGTGCTTTGCTTGTAGTGATCGTTGTTGTTTAACGCGTTCCTCTTCTTTTTCTTGAATCTCTCTATTATTTTTCTCTAATTTTTCTTCTTTTAATTGTTCCTGTTCTAATCGCTGTTGCTCTATTAATTCATAATCACTTTTTTCTGCATCAAGCACTTCTGCCTGCTCAATTTCATCTAGATATTTTTTTTCATTCTGCGCGATTTCCTGTTCGACTAATTTAGGATTGAAATGGGGTTCTTCATGAGGTAATTTATTTAAATAGTCTTTCTTTTCTAATAATTCCTTTTCTACAAGTGCTTTATTTAAATTCTCTTTTTCCAAATTAAGTTTATGTAATAGCTCTTGCAAGATCACTTGTTTTTCATTAATTAATTCAAAATCAGCATTATATTTTAAATAAAACGCATGCATAAACTCTGTTAATTCTCTCTTATTACGTAGTTCAAAATAGACAATTGCATCGGTTTCTGAAATAAGTGCTTCTCTCACAATTTCATATCTCACTATACCGATAATATTGCCCCATTGAAAAAAATAAGCATGTGCTTTTTTACCACGAATCAGTGGCGATTCAACCACAATACGATTGCCATCAAAATAGACAAAATGAATAATGTGCTCAATGGCTGTTAGATTTTGGAATTGCGCTATAGTAAATTTGGCCATTATACCGTGCTGTTGATCTTGTAGTAGTGATTCTAATTTTTCCTTAAAACGATGAGTGCTCTCAACATTTTTTAATTCATCAGCCACTAAAAATGAATGCACGCAACGCTCACCTATTTTATACGCTCTTATAATCGGATCGAAATGTGCGCCACTCAGCTGCTTGGCATGCCATAATAAAAAGTTGAGTTGTCCAGGGGTTAATGGCTTATCAGCTTGAAAAGTATGTAATATCGCTTCATAAGTATTTTGGCAAGGTTGTGGTACTAACACTGGTCTGTGACTCATTTTGTTACTCCACTTAAAAGAAGCTAAACAAATTTTAATTTATGCAATATTATATCACACTGTATTTTTTATTGTTGCCGTTGTCAGATGTGAAAAGTTAAAAGGAATTATTAATGCCCAACTTATCATTCAAAAATATTATTACACAAGCTAAAAAAATTAATCCGCTGACGACAGCAGTTGTACATCCCTGTTCACCTGAAGCCCTTGCTGGCGCAATAGATGCAGCTAAAGCAAAATTAATCATCCCATTGTTAATTGGGCCAGAACATAAAATAAAACGTATCGCTGCTGAATTAAAAATGAATATTAATCATTACACCATTATTCATACAGAACATAGCCACGCTGCTGCTGACAAAGCGGTGGCATTAGCACGCGCCGGTAAAGTACAAATGTTAATGAAAGGTAGCTTACATACCGATGAATTTATGCATGCTGTTGTTGATAAAGAACGTGGTATACAAACCGATCGCAGAATGAGTCATGTCTTTATGAGCGAAACAGCGACCTATCCTAAATTATTATTTCTCACAGATTGCGCAATAAATATTAAGCCTGATTTAATGATGAAAAGAGATATTGTGCAAAATGCTATTAATTTAGCCCATGCGTTAGGTATTACAAAACCAAAAGTGGCAATATTATCAGCCATTGAAACCGTTTCAGCGCAAATCCAATCAACTATCGAAGCAGCTGCATTATGTAAAATGGCTGATAGAAAACAAATCCTAGGTGGCATTCTCGATGGGCCATTGGCATTTGATAATGCTGTATCTGTGGAAGCAGCAAAAATTAAATCAATTAATTCGCCTGTTGCGGGGCAAGCTGATATTTTAGTCGCACCCGATTTAGAAGCAGGCAACATGCTAGCAAAACAATTACAATATTTAGCTAGGGCAAAATTAGCGGGTGTGGTATTAGGCGCACGGCTGCCCATTGTATTAACCAGCCGTGCTGATAATGCACAGGATAGATTAGCATCATGTGCATTAGGCGTTCTTTATTTTCAACATATGCAACAAGGGAAATTATGCAAACCGCTATTTTGACATTAAATGCAGGATCTTCGAGTTTAAAATTTTCATTATTTGCAGTAACAGATAAACAACAATTACAACGCATTATATATGGGCAAATAGAAGCATTAAATACCCAACCTCATTTTATTGTAAAAAACGATGATGGCTCTATCCTATCTGATCAATCTCAATTCACTGATACAAAATTATTAAAATCAAATCCGCATACATTTGCATTACAAATTGTTGAACAGTGGTTACGCAAAGAATTTACACAATTTCAATTAATCGCTGCAGGCCATCGCGTTGTTCATGGTGCGACAACTTATACTGCACCAACAGTTATCACGCCCGCTGTAATCACTGATTTAGATAAATTGATTTCATTAGCACCATTACATCAACCTTATAATATTGCTGGAATAAAATCATTAATGGAGATTAATCCAAAATTATTGCAGGTGGCTTGTTTTGATACTGGCTTTCATGTCACTCAACCGGAGGTTGCTCAAACATTTGCAATTCCACCCAATTTGTCTGAATTTCCCATTAAAAGATATGGTTTTCATGGTTTATCTTATGCGTATATTGCACAAATATTACCGCAATTTCTTGATGATAACTCTGCCAATGGCAAAACAATTGTGGCACATTTAGGTCAAGGCGCTAGTTTGTGTGCAATGAATAATCGACAAAGTATCGCCACCACAATGGGATTTACTGCATTAGATGGTCTACCCATGGGAACACGGTGCGGTAATATTGATCCCGGCGTATTATTATTTTTAATGCAACAACAAAAAATGTCAGCCGATGAAATCACACAATTATTATATAATAAATCAGGTTTATTAGGCCTTTCCGGGATAAGCGCTGATATGCGAACACTTTTAAATAGCGCGGAAAAGTCAGCACAATTTGCTGTAGAAGTATTTGTTTATCGTATACAAAGAGAAATAGGTTCACTCATTGCCGCTTTACAAGGATTGGATAATTTAATATTCACTGCTGGAATTGGCGAAAATTCCACAGATATTCGTGAAAGAGTCTGTGCACAATTGAATTGGCTAAACTTAAAAATCGATCAAAATGCCAATCAACAAAACAATATTATTATTTCTACTGATGATAGCAATATTAAAGTTTTAGTCATTCCAACAAATGAAGAATTAATGATAGCAAAACAAACCTATCAATGTGTTCTGGCTAATCATTAAAATAAATATATAATATTATGAGGTTAAATTATTTAAATGCGATTGATCACATTGACTGCACCCAGTAAAACATTTTTAGTTGGCGAATATATTGCTTTATCTGGTGGCCCTACGTTGATATTAAATACACAACCCCGTTTTGAGCTAACGGCATCTATATCTGAAAATGATTTACCCAGCAAACAGCAAGGTATTCGTATTCATAGCCCTGCAGGTAAGTTTATCAAATTATTTCAACAACAATTTTTGGGAAATAAATTATCATTCAAAGATCCCCATAAAGGTACAGGTGGTTTTGGCGCTTCTAGTGCACAATTCGCAATGGTATTAGCACTCGAACATCTGATTAAAAATCAGCGCACTATTAAAATTGCCATCCCTTCAGTTTTACAATTTTATGCTGAGTGTAGTTGGTCAGGTAATGGTCCATCACCCAGTGGTGCTGATGTGATAGCGCAAATGGTAGGAAAAATAGCGTTTTATCATAATCAGCAACAACAATTAGAACAGTTATCTTGGCCTTTTGAAAATATTGATTTTTGTTTAATCCGAACAGGTCAAAAAATAGCAACTCATCAACATTTGGCAACATTAAGTACCAATGCGATTAACAATAGCGAATTAATCGATGTCTCATTGCAAACATTTCATGCAATAAAAACAAATAAACCACACGATTTTATCAAAGCAGTACAACAATATGGCGTACTTCTAGATAATTTAGGATTAGTCGCAGCGCATACACAACAAATGTTACAACAAATTAATAAATTCGCTCCAATGCTAACCACAAAAGGCTGTGGTGCATTGGGTGCTGATGTTATACTGATCATTTTTGAATCATCGCAGCGTGATGCATTATTGGAATGGTTGCAACAACAATCATTTAATATTGCCGTTTTTGGTAGAGAACAATTATGCGATGGCATTCTATGCAGTGATTTAACGAATTTAGAATTAGAATATTAAAAGCCCGGACAAAGGAGCGCAGCGACGTGTTCGGGTATTTTAATTAATTCCCGGACAAGTGCTGCGCTCCTTTGTTCGAGCTACATTTTTTTATAAAAATACTAATCATATTTTATTGGATATCACACATGAAATGGCAAAATTCAGCACCCAGCAATATCGCTCTCATAAAATATATGGGTAAAAATAATACTGAATTAAATATCCCAAGTAATTCATCTCTTTCATATACATTAAATCATTTACGCAGCACTGTTGAATTAGAATTAACCACAGAACGAACCGATCTCTGGCAACCATTTCCTGATAATGAAATAATCTTGTCTGATAAAGAACAAAATCGATATTTAAAACATTTGAATTTATTAAAACAGTATTTCAACATTAATGATCATTTTATTGTCCGTTCAAAAAATAATTTTCCTGCAGGTTGCGGGTTAGCCAGTTCTGCTGCGAGTTTTGCGGCGCTAACACAGTGTGCTGCCGATGCATTCAAACAATTAAATTTAGATAAATTTAAGCAACTCAATATCAACTCACAAATTTTATCTTCTCTTAGCCGACAAGGATCAGGATCATCATGTCGATCTTTTTTTAGTCCATGGGCATTATGGCGAGACGATCATGCTGAAGCAGTCTCTCTGCCCTACCCTGAATTAATTCATCACACTGTCGTACTTAGTCGAGAAAAAAAATCGATAAGTTCTAGTGAGGCGCATCGTCAAGTCACAACCAGTAGTTTATTTGATGGACGAGCTGAACGTGCCGAAAAACGTTTAACGCAATTAATTCAGAGTTTCACTGAAAAAGATTGGAAAAATGCTTATATCATTTGTTGGCAAGAATTTTGGGACATGCATGCTTTATTCGAAACTTGTGCAACACCATTTACTTACCTTACTCCAGCATCACTTGCAGTCTTAAATTATTTACGCGATTATTGGCAGCTTACTCAGGATGGGCCTATTGTTACCATGGATGCCGGGCCGAATGTACATTTATTATTTAGACCGGAACAAACAAGAATAATTGATCAAATAGTGACTGAATTACGTAAACAATATTTTATTATTTAAGCATTAAGGAAGGGGTCAAGTACCGTCTTGCAAGTTAACGAGCAGACATAAATAAATTTATTTTTAATAAACTCATTTCTGCCCGTTAACTTGCAAGACGGTACTTGACCCCTTTCAAACATTTGTAGGTGAATTATGAAAAATTATGATTTTACAACAACTGCGCACGCTAAATGGATATTAGCGGGTGAACATGCCGTCATCAGAGGTGGACCAGCATTAGTTTTCCCTATTCCAGATAAATACGTCACCTTATCCTTCACACAAAACAATGATCCCGTGCAAGCAGATTTTGACGCGCCTTATGGTGAAACATTATTAATGTTTTTTTGGGGTATTTTAGAAACAGGTTTAAAACTGATAGAAAAAAAGCACAGCGATGTGACTGGAAAATTTTTTTGGGAAAATAATATTCCCATGGGCGGAGGATTAGGATTTTCTGCTGCATTTTGTGTGGCACTCGCCAGATGGTTTATGTGGAAAGGTTGGGTAACAGATGACAAATTGTTTGAATTTGCACGTCATTTAGAAGATCAATTTCATGGTAAAAGCAGTGGCGTAGATATTGCTGGTGCAATGTCAGATAAAGGTGTGTTCTTTCAGGGTGGTGCCATTAAACATACTGTTAATTGTGAATGGCGTCCCCATTTATATTTATCGCATACCGATAGCGTTAGTGTGACCGCAGAATGTGTCAGTTTAGTTGACGAATTGTGGCGTAGTAATCCTGAATTAGCCAAACGCATTGATCAAGATATGGCACAAAGTGTGTTAACCAGTGAACGCGCTTTAACACGCAATGAAGAAATTGGTTTACCCTTATTAACCGATGCCATTAAAACCGCGAATTTATGTTTTGAACGATGGGGATTAATTAATTCTACATTACAAAATCATATTCATTTACTCACTGGTGCTGGTGCAATTGCTTGTAAACCTACAGGCGCAGGCAATGGTGGATATGTATTAAGTTTATGGCGACAACCACCACCAGACATTGTTCCTATTAAATTAATTTCAGCTTTTTAATCCTATGAGGCGTCCCTTGCATCTTAATCAATTCATGGAAGAATATCGCGCACGTGTTAATCATTGTTTAACGCATTCACTGCCAGCAGCTCATTTATCACCCAATGAATTACATGAAGCAATGCGTTATTCCGTATTAGGTGGCGGTAAAAGAATTCGATCTTTATTAGCTTATGCCACAGGCATTGCTTTAAATATTGATTTAAATTGTATTGATCAAATTGCCATTTCTTTAGAATGTGTTCATGCCTATTCATTAATTCATGATGATTTACCGAGTATGGATGATGCAGAATTACGTCACGGTCAATTGACCTGTCATAAAAAATTTAATGAAGCATTAGCCATATTAGCGGGCGATGCTTTACAAAGCCTCGCATTCGAAATTCTTTCTGCGAAAAATAATCTAATTTCTTCTGATAAACAATTAATGTTAATAAATATTTTATCTCACGCAATTGGATCGCACGGAATGGCCGGTGGACAAACATTAGATTTAGCTGCTGAAAAGCAAAAAATTTCACTGGATCAATTAGCCACCATTCATCAATTAAAAACAGGAGCATTAATTTTAGCCAGTATAAAAATGCCAGCGGTTATTAGTCATTGCTCCGACCAACAATTAAATAATTTATTAACTTTTGGAAAAAATATCGGCATCGCATTTCAAATTCAAGACGATATTCTTGATCATGTGAGTAGCACCGAAATATTAGGTAAAACGCAGGGTGCTGATGAAGCCAATCACAAAATGACTTATGTGACATTATTGGGATTAGATGCTGCTAAAGAGTCTGCTGAAAAATATTTTCACGCCGCAATTGAAAATTTAAATCAATTACCATTTGAGACAAAATTATTTGTGGAACTGGCTGAATATATTGTAAAAAGAAAATATTAAATTCATGTCATTCCCGCGCGGAAAAGATTATTTAAAAACAATAAACTTGCAAGCGGGAATCTATAGCAAAATTATTATCGAATTGTTATTTAAAGCATATTTAATGCAAGTTATAAATTCAGAGATAGATTCCCGCTTGAACGTTAAGTATGTCCGCTAATTTCTATGCCAGCGGGAATGACATAATGCGAGTGAAATTAATCTATAAAATATTGATATTAGGGAGTAGATATGTCACATGAAATATTAATTTTCTGTATATTAATATTATTCATTTCAATTATAATATTATTCCTCTGGGACATCACCCAAAAAGATCACGCCATATTAAGAAATTATCCGTTAATTGGTCATTTTCGTTATATATTAGAAAAATTAGGGATTTATTTCAGAGCGTTATTATATGCAAGAGATTGGGAAGAATTACCCTTTAATCGCGCGCAACGATCATGGGTTTATGAAGCCTCAAAAAATATTGATACCACCATTGGTTTTGGATCGACGCGCGATTTACGCCGTGTGGGTACTATTTATTTTGTTGATGCGCCCTTCCCTGTTTTATCACGCGATGCTGTAAAAACAAAACCAGTGACTATTGGTCCACAGTGTCAATATCCTTATACCACCTGTTCTTTAATTAATATTTCAGCAATGAGTTACGGATCTATTACAGAAAATGCCATCTTAGCTTTAGCAGAAGGCGCTAAATTAGCTGGATGTTGGTTAAATACCGGTGAAGGTGGACTATCTGAATTTCATTTAAAAAGTGGTTGTGATTTAGTGGCGCAAATAGGAACCGCTAAATTTGGCTATCGTGATGCAGAAGGTAATTTATCTGATGATCGTTTACGAATAGCTGCACAATATCCACAAGTAAAAATGTTTGAAATAAAACTCAGTCAAGGTGCAAAACCAGGAAAAGGTGGCGTGTTACCAGCAGTTAAAGTCACACCTGAAATTGCACAAATGCGTGGGATTACACCTTACCAAGATGCAATTAGTCCTAATCGTTTTACCGAAATCAGTAATTCTGCAGAATTGTTAGATTTTATCAATCGCGTTAGAAACATCACTGGCAAACCCACAGGATTTAAAACGGTGTTAGGTGGTTATGAATGGTTAGAGGAATTATTTGATTTAATTCATCAACGTGGCATTGAATCTGCTCCCGATTTTATTACGCTAGATGGTGCAGAAGGTGGAACCGGTGCTGCGCCAGCAACACTGGCTGGTTATATGGGATTACCTATTGCTGAAAGTTTACCTAAATTAATTGATTTACTGATCGAATATGATTTACGTGATCGAATAAAAGTGATTGCTGCTGGTAAATTAATTACGCCAAACGCAGTTGCATGGGCGTTAGCTATTGGCGCAGATTTTGTAAATTCAGCAAGAGGATTTTTATTTTCGTTAGGATGTATTCAAGCATTGCGTTGTCACAATAATACTTGTCCCACTGGAATTACCACACATAATCGCAGATTAATGCATGGCTTAGATCCCCAACATAAAGCAACACGCGTGATGAATTATGTAAAAAATTTAGAACACGAAGTGGGTATTTTATGTCATTCCTGTGGTGTCTATGAACCACGAGAGCTACAAAGAAATCACGTACGAATCATTTCTGAACCAGGTACTTCGAAATCGTTTGCTGAGATATATCCTGTTAAAAAACGTGGCGCTAAGTTGATCCACAAACAATAATAATATGATAAGATATTACCCTTCTATTTGTTTTTATAAAGCTCTCTATATAACTCGTTTCATTAATATCTCTTATTTGTATTATTAAAACGTAGGGTGGATTCGGCTGCAGGCCGTTATCTACTAACTCATCTTACGGTGGATAAAGACCTCTGATCTTATCCAACCGTCAAAGTAAATAATTTAATCCTATTTTTATCGTAACAACCTAAAATAAATTCAATTAATGAATGGAAAAAAATGTCTAACACTCATATAAAATTAATACTTGCTATACAAAATAATAATTGCCATGAAGTCCTAACCTGTCTGCAACATGCACACCATCCAGATGAAATGATTGTAGGTGATATCCCATTATATGAATATCTCTGTAAATTACCATTAGGTTCAATTGTACAATTGATTAATCAATTACCCACTTTCTTTACAGACCATGTTATCGCTAGAATGATATTACATATCTTGGCTGATATATGTTATGAAAATCCTACCATAAAATTATACGCCAAAGACTTAGAGGTTATTATTCAATTAATTAAATATCCTCCCATTACACATTATTTATTCACTCATTTAGTGACATCGAAAAATATTGATTCAAATAGTATTTCTTTACTGATAAAAACAATAGGAATCGATCAATTTGTAAAATATACCGATCAAAACAATTATATCTTTATTATAAAGACATTATATAGTGTTATAGGCTTCGAATCATTCAGTTCTAGAAGATTGTCTACACGACGTGATAAAGCATAAAACAGATAAGGTCACAGAAGCATTACTGCCATTAATGATCTCACCAAAAATTTGTACAGATAAAGTAATAAGAATATATAGATTGCAAAAAACAGACTTCATAAATCACATGAAGATAAATAAAAAGCTTTATATAGAATATATTTTAAAGTATTTAACCAACACTATTTTTTCAAGTAAATCCTGTTTTGAACAGTATAATTTATTATTTTTGGAGTTAATTGATGAATTACTCACTGAAGAAGAACTCAATAATTATCACAATTTTGTGATATTCAAATCAATTATTGATAAAACGATGGATTGCTCAGATCAAATAAAATGCTTAGTTCTGCGTCTTGGTTACACTGAAAACATCTCTGCCAACATAGGAAAATCAAATCACTATTTTCATAAGATGAAACAAACTAGCGAGGCGCTTGAGCTTCTGGTTGATAATACGCTATTCATGAGCAATGACGATCAATTTAATCAAACCACTGCTGAATTGTTTCATTCAAAAGTCCCCACCACAAATCGATACTCTCTTGGAATTGTTTGTCAGATACTCTCAAACAAATTAGAGTCAAATAACCTTAGAACAATTATCCCATTCAAACAGTATGAGCGTTGGATGAGTTATTGCACACAGCTTATCAATCAAAATGAGCCGTCAGAACAATTGGATTTGTTATTTGTAGAATTAAAAGCCAATTTAGTCTATGAGAAATCGCATGAAATACCGATAAAAATTATAGAAATCATGGGCAAACATCCAAAATTATTGCCGAGGATAATAGAAGAACTGGATCTTTTACTAATCAAATATACTAAGCTGTCCTCTTCAAAAATAAATATTTATAAAATTCTGCTGTTTTATCGAAAGGAAAGCTTACGTGATCTATTAGTTACCTATGCCAACATAGACAAAAATCAGGCTTTACAACAGAGCAAAAACATTTGTGATCAATCTTTAAAAATCATTTTCGAGCAAATTAACATGCAAACTTTAAGGCAGTCTGACCTACAAAACCTTGTATATTTTTCTGAATACCTCTTAACGAATGCAGAAACAACCAATAATCTGTCTTTTTACTTATCATTGTCAAATTATCTTATTAATAACTTTAAATCACAATTAGATTTATTTCCGCACAATCAACGCACAACACTACGCTTTGTAAATTTAAATTGCATTTTACTAACATTTTTGGAATTACAATTAAACACATTTATCACTTATGCCAACTCCCCTTTAATCAATTTGCCAGCTATTAATCAAATGAATAATGAATATAGTTTGTTACAACAACAAATTACATTGAATATATTTAATCTCATATTAGATCAAAGCGTTATCTGTTTTGAGTATATACGCAATACTGAACGACAAAATGTTTATCAAACAGTTAAAACTATTAGCACATATATAACAGCACTATCTGGTTATTTCGATGACATTTTATATGACGGGAACATTTCAAATACAGTAATCAATTTTGGCATGGAATATGTTAAAATTATTACGGAAGCATTACCGAATGAATTTGGAATGTTTACTGTAGTTTATAGTGCCGATATAACCCTTATTCACGAACTAGCAAAAGATAAATCCATTAATACCAATATTAAAATAGCATTGTTTAATATTGGGTTAAAAATTACACAACATATTCGTGATATCACTTTATTTAAAGCGACATCTTCAACACAAACACAATCCTTATACCATAATAACCTTCTTAAAATAAGATCCTCAAAACAACACTTCTCTACTCAACTAAGATTACTTAATAATTTATTCACTAAAGCTCAAGAAGTTACTTTTTTTCGTCGAGCAATTATTGATAAGCCGTTAAATCTCAATTTATTAAAAAACCGTATAACAGCAAGTGTTGAGGCTACGCTTATATTAAGAATTCAAACACCATTACTATGTCACATTTTGATTGACCCTAATTATATTGCAACAAATAATGCTCTTTCAATCATTGCTGCAATGGATTGCGATAAAGACAATAGCCTCATATCAAGACATTATAATTCACTGAGTATCACTGAATTATTAAAAAATCTTTTATCAAAGATTTATGGTGATGATGATCATTTACAATTGGTGAACAGTATTGAAGATCACAATGATATAACACAATTAATACTTTCTATAGAACAACAGTTTATTAACACAACCACCATTAACGACGAAACGTTAATTTTAATTGAAAAGATTTTTTCTGGATTGGTATCATTAGGTCTATATGATTTAGCTGATAAATTATTTAATTATGTTGAGATGCAGAGTGTATTAGTTACCGCACAACACCAAAGTTTAATTAAATTGTTATCAGACTATATAAATTTGGTAAATTTTCAAATTAAAAGCTATTCCGATCATACAATTATTCTTGAAAATCGATTGATTGCAGCTAGCAATACCATTGAAATACTTAAAATAGAAAACGCATTACAAACTTTAGAAATGAAATTAGCTTCTTCTCATTGGACAGATATTTCTATTGCCATTGATCTTGTATCCAATAAATATGCTGAAATACACAACAGAGATTTGTCACGTATTTATAAATCCTGCAACTATGGGATGAATACCTATAACTTAACGGCATTCATCAGTTCCATCTTAAAAATGCAACCTGGTCTCTTATTATCAAATATGGAAGTTCGTCGTCATTTATTAATATTCAAAAATATTATTGATAAAATTATTGATGAAATTGCATTTGATAAAGATAAAGAGCTATTTCAATTGCATTACTTTAGACAAATACTATTGCCTAAAAAAATACGGGAATATATTTTAGAACGTAATTTTGAATTATATAACAGAAAAACGCTGAGTGTACCCACCTTAAGATATATAGAAGACGATCTTAAGGATAAAATTAAGCAATTAAATAATTCTATCAAAGAATCATTACCAAATTTAACCAGACTTGCTGAAATTATTCAGGAATTAAAAGATATACATACATTACTTGGGCAATTTAATAGTGTAACCATGTATGAAACATTGCTGTTTATATTGAACCAAAGATTTGAAGTTCTCACATCCTATTTAAGAAAATATTTTGATACTGTTATCTATGCGCAAGAAATCACTAACGATTACAGAAGATACTTTATCACTTCCTGTTTACATTTAGCAGAATATTTAGGTAATAATGCTCACCTGTTTGCACCAGAAAAACCTGATCAACTCATTTTATGGTGGGCATATGTACAAGATATTGCTACTAAATTTAATTTAATACCGCAAATTTCTTTAGTAGAGGTAACAACAGAAAGCAAAATAAATACCTTATCGGTTATCACTGCTGATCATATTTCCTCGACGCCAACTGAACAAAATGATGTTCAGATATGTTCAGTAAAACCATGACATAAAGTAAGTATATTGGGGATAATATGTGAATATTATTTACACTTATTGTTGTGCACTACTGTGTTTCATTAATTTGTCAGTTTTAAAAGTCCCTCGCCCTAACCCTCTCCCTAAAGGGAGAGGGGACTATCCGTGCCATCTACTACTACTGTTTTAATCCCCTCTCCCTTTAGGGAGAGGGTTAGGGTGAGGGCAAAAACTATCTGACAGAATTAATAAAACGCACCTAAACTCAGAAGTTTTGTAATACATAGATAATTTGATTTATTTTAAAACGTATTAAAGCCGCATACTTCTCACATTATTCTCAGCTTGATCTGCAGGTGATGGTGGATTCATTATCTCTGCAATTGAAATTCCACCTCTCGGTATATAAGTTGTAGTTGATTGCGATGATGAAGCTGATGAGAAATCAAGAACTTGAAATGGCAATTTATTTTCATCTATTTCCATCTCATAGGATGAAGATTCTGATATTTCATCGGGCACCATAGCTACCGCTGCTTCCATATCTTTAGCTGTGAGTAAATCAAAAGTTAATGTTTTTGCAGATGAATTAATGGTATTTAATGTTATTTCACGAGGTGCTTGCTGTTGCTCTGTATTTTGATGTGAAAAATACGCATCGGGATTATAAGTGGTTGTTTCAGAGGGTGAACTAAAAAATGTAAATCGTTGCGATGACAATGGTGGCACAGAAAATACTTGAGCTCCTTTTTGAACTGTTAACGGAATTGTTTCAGTTTGTAGTATATGAATAGTTGGAACAAGTGAATTAGGCGCTCTATTATCAGCCTGATGTGATAATACTCTCTGTTGCGCCTTACCTGTGTTGCTTGAATTATTCTGTCGCAAGTGTCTACCATTTCTAGTTTTATTACACTTTTGATCTTTACCATTTTGAACAACGGTTTTAATTTTATAGTCCACAGCCTCGTTAGGGTTAAGACCACGCTCTTTTAACGCAGTTAAAATACTATTGTCCCAATGTTTAGGGCCCATACCACCAAAAGCAATTTGTATATTTTTAATTCTTGCAGGAATTAATCTTATAACAGCGGCAATATTTTCTGACGTGCTATTAGGGTAAATAATAAATTTCGTAATATGAGAAAATTGATCACCACTGAGATGACGTATAATATCGTGATCCAATGTACAATAAATATGAAGCGTATGAATATTAACAGGAATTTGATCAATAATATTTCGCTTAACATTATCTTGTATCAATAATTCTGTATGCTTGGGATCTTTAGCGGCGTCTATATCCTGTTGTTTAGTAAGAGCATTAAAAATAGGCATCTTAATTTCCTTTATGTTATTTATGTTTTAAGTTAATAAATCATACTCAATATTATTAGCTTCAATAATTTTGAAATTGATTTCATTAAATTTCTGTTTATACAATCATCGTGTAAAAATAACGTGAATCCATAACAAATAAACTATATCATTTAATTGACTAATTTTGCATACATTTTTGTTTGCCCCACCACTACATGATGTTGTTGAGCAAACCCTGAAACGACCTCTAATACGTAAATGACTTTCACATCCGGTTGATATATCGGACAATTTAGAACAGTGGCACAAGGTGGCAAATGAGGTTGTACATAAACAATGGTATTATTTTTATCTACCCACATAATATCGATAGGAAATTTCATATCTTTCATCCAGAATGCCTGGTAACTTTCATCCGCAAATGGAAATAACATGGCTTGATTTTCATTCAATTGTGATTTGATTGCTAAGCCGGTTTGCTGTTGTTGTGACGTGCCAGCAATATCTGTTTGTAAATGATAATTATTGATGACAATATCTGCTTTTAAATATTTATTTTGTGGAATGGCAACTCCTTTTAAAAACCCTTGTGTAAATTGGGGTTGATTAGTATTTTTATTTGCAGTATTCAGATAATGCCAAGATGCAGAAGACAATAATAATATAATAACCATTACACCAAGCGAGCTCTTTATTGCCATTGATTTACTCCAGAACAATATTTTTTTCATTCTCCCGCAAGCGGGAGAATGAAAAAAAGGTATATAATTTTATATTAGTAACGTAAATTAATTCTTAATTTAAAGGCACCATTTATGACAACCGCACTCATTTATGATCCACAATTTCTCTATCATGACACAGGCCCACAACATCCTGAAAATCCTAATCGCTTGCGAGCAATAATGAATGAATTGCTATCCACCCCAAAATTATGGCAGGCATTGAAACATGTATCGCCTATACCTGCAACAATGAATGATATCCTGCACTGTCACACCCAACAATTAATTGACCATATTAAAAAATGTTGCGAACAAGGGCCGCATTATTATATTGATGCTGATACTGTTGTCTGCCCAAAATCATTTGATATTGCTTTGTTAGCAGCAGGTGCCGGCATCACTGCCGTTGATCAATTATTTTCTCAACACATCACTAATGCATTTGCATTAGTAAGACCTCCTGGCCATCATGCCACTATTAATCAAGCCATGGGTTTTTGTTTATTCAATAACATTGCCATTGCAGCCCGATATGCACAAGCTAAATACCATATTACAAAAATATTAATCATTGACTGGGATGTACACCACGGCAATGGTACGCAAGATATTTTTTATGATGACCCCACTGTATTTTATTTTTCTACCCATCAATATCCCTTTTATCCAGGTACTGGAGCAGCAGATGAAACAGGGAATGGATCAGGCATCGGCACTACCCTCAATATTCCATTATCATCAGGCACAACAGCTGAACAACATCGCGCGGCTTTTAGCACAGGTTTAAATACGATTTTGCAAAAATTTCATCCTGAATTAATATTAATTTCCGCAGGATTTGATGCGAGAAAATTTGATCCACTGGCTAACTTAAACTTAACCGATCAAGATTATATAGAAATGACACAAGAAGTGACGCAAATAGCAAAGCAATATGCAAATAATAAAGTGATTTCCTTTTTAGAAGGTGGATATAATTTAGGAACCATTGGTAAAACAGTGACAGCACATATTGCAACTTTATCGACCTAAAAATAAATTTACTTAACAAAATCATAAAGTGCTCATTGCATTATAAAAATTGCTACCCTATAATTCCGCTCTTCTCATAATAATAATAAAAACAAGAGGTCAATCATGCCAAAACAATTAACAACACCCCATTTTAATTTAAATTCACAGAGCACTTTATTTAGTCACAACTCTTTAAGATATTCACATTTTCAAAAAGAGCATCTGTCTAGAATGTTATTATTTTTGTTTAAGATGGCTGTAATATCTACCCTGCCATTAGTATCTGCACAATCGGATATGATTAATAATAAAGATATAACATCTCAATCAACAGCTATTTCTAATTACACTCAAATGCCAAATAATGAAGGGAACTCTAATCTATTGGGATTAACTATTGCAGTATCACTTATGATGTTAATATTGTTATTCAGGTTTATGCTCTGTATCAATAAATGCGATAATTTTTTGACGCCAAACCATGATATGTCACAAATAAGCAATAATAAAATATTTCATAATTATGGGACCAATAATTCTGTACAAATCAATATTTCTGATAACGCCAAAACACCATTAATTGATTATCCTTCAAACAAAATTGATTGGATAGAATCAGGGCGAATGACACTATAATCTCTGTTCACATTAATAGTAATTATCAAAAAGTAGCCCGGACAGGAGCGCAACGACGTGTCCGGGTCACAATCGATTATGATATTGATTAGTATATAAAGAAACATAATCATTCAATACTTTTAATTCAGTATAATTTATAGCCGGTTTTTGATTAACAATCCGCGCAAAAAAAGTCGTTTTCACATTTTGCCAGCGCTCTTTTTCGTCTCTTTTAAATTGCGAGTCGACTAACGGTACATTTAATTTAAACTGTTTATATCTGTTATGAAGTGATACTGCTTTATTAAATAGATTATTATTGAGTTGTTTTAGTGAAAAATCATTATCCGATATTGAAGATGATTGTCGATATTGTTTTATGGTTGAAGAACTTAATATCTCGTCTTGCAGTTGTGTGGCCTTAATCATTAAATCGCCTTGCAATGCCGATTTTTTTTCAATAGTTTGGTATACACGACAAGGGATTTTAATTAAATAGGTATATGGCGTTAATGCTAATTCAGCAACGCCTAATGCCATTGTTGATAAACCAGAAACCACTCTAGTAGCAATATCAAGCGGCCGCCACTCTTTTTTAAATGGAATAAAAGGTGAAGTTAGTATTTTAACGAGCCCTTTAATAATATGTTTTACACCGTCGAGAGGTTGTAAAATATCTTTTACAAAAGTTTGATCATCTAGATTACTATTATAGGGAAATGCAGTTGACTCAAAGATTTTTGATATTTTAGCAAATGGTGAAAACATCTCTTTGAGATATGTCCTGTCAGTTTTAGGTACAAAGAAGTTTTTAAATTGACTTTTTGTAACATCAGGACAAGCAAACTCAGGGTCATCTATTTTTTTTGATAATTTTGTGCGCAATACAAATGATTTACAAAAACCAAATAATTCTTTATGAAATATAACAGGTATTAATGCAAATGCTAACATTGAAATTACGCCAAATGCGCCTGCTAATATAATGCCTAAAGGCAACCCTAAAACCATACAGAGTGGGATTGTTGCAATTAAGACAAAAGATTCTCTGAAATGACAGTATTTATTTAAATCAAAATTTTTAAAATATTTATTTGGAATTATTTGGTAAACAGTTGAACCCCGATCAAATTCAGTTGACATTATTAATTGTGCAGCTGATATATTATTTTGTATGCATTTTTCAGATTTTACACCCTGTTTGTATAGCAAAATAATTAATTTTTGTAGGGCCATTCGCTCTGATTTTCGCTGAGCTTTTGCATATAAATAGCATAATAACCACATGACCTCTTCAGCAGTCCCTATATGCGACATATCAGTAATGATGTCTTCAGCAGTGCGTTTATTGCTTACCTTATTGGTAAAAAAATGCATTAATGCTAATAATTTAACTTCTTTAGTTTGTTTGGGATGATCTATTATTTTTTGTAGAAATCTATTCAGTAATGTTTCATCTGTTTTAAAGTGATCAAATAATAATATAAAATTAGATTCACTAATTCGTTCATTATCCCATGCTATTCTTTGATTAACTAATTTATCAATAAGCGCTTGATAAGAATCATCATCTGAACATAATTCAGATAGCCAATTAAATTTTTTTGCAATAGACATTCTACAAAAATATTTAATATGGTCTTCGAGTGAATTAATTTTAGGATAAACAACATAGATTGTATCGTGGAATTCACTGTCTAAATTTTCAAATTCACGTAGGAATAATGGCGTTGCAGAAAAATGTTTTTTGATTTTTTCAACTATTTTTTCTGAATTATCCTTATAACCTTTCTCTTTTAATTTCATAAAAACACTATTGATTATTTTTTGTTCAGTAACTGCTTGATCTGTACCAAAAATTGATAAGCCATTTTCGGTATTAGTAAGCCACTGTTTAATAATTTGCAATTGTTCTGCAAGCTCAACATGTTGTTTTAAATATTCCAACAATGCCTCTTGCACTTTTAACATAATTAAATCTGGAATTGCCGCGAGATCCATAATCGGCCTAGTATCTGGATGAAGACATTGCATCGCTTCATAAATGGCATTATGTTCTCCATGGGAACATATCTTTTTTTCCCTTATTTTTCTAACCAATTCTTTCAGGAATAAATGGACCCTGGTTCGCGTCATTTCATTAACAGGCATGCCACCTAAAAAACATTCTTTACATGGCATATTTTGATCATGTAGTGCCACCCAACATAATTGTAATAATACCCATTGATTGTTCTGAGTAAAAATCTTTTCAATTTGCGCAAGAAGATAATAATAATCTTGTTCTGTCATGCCTTCTTGCATTAATTGTTGTTTATTTTGATAAATAGTGTTATTGATATCTGATATTGTAGGTTTTATATGGTCACAATATCTTTGTTTCAAATTGGAAATACTACTTTTAATACTATTGTTTTCAGTCGCTCTATGCGTTGTTTCTTCCACACTCCATCCATCAACCTGCTTACTATTTAAATTAATTCTCATTGCCAACACATTACTATCGTGAAGATTTTGCAATAAAAACGATGTGGAAATATCTTTATTACGATGATCTCCTTGAGATTTATCTTGTTCAATCTTTTCTAAATGGGGATGGCCTTCAGTATTTTTTTGGGCTAATTCTTCAAACTGTTCTGGAGGAATCATTTGTATAACCTCATTATATTTAATGCATTTTTATACAGCGGGTGATAAATTATACCAGAATGACGTGTTAAATATATATTTAGATGATTAAGTTGATAGCAGATCGATCACACACCACCTAAAGTTTTGACAAACAAACAGCTACTTTTGCAACTCTTTTACCTAATATTTTGCACATTCTTTTCTCTTCCTCGGATAAAGGATTTTTGCTGTCAATTCCCGCAAGATGACTAGCACCATAAGGTGTGCCACCAGATTTCGTGGTAATTAAATCAGATTCAGTATAAGGAATTCCCGTGATCAACATGCCATGATGAATTAATGGCAACATCATGCTTAATAACGTTGCCTCCTGCCCACCATGTAAACTTGATGTAGACGTAAATACACCCGCCGGTTTACCGACTAATTCTCCTGATAACCATAATGCACTGGTACTATCTAAAAAATATTTTAATGGCGCCGCCATATTACCGAACCGCGTCGGGCTCCCTAATATTAATCCCTCACAATTTTTCAAATCATCAATGGTTACATAAGGCGGACCAGAATGAGGAATCGCATCTTCAACCGCTTCAGTCACAGGAGAAACAGCTGGCACCGTTCTAATACGCGCATCAATATTCGCCACTTCTCCTACTCCACGCGCAACATAATTTGCCATTTCTGCAGTGGCACCATAACGGCTGTAATAAAGAATTAAAATATATGACATAAATATTTTCCATTTTAAATAAATAATAAAATAAATAAAAATTTTTTTAATAATTCGATAAAGATTTGAGGCATGTTTTTAATTACCCTCATCCGCCTTCGGCACCTTCTCCCACAAGTGGGAGAAGGAAAAAAAATGAAAAAAGAATAAAAAAGATAAATAAATCTTGGCACAATATAAATTAATTTATCCCTCCACACTCCCAACCCAAGATAAAAGAATATCCGCACTCAAATTTCATAAAAATATCGTTGACCATAAGCGTTGTCGAAGTGGTGGTTTGCATAAGCAGACCGTGAAAAACATGATGGATTCTCACACAATCATAAATTTATTCCTGTCTGCGTTGCGAACCACCAGTTCGACAACCAAAGTAAAGCGTAAATCTATCTAGGATCTCTTCTTTTTTCTCAAATCCTAAATATTTTTTTTCATTCTTTTATCGAAACTCACAGGCATTCCTAATTGCTCTTCGTAAACCGACATCGACGCCATAATATTTTTCACATAATCCCGCGTCTCATACCAAGGAATAGCCTCCACCCAAATATCCGCCGGTACATTATTTTGCTTAGAAATCCAACGTGAAATACGCGCAGGCCCCGCATTATAAGCAGCTGTTGCAACAACAATATTGCCATGATATTCAGACAATAATTTTTGCAAATAATCACCGCCAATCTCAATATTTTGATCAGGATTAAATAAAGTAGCTTCGTTAAACGAATACAAATGTAATTTTTCAGCAATTAAAACAGCCGTATTTGGCAACAACTGCATCAATCCTAATGCACCTGCAGCAGAATGCGCTTGTGTTTGAAATAAACTTTCCTGACGAATTTCTGCATAGACCCATGCAGGATCTAAATTATATTCACGCGCAATTAAATTAATATTATTTTGATAAGCCAACGGATACCGCAATCTCACATCACCCTGCTCACCCAATAATTGATTAGTGGCAATCGCATTATCAAACCAACCCCATTGCGTAGCTAATTGCGCCGCATATAGATACTGATTCAAAGGTAATTTTTGTAACGCCCATTGCCATTCCTCACGTGCTTGGTATTTATAATTTAATTCATATAATTCATAAGCCCGTTGCATAGCAAGTATATTTGCAATATTTTGCAACTGATTTTCATCAACGAATTGCGATTGAAATTTTCTAACGATGGGCTTACCTAATTGAATGGTTGCTAATTGACCATAATAATCTTGCTGTCGCGCTAACGCTTCATAAATAATACTGGCATTTACCGTTTGCCCCATTGCTGCTAAAGCACGCGCTTGCCAATATTGCCAAGCGGCTAATTTTTGTTGTTCCGGAGATAATTGTGCAATAGCTGTTAATACCGCTGGCCAATTTTGATTTAACAAAGCAATTCTAATACGCCAAAATGCAGCGCTTTGATCGGTATTATCATTACCTGCGGCGGCCAACCAATTAATGGCATCAGGATCACCTTGCGATGCTAACGCCACACCTAATATTCTAGAAACAATTTGTTTTTCAGTTGCGGTAAATGAATATTCTTTTTGCAAATTCAGCCAAGTCATTAATGCATAATCAGCATTTTGAGTAGCTAATTTTTGCATGCCTACTTTTAAAATAAATCGTGTAACAGGTTCCGTATTATCTAATATTTGTGGTTCATTAAGTAATAACGGATTATTAAAAACAGCAGCATATAGTTGAATAATCCATAATTGATTTTGAGGTAAATAAGGCATTAATTCACGAATAGCATCAATATTATTATTCGTCATCGCAATATAAATTTTTTCCCACAATAATGTTAACGTTAAACCACCATCGGTTTGCCATTGCGAAATAATCATTTGACAGGCTGGCGGATACGGCTTGGAATTTAACCAGATATCTGAAACACCATTTAATGCAGGTTGGACATAACCAGTATGCCATAATGCTTGTCTTGCTAAACATTGTAAGGTGACATTATCTGTGGCGTGATATCGCGACAAAAATTGTGGCCATTCTTTATCTTCAGCTAATGCCTCTAACCACACTATCCATAATTTTTGTGCGAGTGGTGTGTCATTATATTGCGTTAAAAAATTTTGTATTTCTTGTGTTGGGGCAGTGTGAATTCTTTTAACTAAATCGGCGTAAACTAAATAAGGATATAAAGGGTAATCCTGTAATTTATTGCTTAATTTATAAAAATGATTTAAGTCACCTTGTGCAAGTGCAGATAATGCCAATTGATAATCAGCGCGTTGTGTTGAGCGATCGATGGCATAAACATGTAATGAAAAACTTAAACATCCAAGTAGTATTAATAAACGAAATAGCACAATAAAGTTCCTATTTTATTCACAAAATTATCTAATATTTCATGACTAAAGAAATGTAGCCTGAGTGGAGCAAATGAGATACTTTTAAAACATAATAAAACTCAAATTCGCACCTATTTTGTTTCTACAATGGCATAACCCGGGAATTGCTAAACCGGGGTTACGCCTTTGATTAAAGAAAATCGAGCAGATATTCACACATCTCAGTTCG
>JAJYDF010000016.1 GCA_021777765.1 Pseudomonadota bacterium | reverse complement strand
TCCGCCTTCGGCACCTTCTCCCATTCGGGGAGAAGGAAAGAAAATAGTTAAGTGGTATATTCCAGAAAATGGACTAAATTTATATATGTCATAACCAGGAAATAAAGTTATCAAAAACGAGCAAAGTAGAATATAATCAACACCATATTTTTAAGGAGAATTTTATGAAACTGTTAAACACAATGGCAAAAAAAGCCGCATTAACATTGGTTTTATGTTGTAGCTTAATCACTGCATCAAGCTATGCTGTAACAAATTATGTTTATAATTATCACACCAGAGTTTGTCATAATGGCGTATGTCATACTCAGTATTATCACTATTATCGTCATTGCCAAAATGGCCACTGCTGGGTAGATCATACTTATTATCACTACAATTATTACAGATAAAACCATTTCATTTCATAAAAAAGGCGATAGAAATTATCGCCTTTTTTATTCCACATGCGATCACGGCATATGCACCAATTCAAACTATTTTAATGTTGTGTTATAATTCGCTGTTTTTATTACCGTTCTATTCTCAATAAAATACACGACATTAAGAGTTTAAATATGAAAAATTTTGAAAATGAACAACAAGGCTTGACTGTTCCAAGCCGTACTAATAATTATGATTCAAATCGTTTAACTAATTATTATAATTATGATTCTGATTCTGACGAACTAGATTATAAATATGATCAATATCCCAGTGGTTTACCACGTAATGAATTAATGAAGTTACTACAGAATTTTCAAAGTGATATTCCCTCTCTTCCTGAATTTGTGCATTATTTTGAATCTGAGAAATTTCAATTTTTAATTAAACAAATTACAGTACATAAATCACTTGCTGATTGTAGACGATTATTAGCAATTTATATCAGAATTCTTTCTCTCTCACATAAAGAGAACAATCGCATTTTAAACATGAGCATAATGTATCAAAAATTATGTGTTAATTTACCTTCTTTTAGTATCGCAATGACTCAATTGATTGAATTGAATTCAAATGTGGCAAGTGATATGCCGTTAATGGATGCTTTTTTACGCTATTTTCACGATGGTACTGATTTAATTTTACATTGTAATACATCTGTTGTGCATCAAACATTTGATAATATAGTTGAAATGATTAAATCATTTTATTTAATGTCTGAGTGCGGTAAAAATAATATCACGCGGCAAGATCTATTAACACGGTTACCTTTAATGTTGGCTGAATTAGTCGGGAGCTATTTTAAAGTTTTAATAACGACTAAAGAAAAAATCAATTATGCAAAATTACAAGCGACGATGACAATGCTATTTAAATATAGCAAAGAACTGCTCAAAGGTCCTTTTATCGATACAGTATTAAAATGTTATGAATTGATTGAAAAAAATGGAGCAGAATATCTAGGTGGGATATTGCTTAAAGATTTTAATTCACCACCAGTTATAGTTACACCACAAGAAATTCCGGAAGATCATCGGGAATTTCTTGATGCGCAATATGACATTATTGATGATGATGCTCGTTTTCGCAGTCTTGTCCATGTGCAAATGGCGCAGCTGTCTATGCTTATTAAAGGACAAGAAGTGCATGCACTGACTTGCTACCGCTTAGCTATCGTCATGCTCATAAGCTTGAAAAAATTAAACAAAAAAGATATTGAAAATCTTAAAAAAATTTATATTTTAATTCAGCAAGAATTTAAAAATATCAGTCCTTTCAATTTTGAATTTATGAAAATTGCTATTCATTGCTTCGATAATAAGGTATTAACTAATGAAGGTATTAATAAATGTCTTGCGAGTAAACATGCGTTTGATATGACAAGTAATTCCGATTTTGCATTATTGATACAAGCGATTCTTGATCAGTTTCTAAGGATGTTTGAAAAAGAAAATTTAGCAAAATTATTACCAAATAGTTTCGGTGCATTTAAATATAGTGATTTGATGCAACTTCAATCAGTAAAAACTGGACATTTAAATCCTGACACTTCAGCGCAAGCTAGCCGTAAAAAAGAAAAAAATTCAAGTCAAGAAGAAAAGCAATTGAAAGAAGCAAAAGATAATCCCGTTGATGTAAAAGAAGAAACAGAACAATTGTTAAATAATATAACCAATCTCTTTTTGAAAGGAGGTTGGCAAAGGCATGAATTAACAACTTGGAAAGCAGCATGGGAATTTAAATCTAAAAATGAAATTATTGCTGGCATGCTTACTGTTTTGAAAAAAAGCACAGATTATCAACACTTAAAAAGTTTAACCTTCAAAGACGAGTTGATCTTAAAAGTATTTGAAAATAAATTGCTAGAAGCACTTAAAGTAATATTTAAAGAGCAGGGCATTAAAATACAAGAAGGGATGGTTTTCATAGATATCAATAAAAGGAACAAGCATAAAAAAATCAATGTTACAGTTGATGAAATGCTAAAGACGATTTATCAGTTGTCTGATGGATATCAAATTAATCAGCTGGAAGAAAAAAGGAAAAAATTACCGGTTGAGTTACGTGAAACAATGCATGATTTTGGCGAATTAAGTAAAAGCTTCAAGGAGTTACTGGTCCGGGCAAATAAAAAAGATAATTCATCTTGGTCAAAAACTATTGAGCGTGCGCGTTTACGATCAAAAAATACTGAAGGTAAATATTTGAGAGCGGCATGCAAAGTCATTAACTTGGTTGAAGAAATTACTCAGCTGAGCAATAAATTTGATGAACAATTTCAAGCTATAAATTTAATATATAACAATCTTTACACTGATAATGAGCTGTTATCAAAAAAGATGGCCGATCAAATCAAGGAACAAGATTATAATAAAATAGAAGAAATGAATGATTTAATGAAAAAAAATATGAAATTGCTAAAGGATTTATATTCTAAATTACAGTTTGCAAACATTGATAAATTAAATGAAAAATTAGAGAAAGCGTTAAACGAGTTTGTCCAGATTTTTGATAACGATGACAAGTTAGCAGAGTTTCATGAGGATAAATCAACTGATACAGAAGTAACAAAAGAATTAGAGAAAAAAGTGACGCATCAAGAAAAACAAAAAGACATATCTAATACTTCTGTAGCGAAGTTATCATTGACTGATAAACCAAAAGCACCAACAAAAGCAGATTCCCCAGCAATAACAAAACAACCGGCAAGTCCTTCAGAAGCAGTTGTGATGCCAAAAAAACCACCGGCACCTTCCGAGCAACCGAATATTCAGATTTTTGTTCGGCAATCACTATTTGCTCCACCGATAAGCAGTCCTAAAGCAATTGCTGTTACAAAAGCCAATGAAGATTTATTATTACAACCATCCATAAGTAAAAAACCATCTGACAAAACTGGCGCAGAGGGCAAAAAAGAAAAACAAATAACACCTATTACTCATAGACCTGTGCAACAACCCAGCGAATTAACCAATCAGGAATTATTACAAGAATTAAAAAAATTGCTCAATAATATAAAGATACAATGGGAAAAATATCTTAACGCAGTTACCACAAATTTTTTACCTGATAAAATTAAAGCAGGACATAATATTTCTCTTAATTTCCTCCATTTTTGCCATGGTTTGTGGTTAATGTTAATTGTTTTGGAGAAATTACCATCGTCGGACTCTCCTGATATTTATTTCCAATTGCGTACCAGGGTAAGAGATATTCGCAGTATCTTGGCTAAGTTGCCAAAGGATTTCTCAATTGATGCTTTATATAATTCTATTGAAATATTTTTTAATGCTAAATGCTTATCATTAATTGATACCATCGCGGCGCCAAATCAACAGTTACCTCTGAAAGAAATGTTAGAGTTAGATAAGTTGATTCAAAAGACTGACTTATATCAATTATGCAAAAAATCGCTCGATAAATTAGATAATAAAGAGATTAATCCAAGCAATACATTAATGAATAATGACGAAAAAGCACAATATTATTTACTACAAATTGGTGAGAGTATGCATATTTTGCATTCCATAGCAAAAAGTGGCATCAAAAATCGTATGGATTTACATCAACCCAATAAACGAGAAGATGTCGTGGAAGTAAAAATGCTTATTATTATCATAGGAAAATATGCTGAATTGTTACAAAAGAGTTATTCACAAATTTTTCATAAATTACAAAATGAAAAAATGCATAATTATTTTACCAAGGCAATTAACTATAGTAAGCAATTAAGGCATCCATTACGTAATAAATCTGCCGAAATCGACATGGAAAATATATGGAGATTTATATTGCAAACTGAATCTGATGAAATTCAAGCAGTTTCTCGCCAACTAACAACTGACCTGAGTCGTTTTACATCAGAACGGCCTGTTGAATTACAACCCGTTCTGAGTAAAAGTCATAAAAGATAAGATAGTGTGATTATTTAAAACGGAATATCATCATCAAATTCAGCCGAACTTACTGGAGCAGAATGTGCGGCGTCGCCATTATTCGATTTACCTTGTGTACCTTGTGGTTCATGCGCATAATCTGCCGGTGGATGTTCGGGCATATTTGCACCAGCGCCACGGCTATCTAACATTTGCATTTCATTACCTACAATTTCAGTGGTATAACGATCTTGGCCATTTTTATCCTGCCATTTTCTGGTACGCAAGCTGCCTTCGATATAGACTTTTGATCCTTTATGTAAATATTCACCGGCAATTTCTGCTAATCGGTTAAAGAAAACCACACGATGCCATTCAGTACGATCATGTTGCTCGCCAGTTTGTTTATCTTTCCATGCTTCGCTCGTTGCTACAGTAATATTTGCAACAGCACCACCACTTGGCATATAACGAATTTCAGGATCATTGCCTAAGTTACCAATCAATATTACTTTGTTTACACCTCTTGCCATGAATTGCTCCCATGTAGATTAAAATATTGTTATAGAAAATAAACTGAATTTGTAATTATTGTGCTGCCTGCTGTTCATTGATAGCATGTTTTTTTATATTAACATAATTAACCATATTATATGTTACTAATAGCCACAACACAGCAATTATGCCACAGACACTAAACACTGTTTCAAGTGATAAATGCCCATAAATCCAACCACCTAATAAGCCGCCACAAAAAATCCCTAAAAATTGCGAACTTGAATAAATTCCAATGGCAGTGCCTTTACGATCAGCTGGTGCAGCCCGTGAAATTAAAGAGGGTAAATTAGCTTCTAAAAAATTGAAAGCCGTAAAAAACGTAATTAGGCCTAATGTAATTTCATACAAATTGTGATTAAAAAACCTTAACCAAATAAGACTTAATATTAATCCAGCGATGGCAGTAATAAACAGTTGTTTTACACGATTATTTCGTTCAGCATAATTTAATAAGGGGAAAATAAATGCACAGGAAATTAATAATGTTGAAAAATATAATATCCAAACATTTTGTTGTTTCATCAAGTGGCTAATTAATATCGGTAATACCACAAAACAGGCTGTTAAAATGGTATGTAAACTGAAAATACCAAAATTGAGTCGTAATAATTCTTTATGAAAAAATAATGCCAGAAAATTTTGTGATGTTAATGGCGGTGGCATGGAAGCATAATCCGTTTTTGGTACGATAAATAAAAGTACTAATAAACTGATAAAACCTAATAGGGCAGTTAACCAAAACAGACCCGATAAATGTAACCAATTGCCTAATAAGGGCCCTAACAACATGGATAATAAAAATGAAAAACCAATCATAATTCCGATAATAGCCAGAGATTTACTGCGTTGTTCTATACGCGTGAGGTCGGTTAATAACGCGATAATTACACTACCAATTGCACCACCACCTTGTAATGCTCTACCTAAAATGACACCTTGAATAGAATGTGAAATAGCAGCAACGATACTTCCTATAATAAATAATATAAGACCTATAAAAATAATGTTTTTACGGGGAAATCGATCCGATAACATACCGAATGGTAATTGCATTAATGCTTGCGTTAAACCATAAATGCCTATGGCAATACCAATTAAGAATGGTGTTGCTGAAGATAAATGCATTGCATAGAGACTAAATATGGGAAGCACCATAAACAGACCAAGCATGCGGATACTGAAGATACTGGCTAATGCAATTGTTGCGCGTTTTTCAATGGGATTCATGGTATAATTTTTGACTCAATTAATTAATGAAAAAAAATAGTATACCTCATTTTTTCTTCTCTCCGAAGGGGAGATGGTGCCTTCGGTAGATGAGGGGGTATTAAAAAGAATTCATCATTAATTTTAAACCACCCTCATCTACCGAAGGCACCTTCTCCCGCAAGCGGGAGAAGGAAAAAAATCTGTGTTCATCTCTTCTGAGAGAAATAATCTTTCAAGGTAATTTATGGAAACAATTCACATCCAAGGTGCTCGCACCCACAATTTAAAAAATCTCGATCTCACTATCCCGCGTGATAAATTGGTTGTTATTACGGGTTTATCAGGATCAGGAAAATCCTCATTAGCATTCGATACTTTGTATGCGGAAGGTCAACGCCGTTATGTAGAATCATTATCTTCTTATGCAAGACAATTTTTATCGATGATGGAAAAACCCGACGTTGATCATATCGAAGGATTATCTCCAGCCATTGCGATTGAACAAAAAACATCATCACATAATCCCCGTTCAACAGTAGGCACAGTAACAGAAATTTATGATTATTTACGATTGTTATACGCCCGCGTCGGCGAACCACGTTGCCCCACACATCATATCTCGCTTGCTGCACAAACCGTGAGCCAAATGGTCGATGCTGTATTAGCATTACCCGAAGACACAAAATTAATGGTGTTAGCACCAGTGGTGCATGAGCGAAAAGGTGAACACGTACAATTATTAGAAGGATTACGCAGTCAAGGTTTTGTCCGCGCTAGAATTAATGGTCAAATTCAAGAATTAGATCAACAAATACAATTGGATTTAAGAAAAAAACATAATATTGAAGTCGTAGTAGATAGAATAAAAGTCCGTAGTGATATTCGTCAGCGTTTAGCAGAATCTTTTGAAACCGCATTACGTTTAACAGATGGTATTGTAAAAGTAGCATTCATCGATAATGGTCGTGATGACTTAGTATTTTCATCTAAATTTGCTTGTACATTATGTGGCTACAGTATTGCCGAATTAGAACCACGATTATTTTCATTTAATAATCCCGTCGGTGCTTGTCCAACATGTGATGGATTAGGTGTTAAACAATTTTTTGATCCTGATCGCGTCGTAGTTAATCCAAAATTAAGTTTGGCGGCAGGGGCAATTCCCAGTTGGGATCAACGTCATCATTATTATTATGCGTTAATTGTGGGCGTGGCTAAACATTATAAATTTTCAGTAGATACACCCTTTGATAAATTAGCCAAAAAATTACAACAAATTATTTTATATGGTACCGGTGATGAAAGTATTAGTTATCGTTATACCAATGAACAAGGATATTCCTCGACGCGAAAATATCCATTTGAAGGCGTAATTCCCAATATGGAACGACGTTATCATGGTACTGAATCGAATCAAATGCGCGAAGAATTAGCAAAATATATGACACATCAACCTTGCACAGAATGTGGTGGTGCACGTTTACGATTAGAAGCGCGTAATGTTTTTATTCAAGATTTTAATTTACCGCAATTAACCGCATTATCTATTGAACAAGCGCAGCAATTATTAAAATCATTACAATTAACAGGACAGCGTGCCATTATTGCCGGCAGAATTTTGCAAGAAATTAATACACGATTAAATTTTTTAATGAATGTGGGATTAGAATATTTATCACTCGATCGCAGTGCTGATTCTTTATCAGGCGGTGAAGCGCAACGTATTCGATTAGCCAGTCAAATTGGTGCAGGGTTAGTGGGTGTCATGTATATATTAGATGAACCCTCCATTGGATTGCATCAACGCGATAATGAACGATTATTAAAAACATTAACGCATTTACGTGATATTGGTAATACCGTCATTGTTGTAGAACATGATGAAGATGCGATCCGAAGCGCTGATCATGTGATTGATATGGGGCCGGGTGCAGGTGTTCATGGTGGATATATTGTTGTGCAAGGCACGCCTGAAAAAATTATGTCTACACCACAATCTGTCACAGGACAATATTTGAAAGGTGAAAAAAATATTGCTGTTCCTGCAAAACGCATATCGTTTGATAAAAAACGTATTTTGCAATTACAAGGCGCTACAGGAAATAATTTAAAAGAATTATCTGTGGAAATTCCCTTAGGATTAATGACGTGTATTACCGGTGTTTCGGGATCAGGTAAATCAACATTAATTAATGATACTTTATATCCGATTGCCGCGCGCACATTAAATGGTGCTACCGAAATATCTCCAGCTCCGCATAAAGCATTATTAGGATTAGATTTACTCGATAAAGTCATCGATATTAATCAAAGTCCCATTGGGCGTACTCCACGTTCTAATCCTGCGACATATACAGGAATGTTCACCGCAATACGTGAATTATTTGCTGGTACACCCGAAGCACGATCACGTGGTTATACACCGGGAAGATTTAGTTTTAATGTGAAAGGTGGCCGTTGTGAAGCCTGTGAAGGCGATGGCGTCATTAAAGTTGAAATGCATTTTTTAGCCGATATTTATGTGATGTGCGATATCTGTAAAGGGCGACGCTATAATCGTGAAACATTGGAAATATTATATAAACATAAAAATATTCATGAAGTATTAGCGATGACTGTTGAAGACGCACGACAATTTTTTGATGCAGTTCCTGTTATCGCACGTAAATTACAAACATTAATTGATGTGGGATTATCCTATATTTCATTAGGACAAAGTGCGACCACATTATCAGGTGGTGAGGCGCAGCGCATTAAATTATCACGTGAATTATCTAAAAGAGATACGGGTAATACATTATATATTTTAGATGAACCCACGACGGGACTGCATTTTCAAGATATAGAACAATTACTATCTGTATTACATCGTTTACGCGATCATGGTAATACCATCATTGTCATTGAACATAATTTAGATGTGATTAAAACAGCTGATTGGATTATTGATTTAGGTCCCGAAGGGGGTAATAGGGGAGGTCAAATTGTTGCACAAGGTACACCGGAACAAGTTGCGCAACAGCCAAAATCCTACACAGGTCAATTTTTAAAACCCCTATTGTTTAATAAAAATAAACAATTTGATGAAACGAACCGTTGTGTTAAATCGATTTAAAATGTTATCCTAACGAACATTAATCATAGGTCGGATTGAAAAATATAAATATATTTTCACTTTGATATAAATTTACGTGCTTTGATTATTAAGATTTAGGCGATGTTCGATAAAGATTTGTTGGATATCGCGCAGAACATTAAGCATTTATGAATGTAATTTGATTCTCTCCTATTTTAATAGATTCCTTTTTTGCGCTCAGTCCAACCTACGACTAGATTCCCATTTGCTAGCGAAGTATTCTTATTCTGCTTTTTTAAGTCGGTAATAATTACGTGTAATTACAAATATTTTAATATCAATAAACCCTTAGGAGATAATAAATGCGTCAATTAAAGCAATTGTTATTAATTTTATTAATTCTCAGTATTCCCTCCATTGTAATAGCAGCAGACTGGCCGCCCCCTATAGTCCTAACCGTCAAATTAGGCATTGTTAATGCAACAAATGATGCTTTTTCATGGAAATCATCCATTATACCGTTATCAGGCCAAAACCCAGTTGCTGCAAATACATCAGCGCAACTACAAGGTGACACCACACAATATTGGCCTACTAGTCAATTATCAATTAGTGACGTAAACAACGTAGCAAATAATTGTTTGGTGCAAATTGGCGTTATGACTTCTTCATTTATGATATTACAAAATACGCCTGCAGGAAGTGGGTTTACCTGCATGGTGAATAACAATAACATTATTATTGAGCCCACCAATACACATCGTTAAATATTTGTTGGACATCGTGCATCGAATTAAATAGTAATCAATGCCATTTAATACTTTACTATTGAATGGTTTCTTTTTTTGCGCTCTGTCCAGCATTAGATTAAATCAGACTTTTTTATAACTAAATTTTATTAATAATCAAAGGAAAATTATCATGTTACCATTAGAAGAATTGCATAAGTTACTTAAAGAAAATCCCACCATAGCGGTTAATATTTGCGATTTAGACGATACATTAATCGACGTTAATCAACAATTATTAAACGCACAACAAACAAAACGCGTGTTAAAGTCGAATATCTTTGCGGTTGCTACGTCGAGAGGTGATACTGTTAGTGACGATGTCGTAAATACATTAACACCCTATATTCGAGAAACATATACAAATAAAGCTATTCTTGTAGGGAGTAAAGTAAGACGAAATGAATGGGATGTGGCACAAATACAAATATTTAAATCTTATTTGACAGGTATTATTTCCACTATTGATTTAAATTCAGAGGCTAATTTACCTTCTGTCATTAAAAAAATATATGATTCTTTACAAGATCAAGGCATTATAGAATTAACAAAAGCTGATCAAGTATTTAAATTAATTATTGAAGCATTAGCGAGTGAGTTAAAAAGTAAATTGACACCCAAGACTTACCAGCGATTTCTAGTAGAATTAATGCAACTACGTAAAGAAGGGATAGAACCATTTAATAAAAAAATTAGTGATAAGTGCAAGCCTGTAGATGATAGTTGGAAAGGTATTATTCGTATTGGTTATAATTATTTTGATCCGATTCTCAATAATTTAGTCATCGAATGCAATGATACAGCACTACTGCAACATTATATTGGTTTGTCATTAACAGCGGAATTAAAAACAACAATCTATACCTATCAAAGCTATTTTGAGGATCTTAAAAAAGCAAAACAAAATTCATCTCAACTTATCCAATATGTGCAACAGCAATTAATTGAAGTTCAGCAGAAATATTATAATCCGCATACTAAAGTTGCAAAATTATTTATGGAATTTTTGCAATTACTCCATGAATACAAAATAAGCAAAACCGAAAATAAACAATTAATGGATGTATCCAAATCAAGCAATTCTGCACAGACAATGGAACAGAGAGTTGATGCGTTATGGCTCGAACTAGAAAAAGAAATTAAAGCATCAAAAGAGGCATGCAATATGAGTAGCCTCAAGGAAACGATAGAATTTGTTTGTGAAGCGAGTGCTTATTTAAATTCTCAGATATTTGCTAAACCAGCATTTAAAATCGATAGTGCAGATGTAAAAACATATCTCAAGAGGTTGGTAACAGAACAAGAAGCTGCAACTATTTTTCATAATTTTTCTAATAAGCTCAATAATGGTGTTTCAAGAAAACAGCGAGAAACTGAAAAGTATTCATATAGTGAAGCAGCCCAATCCGCTGCACAACAAAATCCTATCACTATAGAAAAAATGCAACATCAGCTGATCATTACTATAGATAAAAATCTTCCCACAGAAATTAAATTAACAATTGCTAACACCACAAATTTAAATTATATCGATTTTGCACAGAATAAAATGAGACATTTTTTAGAAATTTGTTATCAACTACGTGTTATCCCTGATAAAACACCTGACGGTATTCAGTTAACGGGTGGCGCTAATATTATACGCATCAATGCTGATCGATTTATTTATATTGATGATGCTAAAGGACCGGTGAATTTTGCACGGCTATTAGGTATGAAATCTTTTGTGGTTATTACTCAACCGGTATTGGAAGCGAGAAAAAAATTGTTGGCTACAATGTCAGATCAAATTAAGCGATTATCAGATTACGCCAATGAGTTTAATGAGGCTGTTATTTACAATAATAGCGAGAAAATTTTATGTGATGGTTGTATTTTAGTCGGCACAATTAAAAAATTATTTCCTATTTTGATAGATAATTTTGTTAAATTGTTAAATTCATCACCCGATGAATGTAAAGAGGAAATTCTGATTGCCACAAGTTTATTATTGCAATTAGAAAATAAGATCTGTGCAAAAGGTCGAATAACGTATGAGAATGACAAAATTGAAATTACTCATGTTACAGACTTAAAAAATGATATCAAAACTATCCTGGAACAATTTAAAAAATTATTTGTAAATATTGCCAATATTGGTTCAATTTTAACCAGGTTGGAAAATCAATATATTGAAAACATAAAGCAACACAGAAACAATTATGTTTGTACTTTAGGACAAGTTAAACAAACTCCAGGATTAATGTTGGTATTGAATAAAGTCAAACCGACACAGGCAGTTTCAACATTATCCAGTATTTTTGGTGGTTCAAGCTCTGCTACTGTCATTAAGCAATTAGATGAATCAGAATTTCTGTTACTACAAAGATATGCGGATGATAATAATGTGGATGCATTAGAAGCATTAGGTTCTTACGTATCTTATCACTACAAGGACATTAAACGTGCGCGTGCTTGCTATCAGTTGGCTTATGTCAATTGTTCTGATCAGTTACGTTTAGTTGAATTACAGAATAAAGTTAAAGAAAGTGAAATTGCCTATATCGATCAGACAGTAATCAAAACTGAATCAGAATCAAGAGCGGCTGATAAAACTTATACCACGCAAATAAGCATTACCAGTAATGCAGATGAAATAGATAAATTTAATTCTATTGAGCAATTTTTTAATAATGAAATCGTTATTTATGGTTTAGTGAGATTGGCTGATATCTATTTTCATATGGCGCTTGCGGATAAAGTAAAAAATGATTTCGAGCGTTTTAAATATAATTGTTTAAAAGCTTATCAATACATTGAAATTAGTTTTCAATTAAATCATAGCGATATCGAGGGGTTTGGAAAGTGTGTTGCACAAAAAAGAAATGAAATATTTAAATTATTGCCCGTTGAATGGGTGACACAAGCCTATTCTAATTTATCAAAATGGTTTAGCAACTCTCAAATAGTGACTATGCTAAGAACAAAAGAGGCATTTAAATCCTCATTAATTTATCAGGAATATATGCGACAAAAATCAAACGATCAACTCACCTTTGACCAATATTTATTAAGATTTTATGCCTCTAAGGTTGGACCACAAAGTGAACAGGTGCGTTCTGCAGCTTCCGGTAATAATAGTGGCGGAGCGGCGAGTGTAGCTATCAGTGTAGTACCTGCTGAAGAACGACAAAAGTCAGGAGCAGCTCTTTTAGAGAAACGTATATAGGTAAGAATTTAGAATTCGTAGCCTGGGTGGAGCAAATGAAGATTTTGAATAATATGATTATGTTCGTTGTTTGCAACAAAATCATTTTTTGAACAATGGCGTAACCCGAGAAATATTAATTTCCCGGGTTACGCAGTAGTTTTAAATGAAAATCGTCAATAAATCTTAATTTCGTTATATTAATTTAATTTTCAATTGCTCCACCCAGGCTACATCTATTTTTAAAGGCATAAAAAAACCACAATTACATCATAACTGTGGTTTTTTTGTTAAATTGCTTAACTAGAAAGACAACTTAGAGAATTAACCAAAATGGTAAGTTAAGCCCAATGTGGTTATGTCAGCATTTGGAATAGTGTTGTTTTTCTGAACGCGAGTCCAGCCTAAATCAGCTGAAACATTTGGGGTAATGTTATAGCTAACGCCAACACCATACACAGGACGGATTGGTGTAGTGCTTGCAGAATAATTAATATTTGCATTAGCAATATGGCCACCCTGGGTAATGACTGGGAAGTTACTATATGCTTCGTATTGTGAATCAACGTAAGCAGCACCCGCTTTACCATACAGTGAGAAATATTGGTTAAGAGGCAATGTGCCTTTAACAACTAAATCACCAGCTTGTTCTTTATAAGAATCATTGAATGTACCAAAGCCTGTATTACCATAATTATGGTTTACATTATGAAAGTAAATGTAACCTGCTTCAGCTGCAACATAGGGATTAAATTGATAACCAAATTGAGCGCCAGCGCCTAATCCGGTGCCGTTGTTGTCAGAAGTAAAAGGATTATCACTTTGATGAACATTAGATAAACCTAAATCACCGCCAACATAGAAACCAGGTAAATCAGCAGATGCAACAGCTGAGAAACCAAGAATAGCTGCTCCAGTAATCAGAGCGCTTAGTAAAGCTTTTTTTTGTAACATAGTAATCACCTTATTTAGTTAATAGAGTTAATGGAAGTATTACTAAACAACCAAACCTTAAACTTACTCAAACACTTCCATGTGATTACACCAAGTCCAATTTGCGGCACATTGTATTCGATGTTCCGCAAATTTGGAATGATTAAAAGCAAACTTTTTTCAGAAGTTTAGGGATCGTCTGTGCCGCCGCCAGTAAAGTAATAGGTTATGCCCAATGCAACCATGCCGGCTTTAGGCACACCAATATTCACATTACTAAGGTTATTGAGATTATTTACAAGATTGCTTGAACTGGTGGAGTTGCCAGAGCTACCAAATAAATAAGTATAAGAAAGATCCATCACAACATTATCATTAAAGTCATAGGTTAAACCAACTGCTCCGATAGGCTTGAATTGATCATTTGTGCCATTACCTGAAATATTTTGAAAATTTGTGGCAGTCGGGTTAGACGAAACACCGTTTAGACTAATGGTAAATTTATTAAAAACGTAAGCACCACCAATTTTTGCATAACCACCAAAGCCACCACCAAAAGGAATCATACCTTTCAGCATGATATCAATAGCATTTTCAGTAGAGGTTAATGTTGAAGAATTAACCGTTGACATTCCCAAGGTATTAAAACCAGTAACGCTGTTATTAAATGAAGCATTAGGAAAATGAATATATCCTAATTCAGCAGCGAAATAATCGTTAAATTGAAATCCGCCATATATTCCACCAGCAGCCCCAGATTTTGTGTTAGAAGCATTTGTAGATGAGACGGCAGTTAAATTTGATTCTAAAAGGGGTTGGAGATTTGGATTATTAAGATCTTGCATTCCATAACCAATTTGGGCACCTGCGTAAAACCCTGGCACTTCTGCAAAAGCAAGTGTTGAAACTCCTAAAATACCTGCACCTGTTATCAGTGCAGCTACTAAAGCTTTTTTCTGAGACATAACAATCACCTTATATGAGAGAGAGTTAATAAAAGTCTATTTTTAATGTCACATCGAAAAAAACTTACCGTTCACTTCCATGTGAATAAAAAGACGCGAATTTATAGCATAGGGGAATATATGAGTCAATTTATCCTATGGCTTCTTATGTACTATGAGATTAAGTCAAAAAAGTCGATTAAATTGCAGAAATATTAAGCAATAAAAAAACGTTCGCTCCGCCTATTTCATACTATTCTTAAAAAGATAATGCGCTATACTACATTAAATTTATTAACCATTTTGATGAGTAGTAAAATTAATCAATCACATATTTTTAGGAGATTAACATGACTGCAATTTTTGTCATTCTAGTGGTTATCGGTGCACTCGTTGCTTGGTTTATTACTATCTACAATAACTTAATCCGTTTGATAGAGACTGTTAACAACAATAATAAAGAAATTGATGTGCAACTTGACCGCCGCTATAAAGTGTTTGAATCGTTGATCGATGTTGTTAAAAAATATATGGATTATGAACAGACCACATTAAAGGATGTTGTTGCATTACGTGGGCAAGCGCAAAGAGCAGCAGCAGAAGGGGCCGATGCACAACGTATGGCCGCAGAAGACGGCATTTCAAAAATTGCTGCAGGCATCAATGCAGTATTCGAACAATATCCCGACTTAAAAGCCGATCAAAATGCTTTACAATTTCAAGAAGAAATTGTGAATACTGAAAATAAATTGGCTTATGCAAAACAGGCCTATAATGATAGCGTTGAGCAATATAACGCACTGAAAAAATCATTTATTGAATCACTGGTTGTGGGTATGTACGCTAACAAATTAGATAAAGACTTTAATTATTGGGCATTACCTGCTGAAAAAGTGCAACAACTCGAAGATACCACAGTTAAAATGTGAGCCTATCTATGATGAATACCCAAAATTTCACAATACATGCTGCTGATTGGCGTAAGCAACTGGCAATAAATAATCGGCGCACACGTTTTGTGATTGTTTTATTTTTATTGATTTATATTTGCTTAGGATTGTTAATAGATATTTATATTAATTTACCAGCTGCTAACTTAGCTGTGTCAAATTCAACAGGCAGCATTTCTTATCTTGTTCAACAATTACTGACTTTTAAAATATTTCCTTACGCAACAGTCACTATGGCAGCGGTTGCTGCGATTTCATTATTTATTACTTATGCCTACTACGACAAAATTATGTTATTAGGCACTGATTATATGGAAGTGACTCGCGAAAATGCGACTGATCCACAAAAGCATCAATTAATGGATGTCATAGAAGAAATGAAAGTGTCAGCGGGTTTAACTTTTATGCCAAAAGTTTACATAATTGATGCAGATTATATGAATGCATTTGCCAGTGGCTATAGTGAAAAATCCGCTATGGTAGCAATTACCAGGGGCTTATTAGAAAAATTAGATAGAAATGAATTAGAAGCGGTAATGGCGCATGAATTAAGTCATGTGCGACATCGAGATATTAAATTAACATTAACCGCCAGCATATTAAGTAATTTAATGTTAATCGTGGTGGATTTGCTATTTTATAATGCTTTATTTAGCCGTCGTGATAGTGACAGCGAAGATAATAAACTCGTTATTGTGATAATGATTTTGCGCTATGTCATGCCCTTATTAACCATATTATTAATGATGTATTTATCGCGTACACGCGAATATATGGCCGATGCGGGTTGTGTTGAATTAATGCGCGATAATGAACCACTGGGCCGTGCATTACTCAAAATTCATGAAGATACCCAAGCTAACGCAGGCGCATATGACCAAGCTTATAATGCAACCGCTCATGAAGATGTCCGCCGTGCTGCTTATTTATATGATCCCGCACAAGCAGGCATTGATAGACCAAGAACCCTCAATAGTTTATTTTCAACACATCCAGATTTAGAAGATCGTTTAGCAGCAATTGGATTTAAATTAAAAGATTCTTCAACGATGTAGATTATGATTCCTGTGTTATTTCAATCAGAAAGTTTAAATCCGGCGACAATCTATACGTAATAATTCCGAAAACCTTAGTGTGAGAGGCAGAGATATTTCTTGTTTTATCATAAAAATTTATGCAATATGAGATCAAATTAATATCATGGAGGATATTATGAATCAAATGCCTATGCTTGATCTTAGTGAAGATGATTCATCTCGAAAATCAACCGGTGAAGACAGTAGTAGAAGTAATTTAAGTTCTCCTACGGGTTCACCTACAGGTAAAAAAATTCCTAGAAAAAATAGCAATGGTAGTCCCCGTACTTTTTTTCCTTCTGGCCACTTTTCAGTCGAATATTCCAAATCTTTAGGCTCATCACCTACCTTCACCATTGTAGCTTTTGAAGCTAAGAACCCAAATATACCTAATGCAACTTGCAACTCAGAGATAGAGTCTGTACCAAGGCCAAAAATATAAGCAATCCATTTACTTCAAAATATTATTGAATATTTCAGTGAAGCTAAAACTTTATAATCACTGATATGCTGAAGATTTGTTTCAAGGTATTTTATGATGGTTATCTTTTGCATTGTTTTTAATAGTGAAAAAATTAAATAGATTCAACTTCGTGGCTATAAAAACGTTATGTTATGCCTTGTACAAAAATTTCCCTCAGGTATGATAGTCGTTTTGATCTCAGGAATAGAACATACATGCGTTTAACAAGCATTAAACTTGCGGGATTTAAATCATTTGTCGATCCAACAACTGTGCCTTTACCTAGCCAGTTAGTTGCTGTTGTTGGCCCTAATGGTTGCGGTAAATCTAATATTATTGATGCCGTTCGATGGGTCATGGGTGAAAGCTCAGCAAAGCAATTACGTGGCGATTCCATGGCGTCAGTTATTTTTAATGGTTCAGCGACTCGTAAACCATTAGGTCAAGCATCAGTTGAATTACATTTTGATAACACCGATGGCAAGTTAGGTGGCGCTTACGCACAATATAATGAAATCGTGATCCGCCGTATGGTCACACAAGATGGCCAATCCAGTTACTATTTAAATGGCACACATTGTCGCCGCAAAGATATTACGGATATATTCTTAGGAACAGGCATGGGGCCGCGCAGTTATGCGATTATTGAACAAGGCACTATCTCTCGACTCATTGAAGCAAAACCGGATGAATTACGTACTTATTTAGAAGAGGCCGCGGGCATTTCAAAATATAAAGAACGTCGTCGCGAAACAGAATTACGCATGCAACATACCCGTGATAATTTGGCAAGACTGGAAGATATTCGTGGAGAATTAGCAAAACAATTAGAACATTTACAACGGCAAGCAACTACTGCAGAAAGATATCAAACATTAAAAGAACAAGAACGTATCCTAAGAGCACAATTATTATTTTTACGTTGGCAAGCCGCAGGTCAACAATTACAACAACAAGAACAATCCATTCAACAATTAGAAATTCAATTAGAAGCCGCCAATACCGAATTACAACATTTCAGTACGCAACGTGAAACATTACATGTACAACAAAATGATTGTTATCAAGCAGTACAAGATGTGCAACAACGTTATTATCAATTAAATACCGAATTAGCCCGTTTAGAACAAACCATTCAACACCAAAAAGAACGTCATCAACAATTACAAAATGAATACCGTCAAGCAGAAGCTGCGCATCGTCAAGCACAAGAACAATTAATTCAAGAAAATGAACGTGCTGAACAATTAACACAAGAAAAGTTTGATTTAGAACCGCAAGTGGTTTCCGCTGCGACTGATAATGAAAATGCACGTAATGCGTTACAAGTCGCTGATCAAGAAATGCATCAATGGCAAATTAAATGGGATGAATTTAATCAACAAGCAGCTATTGCTGCACAAACCGCACAAGTGGAACAAACCCATATTCAACACATTGAACAACGATTACAAAATACACAACAACGTATTAATCGTTTACAAGCAGAACAACAACAACACAGTGATGAAATTCCTGATGTTATTAGACAATTAGAAGAACAAGATGCTGAACTATTATTACAAATGCAGGATTTACAAAATCAATTACAACAAATGCAATTACAATTAAATAATCAGCGTGATAATAATTCACAATTATCACAGCAATTAGATAAAACCCGCAGTGATCTACAAAGCCACAAAGGTCGTTTTGCTTCTTTAACTGCATTACAAGAAGCCGCGCTGGGTAAATCATCGGGTGCGGTTGTCACATGGTTGCAAAATCAACAATTACAAGATTGCCCTCGTTTAGCTCAAAATATTCAAGTTGAAAAAGGGTGGGAAAAGTCGGTTGAAACTGTTTTAGGTGATCATCTCGAAGCTGTTTGCGTATCTGGTATGAATAATATTATTGACGCTATCGATCAATTGACCCATGGCACACTCAATATTATTGATACACAAGATCGAGAAATCGTTATTAAAGAAAAACCAATAACAGCAACATTATTGAGTAAAATATCTTCTTCAATTGAATTAAGTGGATTATTAGAAGGTATTTTTGTTGCAGATAACTTAGAACAAGCAATGAGTTTATTGCCATTTATTAATGCGCAAGAATCTATAATTACTTCTGATGGTATCTGGATCGGTCATGGTTGGTTACGAATTGCACGAGATGCCGATGAAAAAGCCGGTGTTATTCAACGTGAGCGAGAATTAACGGAAATACAATCATTAATTGATCAAACAACACTATCAGCTGATCACATTAAACAGCAATTAGAAGATGGACAATTGCAAATACTTTCCTTAGAAGATCAGCGTGATGAATTGCAAAAATCATTAGGACAATTAGCCAGTAAACAATCTGATATTAAAGCGCAATGTCGTATTCAACATGCACAATTACAACAACAGCAACAACGCGAAAGTCATTTATTACAAGAATTATCAGAATTAGAGCAACATTTTGCACAAGATCAAGAAGAACTGGGTAATGCACGTCACACTTGGCAAAATGCATTAACTGCTATGGAAAAAGACGCTGCATTACGTGATGAATTAATGCAATCACGTGATGGTTTTCGTGAAACATTGGATAATGCACGACAAAATGCACGTGCTGCGCAAGATCAACATCATCAATTGTCAACGCAATTACAAATATTACAAACGCAATTACAAGCGGCACAACAATTACAAATTCGCTTGCAGCAACAATTAGATCAAACTAAAGAACGTTTGGATTATTTGTTAGAACAACTTCAAGAGGCGCAATCACCACAAACGGAATTAGAACAACAATTAACTGAATTATTAAATGCACGACAGTTAGTTGAACAAGAATTACGTATTGCGCGAGAACAATTTGAAGAAGTGGAACAGCAAAGTCGTGATTGTGAAAAGAAACGTCATGAATATGAGCAACAAGCTAATTTATTGCGTAATCAATTAGAGCAACAACGAATTTCTCGACAAACAGTAGAAGTGCGACAAACCACATTACAAGAACAATTAACCGAAACCGGTGTTACCTCAGAAGAAATTCAAGCAACATTAACTGAAGAATTAAATGAAAATGAATGTGATGAGCAATTAAATAAAACAATTATACGTATTGAACGTTTAGGGCCGATTAATTTAGCCGCAATCAGTGAATATGCGACGCAATCGGAACGTAAAACTTATTTAGATACGCAACATGAAGATTTAATGACAGCATTAGCCACATTAGAAGCAGCCATTCGTAAAATTGATCATGAAACGCGTGAGCGATTTAAAGAAGTTTATAATGAAGTCAATACGCGTTTTCAATCACTATTTCCACGTGTTTTTGGTGGTGGTCAAGCTTATTTAGAATTAGTGGGCGAAGATTTATTGGATACAGGTGTTAATGTTATTGCGCGACCACCTGGTAAAAGAAATAGTACAATTCATTTATTATCTGGTGGTGAAAAAGCATTAACTGCCGTTGCATTAGTGTTTGCTATTTTCCAATTAAATCCCGCACCTTTTTGTATGTTAGATGAGGTCGATGCGCCTTTAGATGATGCTAATATTGGTCGCTTCTGTGAATTAGTCAAAGAAATGTCCAAGACCATTCAATTTATTTTTATTAGTCATAATAAAATTGCAATGGAAATGGCGGATCATTTAACCGGTGTGACTATGCATGAACCAGGTGTTTCAAGATTAGTTGCCGTAGATGTCAATGCAGCTGTAGAAATGGCAGCAGCATAGTTTTTTTCTTTTTAAACTCGGCTGATTAAAATGATGTTTTCCTTCTACCCGAAGGGGAGAAGGTGCCGAAGGCGGATGAGGGGGTATTAAAAATGATTTTGTCATTATTTATCCTGCAACATCGTGCCAAGCTGTGAAATATGAAGTTATTTATTGCCGGACGAACCCGCATCCATGCGATCGATGATTACGTCCATGTAATCAACGGTCCTGCAACAAATAACTTCATATTTCACTTTAAACTTCAGTGGCTACTGGAAAAATGTCGATAAAGTGAGTAATAAATATATATAAATGTAGCCTGGGTGCAGCAAATGAAAAATCAATTTAATGTTGAATAATAAAATACTTGCTTAAATGCTATTTTAACTTAAGGCGAAACCCGGGTTCCGTACTTTAATTTTCATAAAAATTTTGAATTTCTGAGGAAAATATAATGACGTTATTAACTGTACTGATTGCAATAGTAGTTTGTGCATTAATTATTACAATTATGTGGTGGACCATTCGTCGTCGTAAAAAAGATAAATTATCTTTACACACAAATTCTGACATGACATTTAATTCTCAATTTCAAGATACCGATGAACATCATGATGAAGTGAGTGATGTTGTGGTTAAACAAGCGGCACATTCAGATTCAAATGCACGATCCAATGCAACATTATCTTCTTTAGGTTTTGGTAGTGTTGATGATGTTTTAACGCCAGTGCTTGCTAAACCAGTAAATGATACTAATCCCAAAAGAAGTGAAATGTATTTACCACAAAATGAAGATTTGGTGGTGATCCATCTTAAAGCAGCAACCGGTAAAATGTTTGGTGGATATGGGTTACAACAAGCTTTAATAGCAGCGGGTTTACAATATGGTGAGATGAGCATATTTCATTATTATGAAGAACGTGCGGGAAAAAGAACGATTTTATTTAGTGTAGCCTCAGCTATCGAACCAGGTATTTTTGATTTACAACGAATTGGTGCTTTTAATACACCTGGATTAAGTTTATTTATGACGGTAGCAAATTGTGTTGAGCCCTTAAAAACATTGAATTTATTATTAGATATCTCACAACAATTAACTGATGATTTAGGTGGGCAGTTATTTGATCAGCAACATAAACCTTTTACAAAAAATACAATTAATGATTATCGTTCTCGCGTGAATGAAATGGCATTGATGTAAAACTTTTTTTTCCTTCTCCCGCTTGCGGGAGAAGGTGCCGAAGGCGAAGGAATTCTTCATGACAACCACACAAATTCCTGCAAAAATCAAAACCCGTATCACAGAATTACGCGATGCAATTAACGAACATAATTATCGTTATCATATATTAGATAATCCAACGATTCCCGACGCAGAATATGATCGCTTGGTGAGAGAATTACAAAGTTTAGAACAATTATATCCCGAATTAATTACACCAGATTCACCCACACAACGCGTTGGCGCAACACCTTTAACAACATTTCCAGAAGTGCATCATCGAGTTCCCATGTTATCGCTAGAGAATGCATTTAGTCCTGAAGAAGCCGAAGCATTTGATCAGCGCGTGCGGGATAGATTACATAGCGATGAAGAAATTATTTATTGTTGTGAACCTAAAATGGATGGTTTAGCCATCAGTTTATTATATGAAAATGGGGTATTAATTCAGGGTGCCACAAGAGGGGATGGCACTACCGGTGAAAATATTACGCAAAATATTCGCACTATTAGCACAATACCTCTTAAATTACGTGGCCAACATTTTCCTAAAGTGATTGAAATTCGCGGTGAAGTGTATATGCCTAAATTGGGATTTGCGCAATTAAATGAACTGGCCAAAAAACACGGTGACAAAGTATTTGCTAATCCCCGTAATGCTGCAGCAGGTAGTTTGCGTCAATTAGATCCCCGAATTACTGCAAGCCGTCCGTTAGCACTGTTTTGTTACGGTGTAGGTTATGTAGAAAAAGGGCATTTACCTGATAAACACAGTTTGGTATTAAAACAATTAGCAGATTGGGGCTGTCGTATTTCGCCAGAAATAAAAGTGGTTAAAGGAATTACACAGTGTTTGGCTTTTCATGAAGCTATTGCAAAAAAACGTAATCAATTACCGTATGAAATTGATGGTGTTGTTTATAAAGTCGATGATTTTTCATTACAAGAAAAATTAGGATTTGTCTCTCGTGCACCTCGTTGGGCATTAGCACATAAATTTCCTGCACATGAAGAAATGACACAAATTGAAGATGTTGAATTTCAAGTGGGTCGAACAGGAACTTTAACACCTGTTGCAAGATTAAAACCGGTTAATGTCGGTGGTGCAACAGTTAGTAATGCCACACTACATAATATGGATGAAATTGCGCGCAAAGATATTCATATTGGTGATTATGTCATTGTGCGTCGTGCAGGTGATGTTATTCCTGAGGTGGCGCAAGTGATATTAGATAAAAGAACTGCGCATGTAAAAAAAATACATTTACCGAAACATTGTCCTGTCTGTGGTTCGTTAGTTGAAAAACCAGAAGGCGAAGCGGCTGCTCGTTGTACTGGTCAATTGGTTTGTCGTGCGCAATTAGAAGAAGGCATTAAACATTTCGCGAGTCGTCGTGCTATGGATATTAATGGCTTAGGCGATAAAATTGTTGAACAATTAGTTGCTGTGGGTTTAATTAAATCAGTTGCTGATTTATATGAATTAACGCCACAACAATTAATTGATCTCGAACGGTTAGCAGAAAAATCTGCAACAAAATTAATTGCAGCTATTCACAAAAGCAAAGCCACTACATTACCGCGATTTTTATTGGCATTAGGGATTCCCGATGTCGGTGAAACAACAGCACGTGTCTTAGCAGATCATTTTGGCGAGTTAACTAAAATAGAACAAGCAGACGCGGAACAATTACAATTAGTACCAGATATCGGTCCCATTGTTGCAAAACATATTGTTGAATTTTTTAATCACGCACAACAAAAAAAATTAATTCATCGATTAATAGCTTCAGGAATACACTGGCCAAAAATTGAAACGGATAGCTATAAAAAACCATTAGCAGGCAAAACCTTTGTGTTAACCGGAACGTTAACTTCATTAGCCCGTGATGAAGCTACTGAAAAATTAATTCAATTAGGTGCAAAAGTCACCAATAGTGTGACAAAAGCCACTAATTATGTTGTTGTTGGCGAATCTCCTGGTTCTAAATATGAAAAAGCACTAGAATTGCATATCGAAATATTAGATGAAAAACAATTTGTAAATTTTTTACATCAATTTAATTAACGTTTCATAGAGGTATTTTCGTTAATAATTTCTTAAGGTTTAAATGGTAATTTTTATTAATCCTTTGCAAATAACGAGTGAGTAGTAGCTGCTATGCCGAGAATTTATAAAAAAATTGATGGAACTGCGCTATCATCGACTGATGAACACTATAAATATATTCAAAAATTTTTGATGGATGAAGAAGATGTCCTGCAACACAGAGACAATTTCAATTTTGAGTATTTAGATCATAGTGTTCTTGATGAGCTTACTCATAGTGGGATTACCACCGTCAAAAATTCAATTCGTGCAAGACAAGAAGATCGTTATGTGTGTGGTGTTATAAGATATTTTGAAATTATTACACCAGAATTGCAAAAAGAAATAGTAAGAAAAACATTGAAAGAAATGCAAAAAGAATATTCTATCGATCATGCGGGTAGCACTGCTGCATTGGCAGTGATAGTTGAAGGCAAAGCTTTTTTGGCAAATATTGGTGATAGTAGTATTTACAAAGTTGAGCGCCATAGAGTCAGTGGCAGAATAACAGTGACTCGTGTTAATCAGTGGCATACCTGTGAAAATGAAAGTGAAAAAAACAGAATTAGAAATGATGGTGGAACAATTAAGCCAAAGCGTAATTCAAAGGAACTTAATAAGCCACAGCGTGAATTACTGAATGGTGAATTAGAGCCAACCCGATCCATTGGAGATAATAGACATGATGGTAGGTTTTTTAGTACAGGAAAAGGTCTCAGTCACGAACCGGATATTACTGAAATTCCTCTTTCTGCCGATTGCGATACGGCAATTTTGTGTGTTTCAGATGGCGTTACTCATAGAGCGGATAAATCATTTGTATCCAATCCTGCTGGATTAGAATCATTTTTTAACACCCGTTATGATCTAAAGCCCGATGAAATTACGCGTGAGTTAGTTAAATTCGGAACACATCATGATAACTGTACTGCAGTATTTACTCGGGTAAAATATCAAAAAGATGAGATAAATTATGTCAATAAATTGGCTAAAGTGATTGGTGTGTTTGATGGTCATGGGCAGCCTGGTTTTGGCGCCAAGGTATCTGCAAAACTGGCAAAACATTTTCTGCCTACTCTGCGTAGGATTTTAAGAACAGAATTACCCTTCTTGCCGCAATTGACAACAAATAATGCTGTTAAGTCACCACAAATGCAGAGCGACGCAAATCCATCTTCAGCATCACCAGTTTCTCTTTCCGCTGAAAATCCCATAAATAAAACTGATAGAAAACTCAGCACAGAAGAAGAAAGAGAAAGTGTGTCGCAAAACCCCCTACCTGTTCAAACTGATACAGAAAGAAATCTCAATATTTTAAAAAAAGTGCAATCGCTTTTGAATGCCCAAATTACCAAAAATTATGGCTATTTTCCTGAAAAGAATTTTTCACTGTTACATAGTCGCATGAGAACTGCGGAACGAATTATAAATATTAAATCAGATAATTTACGTGATTATTTTGAAATTCTTAAAGTAGAACATGAAGCACTCATCAAAAATGATGCAAACAGTATGTTAGCATTTCTAATTTCACAAACACTTGAGCAAACTGAAAAACTCAATATTGATGCATTTGTAAAGCCTAGTGCAGCACAGCCACAATATAATGTAGCTGATGCTGAATTAAAGTTTGATAAACAACAAATAGCGAATAAATTTTTGAGATATGTAGCAGATAAAGAATCCAGCTTAATTTACAAATTTTCTAGACTGTTTCACTTGGAGCGTGCAAATACATTGGATAAGAAAATCGGTTATGCGGGGCAACTTGCGCAACAAGCTTTAAAATGTGATACCCTTGAACAGCAGCAAACATTTATTAATCATCTTGGTGAATTACAGAAAGAACAAGTGATACAAGAATCAAACCTCAATCAAATTATGGCGAATGTTAAAAATAAATTTACTCGTTAAAATTATTTTCTCTCGTTATGTACCTCAAAAACTTACTCCTATTCGATTAATTATGTTAATATTATTCGCTTATTTATTGATATTTTGCATTGCCGCAAAGTTAAAAAAAATTATTTAGAAATTAACATTAATTAATATGGAGCTAAACCAACATTATGGGCGATTTTGCCAAAGAAATTATACCTGTCACCATTGAGCACGAATTAAAACAATCTTATTTAGACTATGCCATGAGTGTTATCGTTGGGCGTGCTTTGCCTGATGTGCGAGACGGCTTAAAACCGGTGCACCGTCGTGTATTATTTGCGATGAGTGAATTAGGAAATGATTGGAACAAGCCCTATAAAAAATCGGCTCGCGTAGTGGGTGATGTTATTGGTAAATACCATCCACATGGTGAAGCTGCAGTGTATGACACTATTGTGCGTATGGCACAACCTTTTTCCTTACGCTACATGTTAATTGATGGTCAAGGTAATTTCGGATCAGTCGACGGCGATGCGCCGGCAGCGATGCGTTATACTGAAGTGCGAATGTCGCGATTAGCACATTCATTATTAGCCGATTTAGATAAAGAAACGGTTGATTTTTTACCGAACTACGACGAAACAGAATTTTATCCATCAGTAATGCCCACACGTGTACCTAATTTATTAGTGAATGGATCTTCCGGTATTGCTGTAGGCATGGCGACCAATATTCCACCGCATAATTTAAATGAAGTCATCGATGCATGTATTGCATTAATTGATGATCCTACTGCGGACTTAGATAAATTGATGGAATATGTATTAGGCCCTGATTTTCCAACAGCTGGTATTATCAGTGGTAGAGCAGGTATAGTCGAAGCTTATCGCACGGGTCGTGGCAGAATATTTGTGCGCGCTCGTACCAATATTGAAACCGATGAAAATTCCGGTAAACAAGCTATCATCGTCACTGAATTACCTTATCAAGTTAATAAAGCACGATTAATTGAAAAAATTGCTGAATTAGTTAAAGACAAAAAAATTGAAGGTATTACTGCATTACGTGATGAATCAGATAAAGATGGCATGCGTATTTATATTGAATTACGCCGTGGTGAAAATGCTGATGTGATGTTAAATAATTTGTATTCACAAACACAATTACAAGCCGTGTTTGGTATTAATATGGTGGCATTAATTGACGGTCGGCCACGTGTTCTCAATTTAAGTGAAATATTACATGCTTTTTTACGACATCGTCGTGAGGTGGTGACACGCCGTACAATATATAATTTACGTAAAACAAGAGAGCGCGCACATATTTTAGAAGGGTTAGGTGTAGCACTTAGTAATATTGATGAAATGATAGCTTTAATTAAAGCATCTACCAATCCAGCAGAAGCAAAAGAAAAATTATTAAATCGCCAATGGCATACTGGCATCGTTGCACAAATGTTAGAACGTGCTGGTGCGCAAGCAAGTCGTCCTGAAGATTTACCGGCAGAATTTGGCTTTTTTACCGAAGGATATCGTTTATCTCCTGCACAAGCGCAAGCTATTTTAGATTTACGATTACATCGATTAACCGGATTAGAACAAGATAAAATCATTGATGAATATCAACAATTATTAATTACCATTAAAGATTTATTGGATATTCTTGCAAATCCCGATCGTTTACTACGTGTCATTAAAGACGAATTATTGGAAATTAAATCACAATTTGGTGATGTTCGCCGTACAGAAATTCAATCAACGCAATTAGATCTGACTATTGAAGATTTAATTACTGAGCAAGATTTAGTAGTCACTTTATCTCACGAAGGTTATGCAAAAACGCAGCCATTAGATGAATATAAAGCACAACGTCGTGGTGGCAAAGGTAAAGCAGCAACTGCTGTAAAAGATGAAGATTTTGTTGAGCATTTATTAATTGCAAATAGTCATGACACTATTTTATGTTTTTCTAGTGAAGGAAAAGTGTATTGGTTGAAAGTGTATCAATTACCACAAGCAGGGCGTTTATCACGTGGTAAACCAATTATTAATTTATTGCCTTTGCAAGAAAATGAAAGAATTACGGCTATTTTACCAGTACGTGAATTTGATGAAAGTAAAAATGTATTTATGGCGACAGCGCAAGGAACAGTGAAAAAAGTGAATTTAACGGAATTTTCACGACCACGCACCAGCGGTATTATTGCAATTGATTTGCGCGATGGAGATAAATTAGTGGGTGTTGCAATTACCGAAGGTAATTCTGAAATTATGTTATTAAGTAATGCAGGTAAAGCCATTCGTTTTTCTGAAGATGAAGTACGTGCGATGGGGCGTAGTGCAACGGGTGTGAGAGGCATGCGTTTGCAAAATGATCAAAAAGTGATTTCATTACTTGTGGTAAAAGCCGATGGTGCAATTTTAACCGCCACTGAAAATGGATTTGGTAAACGTACTGTTATTGATGATTATCGTGTCACTGGAAGAGGCGGGCAGGGTGTTATTTCGATTCAAGTCAATGAACGTAATGGTAATGTTGTTGGTGCTATTTTAGTGTTCCCAACCGATGAAATTATGTTAATTACTGATGGTGGCACAATGGTGCGAACACCTGTTGAAGGTATTTCATTAGTTGGACGAAATACACAAGGTGTTAAATTAATTCAATTAAGCGAACAAGAAAAATTAACCGGCATCAGTAGAATTGAAGAATTAGAAGAAGAAAATGAAAATTTAAATGTGGAAGAAAATGCAGGCGAGGGAAATTAATTATGCAACGTAAATACAATTTTGGTGCTGGGCCAGCGACATTACCGCAAGAAGTATTAGAACAAGTGCAAAATGAATTATTAGATTGGCAAGGGACTGGTGTTTCTGTGATGGAATTAGGACACAGAACAACAGAATTTAGTGAGCGTGTTTTATTGCCAGCAATTAATGAATTAAAAGAATTATTGTCGGTTCCTGATAATTATAAAATTGTATTTATTACCGGTGGTGCAAGTTCTCAATTTTCTATGACGCCATTAAATTTATTGCATGATAAAACACAAGCCGATTATTTATACACAGGCGTTTGGTCGCAAAAAGCGATTGCAGAAGCAAAACGGTATTGTCATGTGCATCTTGCATTAAATGCAGAAATAAATGGTTTTACGGATATTCCATCACCAGCACAATTACAATTAAATCCACAATCTGCTTATGTACATTACACACCTAACGAAACAATAAATGGTTTGGAATTTCATTGGGTGCCTGATACGGGTTCTGTGCCATTGGTTGCTGATATGTCATCCAATATTTTATCACGTCCTATTGATATCAAAAGATATGGTGTGATTTATGCTGGTGCACAAAAAAATATTGGTCCTGCAGGATTAACAGTTGCAATAATTCGTGAAGATTTAGTGGGTAATGCATTATCATCAACCCCTACATTATTTAATTATAAAACTTATACTGAGCATAATTCTCTTTATAACACGCCTGCCACTTTTGCTATTTATTTCGCAGGTTTGGTATTTAATTGGTTGCGTAAACAAGGTGGTGTAAAAGCCATTGCAGAAATTAATCAGCGCAAAGCCGATAAACTTTATAAGGCCATTGATGACAGTGCTGGATTTTATAAAAATAATATCAATAAAAATTGCCGTTCACGTATGAATGTTGTATTTAATTTACCGGATGAAAATATTCAGCAATTATTTTTAAAAGAATCTGCGGCCGCTGGTTTGTTATATTTAAAAGGTCATAAAGCAGTCGGTGGAATTAGAGCGAGTATTTATAATGCAATGCCTGAAAAAGGTGTGGATGCGTTAGTTGATTTCATGAAAGAGTTTAAGAATAAAAACGGCTAATTCTAATTAAATCGTCCGATGTTGTGAAATATGAAGTTCACTGGCTACTTGTTAAATGTCCAAAATATGAGTGGCATGATTATGAGTAAGGTATTTAACTAAATGTCTCAAAAAAAATCACCAGTAATTACTATTGATGGTCCCAGTGGATCTGGAAAAGGAACAATCAGTCAATTATTAGCACAACATTTACATTGGCATTTTCTTGATAGTGGCGCTTTATATCGTGTCTTAGCGTTAGCGGCAAAAATACATCACGTTAGCTATAATAATGAAATAGCGTTAACTGATTTCGCAACACATCTCGCAGTTCAATTTGATGCAAAACAACCCGGATTAGCTCCTCGTATTATTCTCGAAGGCAAAGATGTTACGGAAGATATTCGAACACCGGAATGTGGTAACGCTGCATCTGAAATTGCAGCTTTACGTAATGTGCGCATAGCACTGTTAGAAAGACAACGGAATTTTAGAATGTTGCCTGGATTAGTAGCAGATGGTCGTGATATGGGTAGTGTTATTTTTCCAGATGCAGACTTTAAAATATTTTTAGATGCGAGCGATACAATTCGCGCGCAGCGCCGCTATGTGCAGTTGCAAGAAAAGGGTATAAATGTTAGCCTTGCGCAGGTTTTGACTGAGATTAAAGAACGAGATAAACGCGATAGAGAAAGATCAGTTTCACCTTTAACGCCCGCCACTGATGCCTGGATTTTAGATACCTCCACAATTGGTATTAATGAAGTTTTCGCAAAAGTGTTGCATGAAACGCAACAACGGTTGGGTATTAAATAAATTCGACTTTTTTCCTTCTCCCGCTTGCGGTAGAAGGTGCCGAAAGCGGATGAGGGTGTTTTAAATATAAGGTGGTTAATGCTTATTTAAAGTATTAACTGTTTATCAACTAACCCCTGTATTTTTCAGGGTATTTTAATAAACGCTATTTTTTTTAATAGTGTTGGGGAATGAAAAAATCATGACAGAAAGTTTTGCAAAATTGTTCGAAGAAAGTCTACTCACGCAACAAATGCGACCCGGTAGTATTTTAAAAGCCAAAATCGTTCATGTTGGTCCTGATTACATTACAGTAAATGCAGGTCTTAAATCAGAAGGTAATATTCCTAGAGAACAATTTTTAAATGAGCAAGGTGAACTTGAAGTAAAAGTAGGCGATGACGTCGATGTTTCATTAGAAGCAGTAGAAGACGGATTAGGTGAAACACGGCTTTCTCGAGAAAAAGCAAAACGCTCCGAAGCATGGATACATTTAAAAACAGCATTCGAATCAGGCGCTACAGTAACAGGTTTAGTGAATGGCAAAGTTAAAGGTGGATTTACCGTTGAAATTGGTGCAATTCGCGCATTTTTACCAGGATCACTAGTCGATGTTCGCCCAATTCGCGATACCAGTTTTATTGAAGGTAAAACTTTAGAATTTAAAGTGATCAAATTAGATCAGAAGAGAAATAATGTGGTTGTTTCACGGCGCTCTGCAATGGGTACCACCGAAGGCACAGCGGAACGTAGCGCATTATTATCTAACTTAGAGGAAGGTCAAGAAGTTAAAGGTGTAGTTAAAAACCTCACCGATTACGGCGCATTTGTCGACTTAGGCGGTGTTGATGGCTTGTTACATATTACCGATATGGCTTGGAAACGTGTTAAACATCCTTCCGAAGTCGTTGCTGTAGGTGATGAAATTCGCGTTAAGGTCTTAAAATTTGATCGTGATCGCGGCCGTGTATCATTAGGCTTAAAACAACTCGGTGAAGATCCATGGGCAGATTTAGCACGTAGATATCCTAAAAATGCCAGATTATTTGGTAAAGTCACCAATATTACTGATTATGGTTGTTTCGTTGAAATTGAAACAGGCGTTGAAGGTTTAGTTCACGTTTCTGAAATGGATTGGACCAATAAAAATATTAACCCAGCTAAAGTGGTACAAGTGGGTGATGAAGTTGAAGTGATGGTGCTGGATGTAGACGAAGAAAGACGTCGTATTTCTCTCGGTATTAAACAATGTCAAAGCAATCCATGGGAAGCGTTTGCACAAACTCACAATAAAGGCGATAAAGTAACGGGTAAAATAAAATCCATTACTGATTTTGGTATCTTTATTGGTTTAGATGGTGGCATTGATGGTTTAGTACATCTATCTGATATTTCTTGGACAGTACCAGGTGAAGAAGCGGTACGTAATTATAAGAAAGGCGATGAAGTTACTGCATTGGTATTATCAGTAGATCCTGAACGTGAACGTATTTCATTAGGTATTAAACAGTTAGAATCAGATCCTACCGGTGATGTGACAGCACAATATCCTAAAGGTCAGGTTGTTACTGGTAAAGTGACTGATGTTAATCAAAAAGGCGCAACGGTTGATTTAGGTAACGGCGTCGAAGGTAGCATTAAAGTTTCTGAAATCTCTAAAGAACGCGTTGATGACGCACGCACAGTATTAACAGTTGGTGATGAAGTTGAAGCCAAAGTGTTAAATGTTGATAGAAAAACACGTGTTGTTAATTTGTCTATTAAAGCGAAAGATGCACAAGAAGAAGCTGCGGCATTACAAGGTTATAGCCGTCAAGCGGATGCCGGTGCAACAACCTCTTTAGGTGATTTATTAAAAGAGCATTTAAATAAAGAATAATTTCTTATTGTGATAGTTGAATGTTTAAATGAGGGTGAGTGATATATAAACATATCGCTCACTCTTTTTTGTTTATATTACTTTTCTATAAATTATCTTGATAATCTTTATTTTTTAAATTCAAATTTAATCAGGAGCAATTCATGCGTATTATTTCTGCAATAATTATACTGATTATCTTAATTATGGGTATTACATTTGCTTCTTTAAATGCTGAACCGGTAATTGTTAATTATTATTTAGGCAGTAGTAAATTTCCCTTATCTTTGTTGCTAGTTTTAATATTTGGTATTGGCGCATTAATGGGAATTTTAGTCAGTATTCCACTTTGGCTTCGCGTGAAAAAACAAAATTTAATCTTGTCACATCGTATCAAAAATGTAGAAAAAGAATTAGCTAATTTACGAATTAGTCCATTAAACGAGGCGCATTAATATGTTGTTCGATGGGTTGCTACTGTTATTACCTGTAGCGGCTACTTATGGTTGGTTTGCTGGAAAAAAAAGCGCGCTATCTTCTAATAACAAACAAGGTGGGCAATTAACGCGCGATTATTTTGCTGGTTTAAATTATTTACTAAATGAACAACCCGATAAAGCAGTAGATGTTTTTACACGTTTAGTGGAAGTTGACAGTGATACCATCGAAACTCATCTTGCACTTGGTAATTTATTTCGCCGTCGCGGTGAAGTCGGTAGAGCGATTCGCATTCATCAAAATTTAATTGCCAGGCCGCAATTAACAAAAAATGAACGGTTACAAGCTTTATTGGCATTAGGTCAAGATTATTTGCGTGCGGGCGTATTAGATCGTGCAGAGCGTTTATTTGATGAAGTTGCTGCTGCAGAAGAATATGCGACGCCAGCTTTGCAATTATTACTCGATATTTATCAACAACAAAAAAATTGGGATAAAGCGATAGAAACTGCACACCGCTTAACTATTTTAAATCAGAATCCGATGAATAATTTGGTGGCACATTATCATTGTGAATTAGCAATGATTGCCATGCGCGAATCACGGTTGAATGATGCGCGTAGTGAATTAAAATTAGCGATAAAAGAAGATGCAAAATGTGTGCGCGCTAATTTTTTATTGGGTGATATTGAGCGGACTTCTGGTCAATATAAGGCGGCATTGCATTATTATCAATTAATTCGTTTACAAGATCCCGAATATTTTGGTGAAGCATTAAATTCGATCGTTTTTTGTTATGAACAATTAAATGATGAATCAGGTTTGCTGTCTTATTTATTAGAAACATTAACATTATATCCACGAATATCTGTAGTTCTCACTTTAGCGGATCGCTTATTAAAATCTCAAGGGGAAGATGCTGCCACTGCATTTATCACTGCACAATTAAGACAACGTCCTTCATTACGAGGCTTACAATATTTAATTGATTTACAATTACGTCATGCACAAGCTACAGCAAAAGATAATTTGCTTATTCTGCAAGATTTAACCACTGATTTATTACGAAATAAACCGGTATATCGTTGTAAACATTGTGGCTTTAAAGGCAAAACATTAATGTGGTTATGTCCTAGTTGTAAAAATTGGACGTCAATGAAACCGATACATGGTACTGAAGGTGATTAACTTAAATGTAGCCTGGGTGCAGCCAAATAAATAAATTATTATTTATATTGATAAATATATTACGCTAAATAAAATTTCAACTCACTGGCGGAACCCGGGTTTCACTATCGGTTATAAAATTGATTTGTGACAAGATAAATTAATAGATATTTAAACAAAACCATCATATAGTTACACCCAGGCACCATTTTGTATGATTTTTAATACATATAAATTAGCAAATTAGGCATTAGACAAGACACTGTATCTCGGGTACTATTTCCACGGTTTACGCAAGTAAATAAGAGCAAAAATAAAATTTTTGCGTTTACATTTTTTTAACCAGGGAGATAATAATTATGTCAATGACTCGTTTATTAATGGCAACTTTATTAACATTTTCTTTAGCTTCAGCAACCGTTTTCGCCGATACCACTAACGCACCTGCAACATCTGCGCCAGATAATTCCACTGCAACAGTCCCAGCAAATAATACCAATGCTAATAGCAATAATAATTTAGTGAGTGATCAAGACTCAAGCGCAACTAAAAAATTACAAACAGTGAATATTAATACCGCTGATGCACAATCATTACAAAATGCATTAAAGGGAATTGGTCCTAAGAGAGCTGCAGCTATTATTGCTTACCGGACACAAAATGGTCCTTTTAAATCAGCTGATGATTTAACAAAAATAAAAGGCATTAGTCAGAAAGTGGTTGATGAAAATAAAGATCATATTATTTTGAGTTAGTTTGTTTTCTTAGCCCGGACACGTCGTTGCGTTTTTGTCCGAGCCATTGTATTGTTTTTCCTTCTCCCGCTCGCGGGAGAAGGTGTCACGCAGTGACGGATGAGGGTGGTTTAAAAAGTTTTGCAATATTAATTAGATTACCCTCATCCGCCTTCGGCACCTTCTCCCACAAATGGGAGAAGGAAAAAAATCGCATTAAATATTTTTTTGTTGTGTGAAGAGGAAATGCAGTTCTTAAAGTACAGGTTTCAAAAATTTTAGGTGAGGTCTTTTGATCAATTTATTTTCTCTCGTTGTTGCATTCGCAGTCACAATTTTAAGCATATTAATGCTTAAACCTCTCGCATTACGTGTAAATTTAGTCGATACCCCAGGTGGGCGCAAAAAACATCAAGGGCAAATTCCACTCATTGGTGGCTTGGCCATGTTTATCGGCTTATTTTTTTCCTTATTAACATTACAACTATCCCTCAGTGAATTTCGCAGTTTCATCGCTGCAACCGGATTATTAATGACTACGGGTTTATTAGATGATTTTCACGAATTATCACCCCGTGCACGATTTTTATTACAAATATTAGCTGCATTATTAATGACCGCGTGGGGTGGTGTGATAGTTGATCATCTAGGTAATTTATTTTATTTAGGTAATATTGAATTAGGTAATTGGGGCTTACCATTTACTGTTATCGCAATAGTTGGTGTTATAAATGCCGTGAATATGACGGATGGCGTTGATGGTTTAGCCAGTAGCTTAGCATTCGTTGAATGTATTTTGCTATGTTATTTAGCATTGCATGCAAAATTAATTATTGACGCGCATATTATATTATTAGTCATCAGTGTATTAATGGCATTTTTAATTTTTAATTTTCCATTCCAAAAACGTGCAGCTCATTCCACTATTTTTATGGGTGACGCTGGCAGTATGGTGCTGGGTTTTATTTTGGTGTGGTTTGCAGTGCGATTATCTCAACAAGCAGTTGATGCAGCTCAACCTGTAACAATGTTATGGATTTTAGCAATTCCATTGTGGGACATGTGGTCAGTAATGATTTATCGCTTGAGTAAATTACGATCACCTTTCGCACCCGATCGTAGTCATTTGCATCATTTATTATTATATCGCGGTTTAACTGCACGTCAGACAACATTAATAATGTCAGGCATGGCATTTGTTTTAGGTTCTTTTGGGATTTTCATGGAACGTATAGGTATAGTCGAAGGCGTTCGCTTTGATTTATTTATACTATTGTTCATTATTTATATGATTCTTGTGAAATATGCATGGAAAGAACACAAGGTTAATAATCATTAATCTTATTTTCAACATTTATTAATCGATCAGAAATAAATTTATTTAAACAGCGAGTATTATACTATGCAGCTTGTGAATGAATTGATTTTAATTTTTTTTCATTAGCGCTGTTATTAACAAATTGAGCAAAAAATGTTTTTAGCTGCTGTAAATTACGATGAGAATCACATTGAATCAAATAATCTGCATAATTTTCTATAATTCCTGTAAAGTGATCTTTGGCATTATCTAAAGTCAGTTCATTTTTATCATATTTTATAAATAGATTTTCTAACATAGTTTTGCTTATCAAGGTTCTCTCATAATGTGCGGCTTTTATTGGAAATAACTGACCAAAGAAATAATTGTCTCTAAATTTAGGAGAATTATCTAAGCAGGTAATGAGATCTTTTATTAAGTCTTTCATTTGTAGTTTATCTAATTTTTGTAAATGAGCACTAATTTTTGCTGTAATGGATATATATCCTAAGCCATTTCGGTGGTAATAATTTTTAGTTATCTGTGATGCATTTTTTTGAAAATCTTTTAAGTGATTACTGTATTTACGATCTTTGTCTAAGATAGATAAATTTTGCATTTTTGTTTTGTTACTTTTACTTTGTAACTGTTTGTGAAAATCAAGCCATTCATGCAAGGTAATTCCTTTCTCAGAGACTTTCTGATTTTTTGTTTTATCCGTTAAATGTTCAATGCTGCTCACGGATTGCATGCTGCGTAGTAATGGTACTAAGAGATTCAAATCACCACTATCAATATCCTTTAATGTAAAATACTTTAATGAATTTTCAGTGTTGTGTGTATGCATCTCAAGTGTTTTAAATAATACATTGGAATTAATTTTAGATAATAGACTAATGTGTTCGTGAGTAAATGTTTGACAATCTTCCGAAGAGTGTTGCATTTTCCCCTTAAAATAATAATGTTTACCAGCAGGAAATTTTGCTGTTAATAAATGAAGCGCAGGCATTAATTTGCCTTCCATATTGGCAGCATCGATAGTCAAAGTATGCAGGGTATTATTTTTTATGGTGCAATCCATCATAAACCAATGTTCTACACCGATGTTTGTTGTACTGCGTCCCATCGTATCAAGTTCAGAGCAAATTGCTATTTGAAAGCGTGTTCCATCGGGTAATTCAGCGAGGTTTGTTTTCAAGGTATCAAGTAATTGGGAAAGTCGCTGATGATCTGTTACAAAACAATTAAATTCTTTGTTCTTTTTTGCACGTGATTGCTTTTTTAAGGCCATCAAAGCACGCATTTCAGCAAGCGTAATTCCAAATAATTGTCTTTTATCATCGATCGAATTAAGTGGTGTTAACCTTTTATCAATTGCTAATTTATTTATATTATGTTTTGTTATAGTAGGATTCTGCATAGTTTACTGCTCAATAACCATTTTTCAGATAGTTTAACAGTCAAAAATTAAGATAATATTAAACATTTATGGTTTTTAACAGTCTTATCTCGCAATGACTTTCTCCAATAAATAGCGAATCAACGGCATACTGCGTTTGGCTGCTTCTTCGCCGGCTTGAATAACAGTATCTATCATTTTCCAATCAAATAAGCGAATGCCTTCTACTTTTGGTGCAATGATAACATCCGCTTTGCTGGCACTTTCCTTAACGATTTGGTCTGCCATCATTGAGCGAGTCCTGAGATAAATTGTAAAAAGTTTAGAACTTTTACTGATTGAGGTTTGTAAATCGAGCTGAGTAATAGGAACGGCGATTTTGATATCAATATTTTCATCTTCCAGTACTTGTATGGGCAATGGTGCAGTTGCAACACCATCGATTAACAAGAGATCTTCATGTTTTACTGGCTTGAATAATAATGGTACTGAGCATGATGCGCGTAATGCATGCACAACGCTACCTTGCTTAATGATAACGGTATTACTTTGCAATAAATCGCTCGCTACGGCTGCAAATGGAATAAGGGATTGTTCAATTGTTTTATCAGCAAATATATTTTTTAATAATTTTTCATAATGTTTTCCAGTGGTAAAGCCAGTGAAATCAAAGGAAAGATTTTGCATTAATTTTGATATCCACGGCATATTATTTTCTTCCTGTAATAATTTGATAATCGATTCAAGTGGATAATTAAATGCATAACATGCGCCACAAATTGATCCAATACTGGTACCGACAATGTAATCAACAGGGATATTTTCTTTTTTTAATATATTGAGTACACCAATATGAGCAACGCCAGGTGCGCCACCACTACAAAGCGCTATTCCTATTGTCTTATGTGTGATACGTCTCACAATATGTTCAATTAGCCAAGGTGTGGCATTGTGCGGTAATGAAAAATGGTTGTTAGATTGACTGTTAATGTTTTTAAAATTGACTACATAATCAGCGCTTTTTTCGATGTTTTCACCATTTGTTTGATAAGTTTTCAATAAAATATAATGATTTTTAATGCTATTGTCAGTTTGACTTAATTCACTCTGGTTGCCATCAATAATTGCGAGAGGTTTTGGTGAAATTTGTTTAAAATAATGTAAAAAATGTTCAATTTGATCTTGTCGATCATGTGCGCAATTTAATAACACAATAATATTTTTTTCTTTGCCTGTCACCAATTGCAATACAGAAATAAGACGATTACTTAAATTTTTTAACAAAATTTGCATGATTGAATGATGTTGTTCCATTAATCTCAGAAATGAAATTTTGGGACATTGTAGTAATTTGCTGGGAGTCAAAGCCTTAGTCGCTGCATTTCGATAAGCCCCTGTTAAAATACCTACTTCACCGATATAATTTCCCGCGGTTAGCGTTACCAGATCTATTTCTTTACCTTCATTATCATACCTAAAAATGGCACAATTTCCCTCAATAATAAAATAAATTGAATCAATATAATCGCCTTCTTTAAAAATTATTTCATTTGGCTCATATGTTTTTAAAGTCATTTCATTTAACAGTTTTTCGAGCGCATCGTCTTCCAAAAATTGAAAAATTTCAAACCGCATGAGAATTTCTATATTAAGCTGTATGGATGACATGTAATGATTTTCCTTTTATCTGCTTATTTATCCGTATTACCAATTATTTCCTGTAAAGAAGTTTTTAAAGTTTGTAACGCGATGTCATTATTAAATATTGAAAAATGATCGCAAGGAATGTTGATAATATTTATATTAGAACAGTATTGTTGCCAACCTAAACTATGATTAGGCAGGTTTTTAAATTTGGTTTTAGATCTAAAAAACGTAATGTTTTCATCGTAATGTTTGAGTGTGTAATTACATATTGCGTAGACATTTGCGCGCAACACTTCATAAAATCTTTTTAAAATCGTATCATCAAATTCGGGTACTAATAAATTTTTATTTTTGAGATGCTGCAGAATATCGTCTAATGGTAAAAATGAAGGACCTCTGGTAATGAAATCCTGCTTCATTAATTGAAAATATTGAGGCAGTTCTTTTAAGTTAATTATTTTATTGTGATATTTAATTTTAAAATAGATTTTTAACAAAAATGTCGTAAAAAAATTATGTTTTTGTAATAAATGCGTAAAGTGTTCAAAATGGTTCTGGCCAATCAACGCTGGATTTGTAAATTTAAACAATGATTTAGACATTTGACTTATAAAAGGCAAAAATACAAACTCAAAAATAGTTTTTTCAGTTGTTGCTGGTGTATCCACAATAATTAATTGATGCTGTTTGCTGAGCCATTTCAAAAGCGATATATCCTCCATGGACCATCCTAAAATATAATAAGGTCCTTGCAGATTTAATTCGGTGATCAGTTGATTATATTCTTTGGCCATAGTGGAAATATCAATTAATGGCTCCTTTTCATCAAATAAACCTCGTGCTTGTATTCCATACACAGCAAATTCTTGGCTGATTAATTCGGCAAATTTTTTATAGCACTCAATCTGGCCGCCTAATGGATGTATACAATATAATTGATGTGCTTATTCACTCATTGCTAATAATGAAGCATATGATTTCTTAAATTCATCTTGTTTAAGAGAGCTATAGGGTTCAGCAGAAAGTTGAGTTGCACGCATAACTATAAACATTCCAATTTCATTGTGTTTTAATCATTATTGTCTGTGAATAATTTATTTCTGTTATTAACAATATAGTATAGTTTTGCATTATTATCTTTAGAATTATTTTCTTCTGCTATGTCGCAGCAAAGAGTTGAACTCTGTATACAATAATAATCCACTCTACAATTGCATAAATATTCATATTGACTTAATTTTTTTACGTTAATATTTGATGGTTATTGATACCAGTAATAATTTGTCATGTTATTTAAATTAAATATAAGGGGAGTAGTATATGCGCAGTCAGACTCAAACGATTGACGATTTAAAAAAACGATTAGGAGATATAAATAATCAACTAAAACAGAGTATATTAACCGAAGATGCAGAAAAACAAATTGCATCTGATTTGGTGAAATGTATCAAAGATTGTAATAATTTATCTGTAAATTGTGATGATGCAACTGAAATTACACCAATACGTAGTCAGCAAAGAAATAAAGAAATTAGCGATTTAATCCTAGACGCGCAACAAACGCTGATTGACCGCCATGTTCTTGAGGCAAGAAATTGCATGAACAGTAAAGCGTGGGCAGCCATTTCTACTATTGCGGCGACATTAGCTTTATTAATAGCAATCTATTGGCTTTATTCAGCAATTAAAGATGAAGGGCAAATGCGCCGTAATGATTTAATTATTGCAGGTGTTAATGGACTTTTAGCTTTATTAATTGGAGCTGGTGCAGTAGACGCGATTTCAAACGTTCGCAGAATTAGTCGAGAACGCGTCCAAATGGCAGGTCAGTTTTTTCCTGATGTTGAAATCACAAGTTATTTTCCTCAGTTTCAACGACTACGAAGTGATGAGAGTGTAAATAATGATACTACTGCGAGTTATTCTCCCGTAGCGAAAACATAATTTAAATAAATGTTTATATCTGGAGAATTATTGTAGTAAACGTAGGGTGGATTAGCGCTATATCCACCCTACGATAGTCGCTTCATTTTAATAATTAAGTGCGCCCGCTTGCGTAAATAACATCAGTACATCTAATGAACCATTAAAATAAGCACCGGATGTAGGATCTAAAGGTTGTATTTGATAATTGCTGACTAAATTGTAATAACCATTATATGTTTTTGAGGAACCATTTAATGCAAATTCACCAACCATTGCAGGCCCGGTAAATTCCACATCACCGCCATTACTACTACCAATCACAGTGCCATTTTGATAATTATATCCACCTGAAGCTAAACCATTATTGGTAGTAAATTGATTATCTAAAAAAGTCATTAGATTATTTAATACGGTTTGATATCCGTCTTTATTACCATTCATTAAATATAATCCTAATCGCCATGGCACACGTGTAGCATCATAAGTGTAATTATTATATGCAGATGTTTTAGAACCATCGCTGCCATTATCAGGTAATAATCCATTGGCTGAATTTTGTAATCCTTCTAAAACAGATAAGGCATTGGTGCGCACTTGATCCCAATTTTGTCCAGCAGAAGAATAATTATCAAACGCTAAATATTCTTCAGGCGCAATATAACTTGAGAAAACAGTATAAGCACCAGCAGGGCCCCAAGAATCACCTGGCATAATCATTGCACCGGACCAAGGATAAGATGTGTTATTGCCACCACTATCATTAGCATCTACTTCATAATTCCAAATACGTTGAATTTGTGCGGTCGCTTCTGTTTTATAAACATAACCATAATTAGGTGATGTGCCCCATTGTTTATCGGCGAGAATTAAAGCGTATGCCATATCTTGATCCGCATCAGTAGCACCACCAGTATCAGCGCCATTATCCATAGGCTGACCATTTTTATCGACGTACCACATCATTAATCCATTGTTATTTCGTTCACCTATTTCATAGTGCCAAAGCGCATCAAAAGTCGCTTGATCTTTTGCCGCAACGGCCAACAACATGCCATATCCAATGCCTTCTGAAACGGTTGGTAAATAAGAGGAATTATTAAATAAAACACGCGCACTGGTTTTTCCATCAGCACCTTGCCAAGTATTAATAAAATTAGTTTTCCATGCGCTGTATTGTGTTTGTGCGCTGTTGGTTAAGTGATTGGTTAACGAAGTTGCATTTGCAGTATTTATAGTGAGAAAAATAAGAGAGCCTATCAACAGATTTTTTTTATTTAATATTGGCATAGTGATTTTTCCTGTGAAAATAGCTAAATTGAAAGGTATTGTGGCAAGGCAGCATTCTAAATGATTCATACATTTTTGTAAAATTGATGAGAGTCATTAGCTTTGATTTATTGTGTCGGACTGAACAGTTGTAGGTTGAACTGAACAAGGAAGATAATTTTTTAATACAAATAAATCAGGAATTAGCAGGGAATATTTTAAAAACCAAGGTGATGTCCAACAAACATATGTTGGACATCGCGCAAAAATTTAAATATTGATTTGAGAAATAAAATTATTTCTCAATTTGCGCTCAGTCCAACCTACAATTTGATTTATATTTGCATCAATTCTTGTTCTTTGCCCGCTAAAATTTTATCTACTTCAGCAATAAATTTATCAGTTAATTTTTGAATTTGATCTTGTGCAGATTTTTCTTCATCTTCGCTGATCATTTTCTTTTTTAATTGATCTTTTAAATGGGTATTTGCATCACGACGAATATTGCGAATGGCAACACGCGCATTTTCTACTTCCCCACGTAATATTTTGGTTAATTCTGTACGGCGTTCTTGTGTTAAAGGGGGGAGGGGGATGCGTAAGGAATTACCTGTGGTCACTGGATTTAATCCTAATTCAGAAGAGCGGATCGCTTTTTCAACAGCAGGCAAGATACTTTTTTCAAACGGCGTTACGTTAAATGTACGCGCATCGGCAATAACAACACTGGAAACTTGTGACAGAGGTGTATCGGTGCCGTAATAGGGCACTTTGATATGTTCTAATAAACTGATATGAGCGCGTCCTGTACGTATTTTCGCAAGTTCATTGTGTAATGAATCGACGCTTTTTTTCATTTTAACTTCAGCATCTTTGTGAATTTGAGAAGTCATTTGAATATCTCCTTAAATTAAAAATTGCTACTCCTTCTCCCGCAAGCGGGAGAAGGAAAAAAACAGGTTATTTTTTCCTATCAACTAGCGTACCTTCGTCTTCACCTAACACGATGCCTCGTAAAATATGAGGTTTATTAATATTAAACACACGAATAGGCATATGATGGTCGCGGCACTGACAAAATGCTGTTAAATCCATTACACCTAATTCTTTTTGTAAGGCTTCATCATAAGTTAAATGTTTATAAAGAGTAGCATTGGGATTTTTGGCAGGATCTGCAGTATAAACACCATCGACATTGGTTGCTTTCAATAAAATATCGGCTTCAACTTCAATACTGCGCAAACTGGCTGCAGAATCCGTAGTGACTAATGGATTACCCGTGCCAGCAGTAAATAAAACCACGCGGCCTGATTTTAAATGATGGATCGCTTTGCGACGATCGTAATAATCCACAATACCGCTCATCGAAATGGCAGACATAATGCGGGTTTCTTGATTGATTCTTTCTAAGGTATCGCGTAAAGCCAGCGCGTTCATAATGGTGGCTAACATACCCATTTGATCACCGGTGATGCGGCCAATGCCTGCAGCGGATAACTTAGCGCCACGAAACAAATTACCACCACCAATAACAACGCCAACTTGCACTTGCATTTGGATTAAATCAACGATGTCTTGCGCTAAGCGAAGCAGCACTTGGGGATCGATGCCAAAACTGGTTGAACCTTGTAATGCTTCTCCGCTGATTTTTAATAAGATTCGATTATAAATAGGGTGCCGCTTCTCGGCTTCCATAATTAACTGCCTCGCACTTGTGCCATAACTTCTTCTGCAAAATTCTCCACTTTTTTCTCGATGCCTTCACCGACTTCGAAACGTTCAAAATGGATTACTTTCGCATTAGCTGCTTTTAATACTTGTGCGACAGTTTGATCAGGATTTTTCACAAATGGTTGGCCTAATAAGCTCACTTCATCCAAGAATTTTTTAATGCGTCCCGTCACCATTTTCTCAATGATATCTGCAGGTTTGCCACTGTTTGCCGCTTGCGCCATAAAAATTTCTTTTTCTTTCTCGACCAATTGTTGTGGCACATTTTCAGGTGCAATAACCAACGGACGGCTAGCAGCGATATGCATCGCGATATCTTTACCTAAATCCGCATTGCCACCTTCTAATTGCACTAACACACCGATTCGGTTGCCGTGAACATACTGATAAACGGGATTATTCGTATGTATTCCTGCTGCGCGACGGATTTGAATATTTTCGCCAATTTTTGCAATTAAACTTTGACGGGTTTCTTCAATAGTCGTTTTTTCATTATGGGTAATAGGTAATTGTGACAATTTTGTAACGTCGGTCACTTTATGTGTTAAAGCGGCATTTGCTGCATTTTTCGAGAACTCTAAGAAATTAGAATCACGTCCCACGAAATCGGTTTCACAATTGATTTCTAACATCACTGCGTCATGATTATTGTTGCCGGTCAAGACTATGATGGTGCCTTCTGCCGCAGTACGGCCTGCTTTTTTATCCGCTTTTGCTGCGCCTGATTTACGTAATTCTTCAACAGCATCTTTAATATTACCGCCGGTTTTTTCCAACGCTTTTTTACATTCCATCATCGGTGCATCGGTAATGGCACGTAATTCTTTAACTAAATCTGCACTAATGGTCATAATTATTCCTCTATATCTAAATCAACATGTTTTTCAACGGCTTCAACAGCGATGAAGTCATCACTGGCACTGCCTTTGTGGGTAGTAATAGTGCCACGACCTGCAAGAATGGCATCAGCCACTGTAGTGGTATATAACGAAATAGCGCGGCTGGAGTCATCATTACCCGGTATCATGTAATCGATATTGTCGGGACTGTGATTTGTATCAACTACACCAATAACTGGAATGCCTAAGCGTTTAGCTTCAGCGATAGCAATTTTTTCATGGCCAACATCGATAACAAATAACGCGTCAGGTAAGCTGCCCATATCTTTAATACCGCCTAAGCTACGTTCTAATTTCGCCAATTCTCTGCTGAGATCCAAGGCTTCTTTTTTAATGAGACGGTTAAATGTGCCGTCTTGTGACATGGTTTCTAATTCTTTAAGGCGTTTAATGGATTGACGCACGGTACGGTAGTTGGTGAGCATTCCGCCTAACCAACGGTGATTGACATAAGGCATGCCGCAACGGATGGCTTGTTCTTTAATAATGTCTTGTGCTGCACGTTTTGTGCCAACAAATAGCACTTTGCTGCGTTTAGATGCCATGCCACCAATGAAATTGATTGCATCTTCGAATAAAGGCAGGGTTTTTTCTAAATTAATAATGTGGATTTTATTGCGTGACCCGAATATGTAAGCGCCCATTTTAGGGTTCCAAAAGCGGGTTTGGTGTCCAAAGTGTACACCGGCTTCTAACATGTCTCTCATACTAACTGTCATTACTTTTCTCCTAGGGGTTAAACCGCCACTTATTCCATACTGCAATTTGATTATTCATCAAACACCCAGCAATATGTGCCGATAAGTGTGTGGATTGATTGATTTTCATTTGCTTAAATTAGCAGAGCTTTATAACATATAAGGCTTGCTACGACAACGGGTTATGTTATGACTATCACGATTAAAAATGCCGAAGATATTGAAAAAATGCGAATTGCTGGGCGATTAGCTGCAGAAGTCCTTGAAATGCTTGAGCCCTATGTTAAACCGGGTATAACCACTAATGAACTTGATCGTATCTGTCACGACTATATTGTGAATGTGCAAAAAGCGATACCTGCGCCATTAAATTACAAAGGGTATCCTAAATCGATATGTACCTCGGTAAATCATCAAGTGTGTCACGGCATTCCTAATGATAGAGCATTAAAAGAAGGCGATATTGTCAATGTGGACGTGACTGTCATTAAAGACGGATATCATGGTGATACCAGTAAGATGTTCACTGTGGGTAAAATTTCAGTATTGGCCGATCGTTTAATCCGAATCACGAAAGAATGTATGGATTTAGGGATATCCATAGTAAAACCCAATGTTTATTTGGGTGATATTGGTTCATCCATTCAGCGTTATGCAGAAAAAAATAAATTTTCAGTGGTGCGAGAATATTGTGGTCATGGCATCGGCAAAGAATTTCATGAAGATCCGCAAGTATTACATTATGGTTTACCAGGTACTGGCGATATTTTAGTACCAGGCATGACTTTTACGATAGAACCAATGATTAATGCGGGAAAACGTCACGTCAAATTATTAGGTGATAATTGGACTGTTGTAACCAAAGATCATAGCTTATCAGCACAATGGGAACATACCATTTTGGTTACCGAAAATGGTCATGAAGTTTTGACCAGAAGAAAAGAGGAATTGTAATTATTACATGTATTTAATTGCTGATAAAAAAATTTCCGCATGTAAAAATAGCTTTCGCTTAAATCAAATAGGTAATCATCATAGTAATTAAAAAATTATTCGGGAATAATAAAATATATGGCATATACATTTCATGATTATGTTGGCTTAATCGGCGTATTAATAACCTTATTGGCATATCTCCTTATTAGCATTCGCAAAATGAATCCCATCGGGTTGTCTTATCCCGCGTCAAATGCTTTAGGATCGATATTAATTATTTATTCACTGATCTATAAATGGAACCCAGCCTCGTGGTGGATGGAAATCAGTTGGTTATTAGTGAGTTTATATGGCGTTTACCAAGCAGTAAAGCTGCAACGCAATCAAAGAAAAAAAGGAAAATGAGCGTTTAATCGAAGTTCTCACACGTTTAATCTTTTCTTAGCTATACCATTTAGCCTGCCTTTTGCAAACAGAAGTCCTATGTTATAGTGTTGGGCTCAATCGCAGCAACTACAAATAATCAATTCATATTTATATATTACATAAGGAGACGATGATGATATTTTTAAAATTGATCGAAAGTGGCGAATTTATTTTTACGGATGATAATGATCCGACTAAAAATAAAGTATGTGAATTAGATCTAAATAATAACGACAATTCATTTTTAAATATTCAATTATCTGTTGCCGATGTTAAAGATTTTAAAGGTGATGAAAAAGCACGCAAAGCGAAATTGCTAGAATTATTTAATGAATTAAAACTTGATTTGATGAATAATTATCAATTCAAAGAAGAATATATTAAATTTGATGAAGGTAAACAAACAGTAACAATTTTAAGAGCAGGATTAGAACAGTTTGTTACTAAAAGAGATGACAGTACTAGCCAAAGAATTAAAGTTATTTTACTGATTTTACATCTTAAATCCAAAGATCCAGAAGAAGTTCAATCCATATTAAAAGAATTAGTGCAAGCAGGATTAATGCATCTTCATCAGGCTGAAGTGGGAGGAGGAAGTTTTTCTCTTGCTAAACATACGTATTATTTAATTTTAAGTCCTCGATTTGGCGGTCTACAAAAAGATCATAAATTAGGCAACATGATTTTAAATATATATAGAGAGGCATTAGGAAAATTATTGCAAAAAAGCGATCCTTCAAGCTCAAATAGTGATAATGGAAATTCAACAAATATTCTACCTTATCGATCAAAAGATGATATTAATTTTTTAAATTTTCGTCATAAATTAAGAGGTTTTGAATTTAATCAGAAAGATTTTGAGAAAGTGGGTTTACGAAGATTTTCTTATAAATATCTTGATGGTGATACATTAGAAAGCGAGTGTCGTGGTTTAGATTTAACTCCGGCTAACGTAATTGAGAACGTGAGTGCTGCATCTTCATCTGGATCTGGAAAAAAGAATGAGCCTTATGATTTATTTAAGGATCTACCGCCAGCTCAAACGCCACCAAGAACAACAACATCGTCAGTTTCTCGCCAAGCTGCTGATTTAACACCTCCAGCGGCTTCTCCGGCAAAAGATGGTAGCAAAAAATCACTTTTTGGTTCTTTATTGGATTCTGTACCCGGGGCAGACGCAGTAAAAAGTTTATTTAACAGTTCAAATGGTAGTGGGGCTACAGAATATCCATCATCTCCGAGTGCACCGCAGACCGATACTACTCCAACAACTTTACCACGTAGATCACCACCTAAATCTCCACCCCCTGTTTTAAGGACGGCTGCTGCACCTGTCGATCGAGTGATTACTAGCGCTGAACCGTTGGCTGAACATGCCTCTATAACGCCGCCTTCCTCAGTGTCACCAGCGCCCTCACAACCTGAAAAGACATCTGGCCATGCAGTAGAAGAGGGAAAACGAAACGATTCACCTACAGAAGGTAGTAGGCAAGTTAATGTGGATGCTTCAACAGCAGCTCCAGATAATGGCCGGGCAGCTAAAACACCACCTAATAGACGACCACCTTCTCCTCCAGTTAAAGGCCGAAAAGATTCGGATAAAGGATCATCACCTGCGAAAGATGAAGATAAACAAGTTCTTAATGACACTGCAAAACCATCTTTACCTGCTGGCATAATACCGCCAGTAGCATCTGCAGAAGAACAGCAGCTTGAGGAAATTAAAGAAGTCGATCGTGTGAAGAGAAGAAATCTTTTTGGCAGTATCACGCATAAAGAATCACCGTTAGCTAATTTGACGCCAGAACAAATTGCCAATTTAAGTTCACTAGACAACAAAAAGACAGTCGTAGGTCTAGGCGAAGGGGAAGAGCCAAAGATAAAGCGGATAGAACCTGCTGCGTCGAGTAGTCAAACTGTACAACAACCGCCAGCTCCATCTGCCTCGGCAAAACCAGATTTCATATCCGCGGTACAGTTGAGACCACCTGCACGAGGTGAAAATAAAGAGCAACCAGCTTCACCCGTCGCTGTTCCTACCACATCTGGCAAAAGCGTTAGTATAAAAACCACTGATTCTATGAAAAAGTCTCTTCTACTAGCTAAAGAAGCAGCTGATAAGAAGAAGAAAGCTGAAGCAGAAAGAAAAGAAGAGGAAACGAAAAAACAACAAATTGCAGAAAGACAACCGTCAACGGGGCCTAGTACACCCTCTGCTTCTGGAAAAAATCTTTTCAAAGACTTGTTAAAAGAAGAGGCGGCTAAAAGTATAGCTGGACAACCAGTGACAGCAGCATCTCCAACTGTAGCCCCACAGTCTACTTCACCTGCAGTTAGTGATGATAAAAAAGGACAAACAGTGTCCGCCCCTCCGGCTGCTTCTACTTCTGGTGGTGCAGCTAGTCCACAACGTGACACGGTTTCTCTTAAAGCTGCTCATAAAGTTCCACCGGCCAGTGGTGAGTTGCCGAATGATACCCCTCTACAAGCAGGGCCACGCGCTTTTACGCCTCCTAATGCACCACCCGCAGGACGCACTACCACACCTAGAGCAACCACCCCTCCAGCTACAAGAGTGCCTGAGGCAGAAGCCAAATACATGTTAGATTTGAATGCAGGAACAGCTGCTGCGCAAGAACCCACAGCAAAGGCAACAACACTTCCGGCAACAGAAACTCCTATAGTGCCAGCACAGCTAAAAACAGATGTGAGTGGTGGCACTGGTCAAGGACTCACTGCAACAGCAGGAGCGTCTGATACAGAAGCAAAAGTGAAAGGCGGAGCAACAGCTGCGCAAGAACCCACTGCAACGGCAACCACGCCTACTGCAACGGAAACACCTGCGGTTCAAGCACAGTCAAAAACAGATGTGAGTGGTGGCACAGTTACTGGGCAAGGACTCACTGCAACAGCAGCAGGAGTGCCTGATGCAGAAGCAAAAGTGAAGGGCGGAGCAGCTGCTGCGCAAGAACCTAGTGCAATAGCAACTATACCTCCAGGCACAGAAACACCTGCGGTACAGGCAAAACCAGATGCTCTTCCTGCACAAGGAGCTACATCAACTGGTACAACGCATTCGCCTGCCGCGCCGCAACCGCAGTCAAAAGGCTCTTCAAATCCAGCTGCTTCGGGCACACAAACGTTAGATCCTCTCAATCCCACTGATAAGGGAGCAGAGAGCAGTGAAGATGAGCATGAAACTCAAAAATCGGCCGCGCCAGTTGGAGCTGCTCAAGGGGCTACTCCTCATGCTAATGGCGTTGATCGTGCAGACGATAAGCCACTTCTCCAAGCTAGTCGTTCTCGCGGCAATGGAAGTGATGAAGAGAAAAAAGATGGGAGATTAACTGCTAACTCAGAGAGCGCCGCTCTTTCTTCACCACCGCCACCTATGCAATCGGGAGGCTCAGGTTATCGTTCTACTGTACCTACACCAGTGATAAGTGCATCAGCAAGTCCTGCAGCTTCATCTCGTGGCAGCTTTTTCGGTTCATTATTTAATTGGGGACCATCTCCTGCTTCAGCAACTTCACCATCTAGTGTAACTGTTTCTTCACCTGAAAAGTTTAGAAAAGTTGACGAAGCTCTTGAAGCTCTTACGCAAGCAGCTCTTAATAGTAGTGCACAAACATCTACTAGATCATCGGATCAAATCGCAGCATTAAATCAAGTACGCAATTACAATTCTGCTGAATTATATTTGAAAATGTATGTATTTGATCCTGCAAATCAACAGAAGAAAGTTGATACTGATAATAAGACTTTAATTGAATCTAGACATCAGGCAGTGTTAGATGTCCTTGACAAAATTGCACAAAATAATCGACTTACATATCAAATTCGTTATGAGGAAGTGTGTAATTTACATCGTCATATCACTTCACTCCCTCAGGTAGCGAGTCTCAATGTTCATCAGTATTCATTTTTTGCTTCAGTGACAGGGAGTACTTACACCAACCATTTCCAATCATTGATCAACAAAATAAGGTTCAAAGCCGCTAATTTATTGATTAATTGGTCAAGTGAAGTTCAGCCAAATGAACAAATTAATTTATTAGAGATTCATAGGGACCGAGATGACATATTCCGATCTAAAGATAAAGGAGATTTTAGTGAGGTTCCAGCGGCGATTGAAACAATTGACGGGAAAATTGCAGATCTAGAGCAGAGTTTGCAAGCAGCGTCATCACATGTGGCTAGAGTAACAAAAATATAAAATTAACATGAACCACATCGGAAGGATAAGTGATTGATGAGTTATATCAATCAATCGCTCATTCTTCCGACTTAGATAATTAGAATTAATACCATGTTTTTAGATTTATTATTAAACGGTTTTTTCATCAAAGATAAAAATAATCCTTTATGCGGTGTTTTTACTTATAATGTCAATGCACTGAGTTCTTCGCTCAAAATTGCGTGTGTCATAGCCAGTAATGCGCAAATCAGCAATAGTGATAATGTCAATTACAGCACTTTGCAAAGCACGCCGAATGTTCATTTACAGCGTCAATATCTTGATCAAATGATGCACTGTTTAACGCATGATTTCGCTCTCAAAGGGCAATATATCACTCGTGATGACACATCAATTACTATTTCTTTAGAGGGTTTGCGCCAATTATTTGAACAAGTTACTTTGAAAAAAGAAAATCAAAAATTGATTGGATTAATTTTGCAATTGTTTGAATATTATTCAGGCAAATCAATAATCATGCACCAAATGTTGTTTAATGCACTAGAACAAAAGAATGAATTTGTTGAATATTTCGAAATCAGAATCAATGATGAACGGTTTGATGGCTTTTGTATTGTAGCGCAATTAAATCAGTGTTTAAGAATGCTTTTATTTGCAGCGATAAAAAAATATATAAAAGAATCAATAGGGCAGCAAATAATTATCACTGAAAGCGTATTACCTGTTAGTGCAAAAAATCCAATCACTAAACACTATTTAATTATGGCTAAAAGTGATTTTGATTGTTTACGTATTAAATTATTTACTGAAAAAAGAAATACACACCTGCAGTCTCAACTATTTATGGTTCCTCAGCAAAAACAAGAAGAAAAGAATGCGCTTCATCCCATTGAAAATAGTCAATCAATTGATCAATTTCTTGATGATGTGTTAAACGTAAAATATGATTATAAATCTGCAGTACAACAACTCAATCAACATATTATTGCGATAGAGTCACTGCCTCAAATGAAAAAAATTGAGTTGAATAAAGTTAAATCGATATTTTTAGCGATAGAGAATTTAGATGATCTATGCATGCTTTATAATTATATGATGCACGATGATAGAAAATCGAAATTAGATGTACGGAGTAATTTTGCGTGGATCGATTTTTTGTTTGCAGTTGAGTATAGTGATTCATTTCATAATTTGTTAGTGGTGATACGACAGCATGCATTTAATAAATTATTACAGCAAGTGAAATTATCGGCTGGAGATGTAAAATCTATTTTGGCTGGCAACGAGATATATATTAATAATGCTGAAAATGTGATTAATCTATTGAGTCGTTATATTAAGGAAGATATCTTCAAAAAACATCACGCAAAACATAAAGGTCATGTATCACCAACACGAACTGTCGAAATGATTGAAAAAATTATTATTGCTGCAAATAAACAAATAAAAATAGAAGATCAAAAAGATAAACGAGAGCAACAGATGTTTGAGTTGTAGTTTTTCTAATGCGCCTCATCCCAATTATTCCCAACGCCTATATCCACCAAAAATGGTACAGATATTTCTGGCATGTCACACATTAATTCATTAATTTTACGGCTCGCTAATTCAATTTCATTTTCCGCAACTTCGAAAACCAATTCATCGTGTACTTGCATAATCATAGTCGCATTACAGGTTTGCTCTGCTAACCAGGCAGCAATTTTTATCATCGCATTTTTTATCACGTCGGCAGCAGTGCCTTGTAATGGTGCGTTAATTGCAGCACGTTCTGCAGCACGTTGTCTTTGTATATTACGTGAATTAATTTCAGGTAAATTTAATCGGCGACCATATAACGTGGTCACAAATCCTTGGTGATGTGCTAATTGGCGAGTATTTTCCATATATTTTTTAACACCGGGATATCGTGCAAAATAAATATCAATATATTCCTGCGCAACATGTCGTTCTATATCTAATTGTCTTGCTAGACCAAAAGAAGACATACCATAAATTAATCCGAAATTAATGGCTTTAGCGCGACGACGTTGTTCGGGCGCAACGTGATCGATGGAAACACCAAAAACTTCAGCAGCAGTGGCAGCGTGTACATCCCAGCCTTGTGCAAATGCGTTTAATAATCCGGGATCCTGTGACATATGTGCCATGATTCGTAATTCAATTTGCGAATAATCCGCAGAAATAATTTTAAATCCAGGAGGCGCAATAAATGCTTGACGAATTCGTCTGCCGGCAGCTGTTTTAACAGGAATATTTTGTAAATTCGGATCAGTAGAAGATAGGCGACCTGTTGAGGCAACAGTTTGATTATAGGAGGTGTGTACTCTTCCTGTTTTAGCATTTATTTTTTCAGGTAAACTGTCAGTGTATGTGGATTTTAATTTTGCCATACTGCGGTGTTCTAAAATAATTTTAGGCAATTCATAATGCCGCGCTAAATCTTGTAAAACTGATTCTCCTGTTGCAGGTTGTCCCGTAGGTGTTTTTTCTAATATTGGTAATTGTAATTTTTCATAAAGAATTTCTTGTAATTGCTTGGGAGAACTTAAATTAAATGATTGTCCTGCAATGGCATAAGCTTTTTGTTCAAGATGAATAATATTTTCTGCAAATTCTTTACTTTGTGATCGCAATAAAGTGGCATCAATTAAAACACCGTGTCTTTCCATGTCAGATAAAATACTCAGTAATGGAATTTCAATCGTGGTTAATGTTTGCATTAATCCCTGATTTTCTGAAATTTTCGGCCATATTTTATGATGTAATTGCAAACTAATATCTGCATCTTCTGCAGCATAAGGAGAAGCTTGTTCAATGGTGACTTGATTAAATGTTAATTGTTTTGCGCCTTTGCCGGCAACATCTTCGAAATGAATCGTTTTATGTCCTAAATATTTTAACGCTAGGCTGTCTAAATCATGACGCGAGCCAGTGCTATCAAAAATATAAGATTCCAACATGGTATCGAAACGTATACCTTGTAAATTAATATGATAATTTGCTAATACTGATTTATCGTATTTAATATTGTGTCCCACTTTTGCATGTTGTGGATTTTCTAATAATGGTTTTAATTGTGCTAAAACCCAATCACGGGATAATTGTTCTGGTGCGCCGAGATAATCATGCGCTAATGGAATATAAGCGGCTTGATCGGATGCGATAGCAAAAGATACACCCACTATTTCTGCAGAAATAGCATCTAAACTGGTTGTTTCAGTATCAAATGCAAATAATTCAGCTTGTTTTAATTTATTTAACCATTGATTAAAATCATGCTCTGTAAAAATAGTGTCATAATGTTGTGTTTTTTTTGTAGTTTCTTCAGGTAATTCATTTAATATCTCGGCGAGCCAAGTTTTAAATTCTAAACGTTGGAAAAGATCGCGCAATGCATTTTTCTCGGGTGAATTTGTTTTGAGTTGATCGAAATAAATATTTAATGGCACATCGGTTTTGATGGTTGATAGAGTGCGTGCCATAGGTAATTGTGATAAATGTGCACGTAAATTATCACCGACTTTTCCTTTAATTTGATCGGCTTGTTTAATTATTTCATCGAGAGAACCATATTCTTGTAACCATTTTACAGCCGTTTTTGGGCCAACACCGGGGATACCAGGAATATTATCTACACTGTCTCCGACCAAACTTAAATAATCAACAATTAAATTGGCAGGTATGCCGAATTTGTTGATCACACCTTGCGGATCTAATTTGGTATTGGTCATGGTATTTACTAAAGTGATATTTTCATTAACCATTTGCGCAATATCTTTATCACCAGTAGAAATCAGTGTTTTCAACCCTTTTTGTGTGGCTTGTTTTGCTAACGTGCCAATCACATCATCAGCTTCAACCCCTTCGATCATTAATAGAGGTAAGCCCATCGCTTTAATAATATTGTGTAATGGTTCAATTTGCGTAATGAGATCATCAGGCATGGGTGGTCGATGTGATTTATATTCTGGATAAATTTCATCTCTAAATGTTTTACCTTTAGCGTCAAATATAATGGCGATATGCTCAGGTTGATAATCAGTGATTAATTTTTTAATCATATTAATCACACCATAAACAGCACCCGTTGGTTCACCACGAGAATTTGTCAACGGTGGTAAAGCATGAAAAGCACGGTATAAATAAGATGAACCATCAACAAGAATTAATAAGTTTTTATTCGGATTTTGCATAGTATCTACTTCATTAATCATTTAGTATTTCCTTCTCCCGCTTGCGGGAGAAGGTGCCGAAGGTGGATGAGGGTGAATCTATTAACATCCTATTAATCCGCAGTGAAACGCGAAATATGAAGTTATTTATTGCTGGACGAAGCCGCGTCCTGCGATCGAAGATTACGTCCCTGTAATCTACGGTCCTGCAATAAATAACTTCATATTTCGCTTCAAATTTTTGTGGCTACTTGTTAAATGCCCTCGATTTGTGCGCAAATATTTGTTTCAAAATATTTGAGTAAAAATATTTATGTAAATATATTTGAATACAAACATTAAATAAAATGTGGCACATTTTTATCCCCTCTCCCTTTAGGGAGAGGGTTAGGGTGAGGGGCAATTCTAAACTTTCTGCCGTATTCTCAAATCATAAAACTGTAATAATAAAATATTTAGCGTCAGTGGCAAAACCACCAGCGTTTCAATAAATTGTAAAATAAATCCAATTGCCGGTGAAACTAAATGGCTAGCCATGATAAATGGTGTATGTATTAACGCGGCGAGCGCAGTCAGTAAAAAGGTACGCCACCAAAAATTCAAAGTGAGGTGATAACTTTTTGTTAATGCAGGAATGATATTGGTATTGGCAAAAAGAATTAAAGGAATATAAAAATTAAATCGTACTAATAAATAAATTGTGCAAGGAACGAATAACGCAATACCGATCGGAATATAGCTGATTTTTCCAATGAAATAACAGACTAACGAAAGCAATGCGATGGTGATAATTAATAGGATTTGCGAACAAATGATGGTAATAAATTTGTAGAAAACTTTGCGCACTGATTGTAGGGCTGATATATATTCGTTTTGTAATGTTTTACCAACAGTTGCAATCATATTGCATTTAATTATTAAAGTTACTAGAAAAAATAATATGCCGAATATCACGATTTTAAATAAATTAGGATTATTAAATGGGTCAGTTGCTAAATCGGTTAATGATGCCGTTGCATTTATTTTTGCAATGCCTAATGAATAAAATGGCACAAATATGGCTAAAGCGATGGTAAATGGCAACAAATGATTAAATGATGCGACATATAAATTAACGCTTTTTTTAAGGATTTCTCCGATGGATAATGGTTTGTTTATAGTTGCTGCCATGATGATTATTCTCCTTAATGATATGTTTTTAATTCCGAAATATATATGTAGCCTGGATGAAGCCAAATGAAAATGAGTAATATATCACTGAAATTTAATCATTTAAAAAGCTATTTGGTACTTCTGGCGAAATCCGGGGATTAAATAATTGTATTCCCGGGTTTCGCCAGTGCCTATTATTTATTTATGAACAAGTTTTGATTATCATCCTTTAACTAAGATTTCCATTTGGCTTCACCCAGGCTACATTTTGATAAAATTACACCCAATTCAATACTTCCTTTTGTATTTTAAGGATTTCTTGAATTCCATTACTCGCAAGATCAATTAACGAATGTAAATCCTGCAATTGAAATGCCGTTTTTTCAGCGGTACCTTGAATTTCAATAATGCCACCATCGCTATTCATTACAATATTCATATCGGTGTCAGCATTTGAATCTTCAGCATAATCTAAATCAAGCACAGGCATGCCTTGATATAACCCAACAGAAACTGCGGCAACTAATTGCTTGAAGGGATTTTGTTTGATTAAGCCTTTATGTTGCATCGTTACTAATGCGTCGACTAATGCTACACAACTACCGGTAATCGCTGCCGTTCTTGTGCCGCCATCGGCTTGAATGACATCGCAATCGATAGTGATGGTGTGTTCACCTACTTTTGTTAAATCAACTACGCTGCGTAACGAACGGCCAATTAATCGTTGAATTTCTTGTGTACGGCCACCTTGTTTGCCACGTACCGCTTCACGATCAGTTCGTTCTGTGGTCGCTCGGGGTAACATGCCATACTCTGCCGTCAACCACCCTTGTTTAATCGCGTTATTTTTTAAAAATCGCGGCACGCCGTCAGTGATGCTAGCGGTGCATAGCACATGCGTATCACCAAATTTAACTAACACAGATCCTTCTGCATGTTTTGTATATTGTCGTGTTAAAGAAATTTCACGTAATTGATCATGAGCTCTGCCACTGGGTCGCATAGTGTTCCTCGCGGTTAAAAATTTAATGGAGTGGCATTATATAGAATTTCAAGCGGGACTACAGCAATATGTAATGACGATCTTTGCAGTCAGTTTGTCATTTAAGTTATCTTACAAGATATAATAACCACAGCGTGATCTTATTACAGGACATTATGTTATCAGATATGTGCAGTTTAAAAAGGAACTTCATCTCCTCCGAATTTGGCATGCTACAGAAGATTGCTGATATTAGAAGTCTTATAAAAAATAATTAAATTTAACGACGGTTGTTAATATTGACTTAATATAATCATATTATGATAGTCGCATTTTATATTATCCCGCTGAAAACATTCCTTGTACTCAGACGTCTGCACTTTTTTATTATAACCTCGTGTATATTCCCAATTTATTTGGGGAAATGTCACAAATGATTATTAACATATGCCGATTTAAAATATAAATCCTTGCTACAACTATTAATAGTTTAACAATTAAAATCGTGAAATTTTTAGGAGAATTAGTTATGAAAATATTTAAATATCTTTTGTTTATCAGCTTGGTTTTTTCAACCTCGGTATTTGCAATAAACTTACATTTAAAAGCTTCTGCAACTTGTCCACCCACTTTGCCAGCATTTGCTAGCCCGGGCACGCGTTTTTTGAGAGTAGGTTATCTCATGGTTACAGACTATAGTACCGCAGGTACGCCATATACAATGATTTTCTTACAAACGAGTAATGCTGCTGATGGAGAAGCAATAGCTGTGAAAATGCAACAATCTGGGATGACGTCTTACACAGCAACTCCCATGTACGATTCATGGGGGCCATCTTATTATTGTGCTTACACTAGTGGTACTTATCCAACACCTAATATTTCACCAGCGCAAGCGTTTAGTAGCCAAGCTACAGTTGCCTATTACATTTACCCACTGAATCAAGCAAAGAGTAAATAGAAACTATATGTAAATTAGTATTTGCTATTTTATTGAATATAATCATTTTGAAATGTAACTCATTTCATTCGCCAAACATTCAGGCGAACCTCTTTTTTTAAAGGAAATGATTTAATTCAAACAGATGTTAAATTTGTGATGAAAAATAAATAAACTCATTATAAAAAGTCAGTATGCAGATATTTAATTCTTTATATTACAACATTTATCTTTGATTTTATTGATTTACGCGCCTTAATATTTTTGTAATGATCTGCCTATAAAATAGGGACTCTTTTTCATTGAATAATTTTGAGTTTATTATGCCACGTGCTGAATTATCTCAAACACAATCCACACAAAATTTATGCATATTAATTGCGGGAGATTTTAGTCACATTTTAAAGGCAAAAGAATTTGCTTCTAATCTTGTAAATGTTGTCAGTGGTGAAACACCCAGCATTCCGGAAGTAACATGTAATTTATTTATTAATGATGTACTCCATCAAATACAAATAGCTAGCACGTGGTGGGCAGACAGCTATGAAAAAGGTTGCTCACTGATGTAATCGTCACAATTCGGGTTTTGATTCCCTCAATAAATTTAGAGGGAAGCAAAACATTCTAATCTCCATAATTTAATCTTGCGCATACCTATAAGGAATGATACTTTTACAGATCACCAAATAGGCACGTAGCTCAGTGGTAGAGCACCACCTTGACATGGTGGTGGTCGATGGTTCGATCCCATTCGTGCCTACCAGAATTAAATTAGAGTTAATTTATAATTTTTTCTAGCCCGGACAAAGGAGCGCCAGCGACGTGTCCGGGTAATTAACTATTCCTGGACACGTCCCTGTGCTCCTTTGTCCGGGCTACGATTGAATAAAATTAATAGGTTTATATACATGCCCACGATCACATTACCAGACGGAAATAAACGTCAATTCGAACAAGCAGTGACTGTTGAACAAGTCGCTGCAAGTATTGGCGCTGGACTTGCAAAAGCGGCATTAGCTGGAAGAGTCAATGATAAATTAGTTGATACATCGTTTTTAATTGAAAATGATGCAACAGTTGCAATTATTACGGATAAAGATCAAGCAGGCTTAGAAATCATCCGTCATTCAACAGCACATTTATTAGCACATGCAGTAAAAATATTATTTCCTAAAGCACAAGTCACAATTGGTCCGGTGATCGAAGATGGGTTTTATTATGATTTTGCTTATGAGCCTGGATTTTCTTATGAAGATTTACCAAAAATAGAACAAAAAATGCAGGAATTATCAAAACAAGATTTTAAAGTGACCCGTTCAGTTTGGACACGTGATCAAGCCATTAAATATTTTCGAGGTATTGGTGAAGAATATAAAGCCAAAATCATTGAAGATATTCCCTCGAGTGAAGCATTATCTGTTTATCAACAAGGTGATTTTATTGATTTATGTCGCGGCCCACATTTACCCACTACCGGAAAAATTAAAGCATTTAAATTAACTAAATTAGCGGGTGCTTATTGGCGTGGTGATTCCAATAATGAAATGCTACAAAGAATTTATGGCACAGCATGGCAAGATAAAAAAACATTAGATGAATATGTTCATCGTTTAGAAGAAGCAGAAAAACGTGATCACCGTAAATTAGCAAAAACCTTGGATTTATTTCATATTCAAGAAGAAGCGCCTGGCATGGTTTTTTGGCATGAAAATGGTTGGGCGATTTATCAACAACTTGAACAATACATTCGTAAACAATTACGAAAAAATCATTATCAAGAAGTGCGTACACCAATACTTGTCGATCGATCCTTATGGGAAAAATCAGGGCATTGGCAAATGTTTGGCAAAGAAATGTTTACTGCCGAAACAGAAGATCGCACTTATGCCATTAAACCAATGAATTGTCCTTGTCATGTACAAATATTTAAACAAGGATTGCGCAGTTATCGTGATTTACCGGTGCGACTCGCAGAATTTGGTTCATGTCATCGCAATGAAATTTCAGGCGCTTTACACGGTTTATTACGTGTGCGAAGCATGACGCAAGATGATGCGCATATTTTTTGTACAGAGAGTCAATTACAAGAAGAATCAGCCAAATTTTTAGATTTATTATTTAATATTTATGCTGATTTTGGATTTAAAGATGTAATTGTGAAATTAGCAACACGTCCTGTTGATCGTATTGGCGATGATGCGACTTGGGATCGCGCAGAACATGCATTAGAAACGTCATTAAATAATAAGGGTATTCAATGGCAATTAGCGCCAGGCGAGGGCGCATTCTATGGGCCTAAATTAGAATTCCACTTAAAAGATTGTATTGGTCGTGTATGGCAATGTGGCACATTACAAGTCGATTATGCACAACCTGAAAGATTAGACGCGCACTATATTGCAGAAGATGGATCTAAACAAAGACCAGTGATGTTACATCGTGCTATTTGTGGTTCACTAGAACGATTTATTGCCATTTTACTTGAAAATTATGCAGGAGAGATGCCAGTTTGGTTATCACCAATCCAAGTAGTAGTGATGAATATTACGGATAAACATGCAGAATATGCCACAAAATTAACACAAAAATTACTAGATTTAGGATATCGTGCAAAAACAGACTTGAGAAATGAGAAAATCGGATTTAAAATACGCGACTTCACTTTAAAAAAGGTACCCCTATTTTTAATAGTTGGCGACAGAGAATTAGAAACAGAACAAATTACCGTACGAACACGTACCGGAAAAGATTTAGGAAGTATGTCATTTCAGGATTTTATTAATAATACTCTGGAAAAGCTCATACAAAGTAAACGATCCATAATGGAGGAATAACAAATTAGTCTCGAAAAATCTACTCGCCTGAATAGCGAAATTACTGCACCTCATGTACGCCTGATTGGTCCCGATGGCTCACAAAAAGGAATAGTGAGCATACACGAAGCAATTAAAATTGCCCAAGAAGCTAATTTAGATTTGGTGGAAATTGTGCCCAATGCCGATCCGCCTGTTTGTCGTGTAATTGATTACGGCAAATATTTATACGAACAAGGTAAACAAAAAGCTGCTGCCAGTAAAAAGCAGAAAAAAGTAGAAGTGAAAGAAATCAAATTTCGTCCAGGGACGGACGAAGGAGATTATCAGGTAAAGCTACGCAACCTGATACGTTTCCTTGAACGCGGTGACAAGGCCAAGGTGACATTACGTTATCGTGGCCGTGAAATGTCTCACCAAGAGTACGGTGTGAAATTATTGGAAAGAATTCAACAGGATTTAGCAACAATAGGCGTTGTTGAACAATTTCCAAAATTAGAAGGCCGGCAAATGGTGATGGTGATCGCGCCGAAGAAGAAGTAGATCTCAATTTTTTTCCTTCTCCCGCTTGCGGGAGAAGGTGCCTTCGGTAGATGAGGGGGGGTTCAATTAATGACAAACTCATTATAGAACCCCCTCATCCGTTGTAGGCATATTGCATGTTCGGTGCAAACGAAAAAACGAGGTCAGAAATTATTAATCAACTTAAAATGCGGAGTTACTATGCCCAAGTTAAAAACCAATCGCGGCGCTACCAAGCGTTTTCGCCGCACAGCCAATGGTGGCTATAAGCACAAATCTGCTTTTCGCAACCATATATTGACCAAAAAACGGACTAAACGTAAACGTCATTTACGTCCTAACCCAACATTACACCCCTCTGATATTAAATCAGTTGCGCGTATGTTGAACGACAGAACATAAACGAGGAGTTGAACCATGCCAAGAGTTAAACGTGGGGTCACTGCTCGTGCCCGCCATAAAAAAATATTGAAAGAGGCCAAAGGTTATCGCGAAGCGCGAAGCCGGGTCTATCGAGTTGCCAAACAAGCTGTTACTAAAGCAGGACAATATGCTTATCGTGACCGTCGTGTAAAAAAACGTACTTTCCGTGCATTGTGGATTGTACGAATTAATGCACAAGCGCGTGTTTGTGGTTTGTCATATAGTCGCTTAATGTCTGGTTTGAAAAAAGCAGCGATCGAAGTGGATCGTAAAATGCTTGCTGATATCGCTGTTCATGATAAAGCAGCGTTTGCAACACTTGCGGATAAAGCGAAAGCAGCGTTAGCAGCTTAATATTTAAATAAATGTAGCCTGGGTGAAGCCAAATAAAGATTATTTAAATCGATGAGATTTAAATTCTCTGCGGATACTGTTAAGTACCTCTGGCGTAACCCGGGTTCCACCAGCACTTCGTAGTTATTAATGAATTTTAATCGATATTCTCACATGAAATTAAATTATCATTTGGTTGCACCCAGGCTACATTAAATTTGCATGACTAACTCCACTAGAGCCTACCTCAATCTCTTATTTATTTCACTACTCTGGGGCGGCACCTTCCCCATCATAAAAAATGCGGTCATTAATATTGATCCATTTACATTCGTATCAATTCGTTTTTTATTAGCGGCGCTATTATTTATTATTTTTATCATTAAAAAATTACCCACATTAAATCGCCAACTTATAATATCTGGATTAATTTTAGGATTGCTTAATGCAGCCACCTACACCACACAAACAATAGGATTGAAATATATCAGCGCATCTCGTAGCGCATTCATTACTGGCGTGTATATCTTTTTCGTTCCATTAATTGCAGTGTTATTTAAAATAGAACGATTTTCGTTATTAAATTTATGCGCAGCGCTTTTGTGTATCTATGGATTATATATATTAACCGGATCAAATATTTCTCATATTTCTTATGGTGATATTCTGACTGTAATTTGCGCATTGTCCTGTGCAATATCTATTGTGTATTTGCAACATATTTCTGCGGTGCATCCTGATTATAAATCATTGTGTTTTTATCAAATATTATTTACTGCACCGGTCCCTGGCATCATTGCATTTAAAACGGGGCATTTGAATGAATTGTTCCATCTCCCTGTTATTTTTGCGTTTTTTTACTGCATTATCTTTGCTACAATATTCACTTTGTATTTACAGACGAAGTATCAAAAATACAGCACCGCAACAACCGCCGCATTAATATTCTCATTAGAACCGGTATTTGCAACTTTAATCAGTATTTTTATTTATGGCGAAATGATGACGAAAAACATTATGGTTGGTGGTGCGGTGATGCTGGCTAGTGTAATATTGCCGGAATTAATTAGAGTTAATTTGTAATGATGAGGTTTTAACAATATGAATATTGCAGAAATTACTTCCAAAGAAATCAATGCAACAACAAAACAAGTTGAAGCAGCAATTGCATTGCTCGATGAAGGAAATACCGTACCATTTATTTCTCGTTATCGTAAAGAAGTTACCGGTGGACTAACCGATACACAATTACGCACATTAGAAGAACGATTATATTATTTGCGTGAATTAGAAGATCGCAGGCAAGCTATTTTAAAAAGTATTACTGAGCAAGATAAATTAACACCAGAATTAGAAAAAGAAATATTAGCTGCAGATAATAAAGCGCGATTAGAAGATTTATATTTACCCTACAAACCCAAACGCCATACCAAAGCACAAATTGCACGTGAAGCGGGCTTAGCGCCTTTAGCAGAAAAATTATTAGCCGATCCTCAATTAAATCCTGAAACAATCGCCGCTGAATTTATTAATCCTGAAAAAAATATTCCCGATATTGCTGCCGCATTATTAGGCGCGCGTCATATTTTATTAGAACAATTTGCAGAAGATGCCGAATTAATTGGCGAATTACGTCAATATTTATGGGAAAATGCACTATTAAAAAGCGAAGTGATTGCTGAAAAACAAGCAGTAGGCGCTAAATTTACTGATTACTTTGATTTTTCGCAACTCATTAAAAAAATTCCATCACATAGAGCGCTTGCTATGTTTCGTGGTCAACGCGAAGCGATATTACGTGTTTATTTAGTATTTGCTGAAGAAATAGGCGAACAATATTGTATTTCCCAAATTGCAAAACGATTTAATATCGAACAAAAGAGCAGGGCAGCAGACGCGTGGTTATATGAAACAGCAATGCTCACTTGGCGTACCAAATTATTTATTAAATTAGAATTAGAATTATTATCACAATTGCGCGAAGTAGCTGAACAAGATGCAATTAAAGTTTTTTCCCATAATTTAAAAGATTTATTGATGGCAGCCCCTGCTGGTCAACGCACCACGATGGGGTTAGATCCTGGATTACGTACAGGGGTAAAAGTTGCCGTAGTCGATAAAACAGGGAATTTAGTTGATCATATAGCGATATTTCCGCATGCACCACAAAAACAATGGGATCAATCCATTGCAACGTTAGCGCAATTATGCAAAAAGCATCATGTAGACATAATAAGTATTGGCAATGGTACTGCATCACGTGAAACAGATAAGTTAGCCGCTGAATTAATTAAAAAACATCCCGAATTAAATTTAACAAAAATCGTGGTTTCTGAAGCCGGTGCATCTGTTTATTCTGCATCCGTTATTGCTGCCACAGAATTTCCTGATTTAGATGTTTCTTATCGTGGTGCTGTTTCAATTGCACGACGATTACAAGATCCGCTTGCCGAATTAGTTAAAATAGAACCAAAATCAATTGGTGTAGGGCAATATCAACATGATGTGAGTCAATTACAATTGGCCAGAAATTTAGACAGTGTTGTGGAAGATTGTGTTAACGGCGTAGGCGTAAATTTAAATACCGCTTCAGTACCATTATTAGCACGTGTTGCGGGATTAAATAAAACATTAGCCGCAAATATTGTGCAATTTCGTCAAAAACAAGGTGCTTTTGTTGATCGTACTTTATTAAAACAAGTGCCGCGTTTAGGTGATAAAAGTTTTGAACAAGCTGCTGGATTTTTAAGGATTGTTGATGGTACTAATCCTCTCGATGCTTCCGCAGTGCATCCTGAAGCCTATCCTATTGTTGAAAAAATTTTAGCGAAAAATAGTAAAACAATGAAAGAAGTGATCGGCAATAGTGAATTTTTAAAAAGTTTAAATGCACAAGATTATGTTGATGATCATTTTGGATTACCAACAGTACAAGATATTATTAAAGAATTAGATAAGCCCGGACTGGATCCGCGTCCTGAATTTAAAACAGCGACTTTTAAAGACGGTGTATTTGAAATCAGTGATTTAAAAGCGGGTATGATTATGGAAGGTGTCGTTACCAATATTACTGATTTTGGTGCATTCGTTGATATCGGTGTGCATCAAGATGGCTTAGTGCATAAATCAGCTATGTCACATCAATTTATAAAAGATCCTCGTTCTATTGTAAAAGTCGGTGACATTGTTTCTGTAAAAGTCATTGAAATTGATGCTGAACGTAAAAGAATTAATTTATCTATGCGTTTAGAAGAGCGAGCTGAAAAATCTGCTGAAAATAAATCAGCAACACCATTCAATAAAAATAGCTCAGCGAAACATCCAAAATCGATGCAAAAACACGATAAAAATGGCTTTGCAAAAGAGAAATTTGATCCCAACAAACCTATTGCAAATGGTAAGTCAGCATCTCATGCGAATAACTCACATTCAAAATATAAGGAAAAAAGTAAGCAAGAAGCTCAAAAACCTCAAGCTCTTGTTAACTCAATATTTGGTGATGCGTTATCAAAAGCGCTGGGAAAAAATTAGGTTAGCAGTTATAGTTATCGAAACTCATCTTAATTGAGCAGTGTTAAAGATAATCTTCTAACAAATTGCTATAATAAAATAATTAAATACAATTAAGTAGAGATTTTGATATGTACGCACCTCAATTTTCTGACGAACTTGTCAAACATCCTTTTGATTTTACTGCATTACTTAAACAGTATTCCGATCAATATATTTCTATTTTCTCTATAGATGCTTATAAAGACGTAGAAAATGATTACATTTATGATGAAGAAATTGCTGCGGTAGAATTGAAAAAGATTGCAGAAAAAAATATTCAAACGCCATTTCTAATTATTTTTAGTATTCCTAGTCCTTTAGGTTCAAGAAACAAATTTGGACACACAATCTCACATGCGATATCAGCGCTTATTGATTTTAAAAATGAACGAATTACCGTTCAAGAACCATTATTTGGTGTGATAGATCCCAGAACGGCTAAGCCAATAGAATTTCATTCCTCTCTAAAACAATTATTGCATCAATTTTTTCCAGAATTTCCTATTATCGAAAATAAAGAAAATGTACAAAAACCGGGTGAAAATATTTGTCATTTAGTCTCTATATTACGAGCAAAAAACTTTTCAGAATCGTCTTTACTATCAAATGCATTTATTTCTCGCGAACGATTGCTTCAGGAGTGGTCTGGAGTAATGAATCAATTAAATACTGATGATGCGACAAGAAAAAGGCGATTAGATTTTATCGGTAGTGCATTATTTCATAAAATAGCAAGAGCATTAATTGAAACCTTCCATATGGTTGATAAAGATAATAAACCAGCGGATAATTTAATATCACTGCTATCGTCACATAGTACACAGGGTTATCATATTTTCTATTTTACGTTATTTAAACCTTTTGATGAGCAGAATATGACCAAATTTTTAACGCAATGTTTTGATTATGTTGATGCTGATAAAGATGGACAATTAACGGAATTTGGACAATCTTTTATAAAATTTTTTATAGCAAGAACCTTACAATGTTCTCCTGATTATTTTATGCGCAAAGAGAATGGCAAGTGGGTCATTAATCCGCAATTAATCAAAGAAAGAATCCCAATAGATTCTTGGGTCAAAGATATACAGCAACATATTAAAGATTTAATTTCATTAAAACAAAGTGATAAACCTATTAATGATTCAAGAACTCTTTTAAAATGATAATGTATGGCTAAAAATCATCTGGCCTTTAGCTTTTACCAACCCACATAATCCCAATGGGCCTGCTGACCCATGCATACATCACATGCAACTTTCTCACTATATTTGTATGGATTCACTTCCACCTGATAATTATAAGAATTATCAAGCTGATGAAAAAATATCCTGTGTAATTAATCCAAATTATGTTGGACCTATTCCCTCTTATATTCAATCAATATGTACAGGTAATATTGTAGATCCATGGGGTCCTACTGGTGCTCAAGCGATAGATGCTCCGGTTGAAGATAATGAGAATCCTCCTATGTATTATGTCAATGTATTAGTTTTATCATTTGGCGTTTGTCATACTACTTTACAAGATGAAAATTTGGCTTCCTTGGCTGGTACAATTTATTCTTGTGATCAAAGTACTGGTGTATTTACCATTCATAAAAAATAAAACTATTTCATATATAATTACCCGAATGAACTTAAATTATTCGGGTAATAGGGTTTAATATATTAAGGTATTAACAAACCTCTTTTCACTGCTGGTCTTTGCGCAATTTCTTTATGCCATCTTTTGACATGTTTAAATTCATTTAAATCGATTTGTTGATAATCATGGATATCAATCCAAGGAAAAGCAGCTATATTTAGCTGAAGGTTATATTTTATAACGCTTAATCCTATTGAATTTTTCATATATGTATATATACTGTACATAAGAGAGGTGATGATTATGTCCCAATTAAATATTCATATTACGGCTAGTTTTGAAAAAGATTTAAATAGGTTTATGCGACTTAAGCATATAAATACTAAGTCTGAAGCAATCAGAGTTGCTATCAAGGAAGGGATTCAACACGCTAGTAAACAGGTTAAAACGATAAATTTTAATGATTGGCTGGGCTTAGGAAACCAAGTTCCAACAAATAAAAAAGTTAAATTTACGTCAGACGATGATCTTTGGAGCTAATATGGTTTTGGATACTTCAGTTTTATTGGCGGTTTTTTTTAAAGAAAAATATAGTGATTGGGCTATTGAGCAAATGAATTTACATGCTCGCGAATTAAGAATGAGCACGGTAAATTTGACAGAAACATTGATTCGTCTTCAAGACCGTCAACCGCAATTATTCGCTTCTATAGAGGAAACATTACTTTATAATGGAATTCGATTTGTAGCACCAGATATCGAGCAAGCTCGCATCGCGGCGCAAGCAAGAATGAAATATCCATTAAATTTGGGGGATTGTTTTGCTTACGCGCTTGCTGTACAAGAAAATTGCCCAATTCTTACATTAGATAGTGATTTTCGAGTACTAAATCATGCAATTATTCACCCCTATTGAGAACGCTATAGAAATATCTTTCTATAATATAAAATATTTTTTGTTACTGTTTTTATATTATTGTCAATCTCCGAATAATCTTAAATTAATTAGGTAATAAAGCGTATTTAAAATCAGAATGGTATTAATAATCCTTTTTTCACCGCTGTTCTTGCCGCAATTTCATTATGCCATCTTTTAACATGTTTAAATTCATTTAAATCGATTTGCTGATCATCATGGATATCGATCCAAGGAAAAGCAGCGATGTCAGCAATAGAATATTTTCCTGCGAGATGTTCATTGTCTTTTAAATGTTTATTTAAGACGCCATAAATTCTTTTGGCTTCGTTAGAATATCTTTCTATTGCATAGGGTATTTTCTTTTTTGCATATTTAAGAAAATGATTGGCTTGGCCTAACATCGGGCCGATGTTTGCCATTTGAAACATGAGCCATTGAATTGTGATTGCACGATCGCGTAGGTTTTTAGGTAATAATTTTCCTGTTTTATCGGCGAGATAAATTAATATTGCACCAGATTCAAATAATGTCATTGGTTTTCCGCCTGGGCCATCTTGATCAATAATTGATGGGATTTTGTTATTGGGATTAATTTTGAGATATTTTGTTTTGAATTGTTCTCTTTCGCTAAGATTTATTTTGTGTACTGTGTAAGGTAATTTAATTTCCTCTAACATAATAGATATTTTATGGCCGTTTGGTGTTCCCCAAGTGTATAAATCGATCATTTTTCTCTCCATTCAAAAAATGTAGCCCGGACAAAGGAGCGTCAGCGACGTGTCCGGGTGAATTAATAGACGTCCCCGGACACGTCGTTGATGCTCCTTTGTCCGGGCTACATTATTTATTACATAATAGGGCGATTACTTTTCTTAACGCTCAATATTCTTTAAATAATATTTCATATTTTGTTGCAAAATAAATGGTGATAATTCAACTGCATTATCTTGCAGCACAGCTAAAAGATCATATTGATTATTTTCGTGCAGTGCTGAATTAACAATTATTCCAATTTCATTAATTTCATTGTTTTCTGTTGAAACAGATATTTTTTCTCCCGGTTGTGGGTGAATGGGCAAATTCACCATTGCACGATATAAATGTTGTTTTAATTTCCCCAAATATTGCGTTCTCGCTACAATTTCTTGTCCGGTATAACATCCTTTATTAAAGCTCACAGCATTTAACTCAGGTAAATTTAATTGATGAGGTGTAAATAAATTAATCGTCTGTGTATGAATCATTGGTATGGCTTCAGTAATATTATTGAGTTCCCAATTTTTTGATGATACATGATTTGCATGCTGTCTAAGTAATTGCCAATATTTTTGCATTTCCGAATTAGTGCTGGTCAGTAAATATCGTTGCGGTATTTCAGAGATTTTAATTAGTATATATTGATCATTTTGTGTGCATTCATTTGCCGCTTTTGGCACATCAGCTAAAATAGTTGTTAAATATTTTTCACACTGCGACCCACCAATGCCAATAGTCACTAATTCATTAGTTTGATTTTGTAAAATCACCTTTGAAAAAACAGCATATTTGCTTAATTGTGTAATGGTGTTTTCGATAATATCGTGCGGTAACCACAGATAATAATTATCTTGCCAAACAAAAAGATAAAATATCGCATATACCCGGCCTTTATAATCACACAAACTTCCTAATGTGATATGAGTTTTGTTAACTAGATTCACATCACAGGTCGCTTGTCCTTGTAAAAAATCAGCTGACTTATCGCCAAGCAATTTTATGCAATTGTTTGTAGTTAAATCACAAAGCCAAAATGGATTGTCATTTTTATGCGTTAATTGGTCAGTCATATGCGGATTTTCTTGAACTTCATTTGCCAAGAATTCCGGCCAGCTATTTATCATAAGGAAGTCTCTAAAAGTAATAAGCGCTAATAATAAAGGTATCAATATTACAACACGATTATCGTAAATGTGAGGCATTTTTATTTGCTTATCAATGCAAGATGTTTTATTTTAATGCGCTTAATCTTCAGGATCGTTAAAGTAAGAAGGCAAAGGGACATGATTTATAGACTGGTTTTAAGCATATTTCTCAGTTCACTCTTATTCATCAGTGGTTGCACAACAGTACATTCTTGGCAAAATTCCTGGGAAAACTCATGGCATAATACCTCACCAAGCGGATGGCCGTGGCATCACCATCATTATTATGCAGTACCACCGGTTAATCAGATTGCTAATAGTAATCAACCAATCACGCCATATAATTTAAGCAGTCATAATCCACCCTATACACGTGTAGGTAAACCATTTACACAACCGACAAAATTGGATCCTTATCAAGTCATAACAACCACTTTTACACCGACACCGTTTAATAGCATTTTCGTTCAAGGCACTATGCATGTCGTCATCAAAGGTAATCAGCCTTACCCATGGGTTAAAGTCACTGGGCCGCGTTATGCTTTACAATACATAACCATTACCAATGTTAATGGCCAGTTAACCATATTGGGTGTTCATAATACTTTTGGCACGCCGCGTAATTTACCTGTTGATATTGAGATTGATACGAGTGATATCCAAAATTTAACGCTGCAGGGAAATGGTACATACATTATCAGTAATATCGGTGAACAAGGTCTTAATTTAAATTTGAAAGGCAATGGCTCCTATAATTTGACGGGTAACATTGTGTTATATCAATTAAATGTTGCTGGAAATTCACACCTCAATCTTTATTGGATCAATACCAATAATTTGGTTGTACATGCAGGTGGTGGCGCTAAGATTAATTTAGCAGGCGTTGCAACCAATTTAGAAGCGACTTTATCAGGCGATGCTGTGTTAGATGCCAAATACTTACGCAGTCAAGAAGCCTACGTAAAAACTAGAGATTATTCTTGTGCCTGGGTTTATGTATCCCAATCATTAAGTGCTTTTGCGAAAGATTATAGTGATATTTATTATTATCCTGATCCGCAAATTAATGGTCCATTTTATGTGCGTGATCACGGCTCAATCATGCGTATGGCAGGGTTGCCTTATTAATTAATTAATGTGTGTTATAATTTTGAATTTTTTATAACACACATTAACCATGCGTATTCTCGGAATTGAAACTTCTTGCGACGAAACTGGCTTAGCTATTTACGATAGTGAACATGGTTTGATCGCGCATATTTTGCACACACAAATTGCTATGCATAATCAATTTGGTGGTGTGGTACCAGAATTAGCCTCGCGTGATCATATCGTTTATTTATTACCGTTATTAAAACAATTATTAAATGATGCCAATATTTCTTTAAATACTATTGATGGTATTGCTTATACTGCAGGGCCGGGATTATTAGGCGCTTTATTAGTCGGCGCCACTGTTGGAAAAAGTTTAGGTTGGGCATTAAATATTCCTACTATTGCAATTCATCATATGGAAGGTCATTTACTAGCCCCCTTATTAGAAGAACAAGCGCCGCAATTTCCATTTTTAGCCTTATTAGTTTCTGGTGGTCACACAATGCTGGTGCATGTCGCTGATATTGGTCACTATGAAATTTTAGGTGAATCAATCGACGATGCAGCGGGTGAAGCATTTGATAAAACCGCTAAATTATTAGGATTAGGTTATCCGGGTGGCGCGGCTTTAGCAAAATTAGCAGAGCAAGGTGATCACCAACGTTTTCATTTTCCTCGCCCAATGACAGATAGGCCTGGATTAGATTTTAGTTTTAGTGGTTTAAAAACGGCTGCATTAAATGTCATCCAAAAATCACCCGATGATATGCAAACTAAAGCCGATATTGCTTTTGCATTTCAAGAAGCAGTGGTTGATACCTTAGTCATTAAATGTAAACGTGCCTTACAACAAACGAATTTATCACAATTAGTTGTAGCGGGTGGTGTGAGTGCCAATCAATTATTACGATCAAAATTAAATCATTTGGCACATAAATTATCCTGTAAAGTATTTTATCCGCGCTTGGAATTTTGTACAGATAATGGTGCGATGATTGCCTATGCTGGCTATAGACGCTTACTAAAGGGATTTAAAGATGATTTATGTATAAAAGCTCAAGCAAGATGGCCGATGGATACTCTATAGAAGAAAGGAAGGGGTCAAGTACCGTCTTGCAAGTTAATATATATGCATTTCAAGGTTTATCACCCGTTTTATTGGCCAGGAAAATCTCTTTCAAAAATCATGATTTTCAAACCGTATTTGATTATTTTAAAGAAAAATATCTTGCAACGATTATTCCAATATTTCCAGAAGCTGTTTTACCAGAGACTATAAATTATTGTGAGGGAATATTTAATAATAATTCCCATAAAATTTCTCGCTCAGAATTTGAAGCCAAACATAAAATTATTTGGAGTGAAAGTCCAGTAAAAGAAAAGGATTTAAAACTCTGGACCAGTAAAGCTACAATGTCAGCAAATGAACAGAAAATATTTCAAAAACACTTGAATGATCCAGCCGATAATTTTGTTATTGGATTTATCAATGATGAAGTGGGCAATGTGACATTTGCCAATAGAAATTTATTATCTTGTAATTAGAGGTGCTGACATGACGCCGAAAAATGGTGACGGTAAAACACCACCCATGTTAGCTAAAGAGTTGCAACATAAAGAAATTGAAATACTGCTAAATGGGCGATTACAGCAAGCTGATGTAACAAAACAAAATAATACAGAAAACAATTTAAATTCTATCGAAAAAAATAGGTATGGATTCTTTCATTATCAACCTTTGGAAAGAAAAAATGAAACAGTTACAGATAACGCACGACCGGTAGTCGGGTTAAAGGGACAAAATATTTAATTATTCAATACCATTGAGCAAATTATTGCGCGCACAATCATTCAAGTTTTGAAGATATCCAAGCATAATTTCTCATTATTTAACCATTTAAATTTATTTATCTTGCTACACAGTGACCGAATTATTGAGAACATAATTTCTCCAGTTTATTAGACATGTACGTAAAATCTGGAATTAAATTAATTTCTACATCATTACTCGGTTGCGTATTCTGGTATTTATGATATTGAAATTCTGCGAAATTTCGATAAAAAGAATCTGGTAGAGCATCTCGAAGGGAAATAACGTATAAGGATGTTATATCATCATTATATAAAGTGCCTGCATAATAAAAATTATTGACCGCTATACTCAAATACAGATTTGAATTAGGTCCTTTATACGAAGCATAAAGAATACCCATATCATTAAAAGTACATGCAGGAACAGTATCGCCTAATCGTGATAACAAAGTCGTAAAATAAAATAGCTTATACACACTTTTTTTCTTATACATCTCATATGCTTTGGAATACCATAATTTTATTAATGGCAGGTCTGGGCTGTACATATAAGAATTATTGGCTATAGCTGCTATTAAATAGTGATGGCCAATATAATACATTGCGCGCGGATCTTTATTTGCAGCCATTTGATAATAATACAAGGCTTTACTCGAATCTTTTACTTCTCCCAGACCCTGGTCATATAAACGGCCTAAATTTGTATAAGCAAAAATATTGCCATTTTTGGCGGATTGCAGATAATAATTTGCTGCCCAATTATAATTCTGTGGAATTCCATCTAAACCGTAATCATATATCAAGCCTAAGTTGAATTGTGCAATAGCATTATTTTGAGCCGCCGCACTTTGATAATTCTGAACGGCAAATGAAACAGGCGCTAATTTATGTCCTCTTATTAAAATAATATCACCAATTAATGCTTGGGCTCTTGGGTCACCTGCTTGCGCAATGGGTAATGCTATTTGAAAGGCTTTGTCTGCATCAAATGAGAATTGTGGATAAAGTGAAACCATATATAAGTTAGTTGCACGATTTAACTCACCATGATGTTTAAAACTATCTGTATACCAATTACTAAGTAATAGCATAAGACACAACAACACAAGTACCGCATTGGTGACGATTGTTAATGAAGATAGTTTCCTCACTTGTTTGTCTACATTGGCATTGTTCAGTTTGTTAATGAAATTTTGTGTAAATAATATGGGTAAATAGGTAATGCCATTGAAATAGACATAGCTAATAATTGCTGGAAAATAATTCAAGCTTTGAAAATAGAATACTGCAACATTTTGATATAAATATAGGCTGAAACTTGTTATATAAATGACCATATACAAGATAGTAAGAAATTTGAATTGATTAATATTAATTCCATTTTTAGAGTAAGCATTTTTTAAATAACCTAATAATTCGTTAAAATAAAAAATGGGAAAAATTGCGCGTAAGAATGGATTAACATTTAAATATTTAGAATCCTTAAGTGCCCTCCAATTTTTATACCACCAATAAATTGAAAATAAGCCAAATGTTACAAATAATAACATTGCTAATTTAAACACTGAGATATTGTAAAATTGCTGCCGCGATCTTGTTTGTTTATCTTTCAATTTTGTTATCGATGAAATATAAGGAGGGTAGTATTGTTCTTCAGAAAAATTCATTGGATGTATTGCTCACTTGTGCTGTTTATAGATGCAATCAGAGCGCTATTTTATCTTGAAAGTTTATTAAAATCAATTAGTTATGTTGTGGTGACTAATGCCGTCTCGCAATTTAAAGCATCGGCTGCAGTAATGGGGAGGGGTCAAGTACCGTCTTGCAAGTTAACGTTCGTTAACTTGCAAGACGGTACTTGACCCCTTTAATAGCTTTTTTAAACAGTAACACGGGTTTTTATAAAGCATACTTTATAAAAAACATGAAAATATCAATTTTGTAAAGTTCACTTAATGAAAAAGGTCATTTACGTGTAAAAACGCAAGCGAGGAAAGTATCGTGTTACATTATTCTTATATCAGCCGAAGAATCCATCGAATCATACGTTTACGTATAAAAAAGTGTTTATATTTACATTTATTCATATGAAAAAATGTAAAATATAACATTTTTTCATATGAATAATTGTAAATGTTTTCATTTAAGACTATTATAACGATATGAAAAGATACATTTACCGACAGCTCATTCAGTGGAAAAATCAAGCAGACCGTAAGCCATTGCTGCTCATGGGCGCACGTCAGGTGGGTAAAACATATGTTTTGCAAAAGTTTGGCGAACAAGAATTTAAAACAACACTCTATATCAATTTTGAAACAACCCCTAAATTGGCAAGATTATTTGCAGAAAGTATCGAGCCAGAGGTAATACTGTCTTCCCTTTCATTAGAAATGGGAGTGGATATCAAGCCTGGTAAAACATTAATCATATTCGACGAAATTCAAGAATGCCCAGAAGCATTAAATAGTTTGAAATATTTTTATGAATCTATTTCGGAATACCACGTTTGCGCTGCAGGTTCATTACTGGGTGTTAAATTAAGACATGTAAAAGGATTTCCTGTAGGTAAAGTCAATTTTATTCATTTATACCCGCTGAATTTTCTTGAATTTTTGGAAGCAATAGGTCAAGAAAAATTAAAATCATATATAGAAAACATTGCCCATATCTCACCAATTCCCAGCAATTTACATGAGATGTTATTAAAATATTTTAAAGAATATTTATACATTGGCGGTATGCCTGAGGCGGTTGCAGGATATGCAATTTCCAATGATTTAAATCAAATAAGGCAAATTCAAAATAGCATATTACAAGCATATCAATTAGATTTTGCTAAGCATACACCACCGAATCAAGTGATGAAAATTAATCAAGTTTGGCAATCATTACCTAGTCAATTAGCAAAAGAAAATAAAAAATTTATTTATTCTGTGATACGTAAAGGCGCTCGTGCGGCTGAATTTGAAGTTGCTTTGCAATGGTTAAAAGAAGCAGGGTTAATCTATAAAGTGAGTAATATTTCTGTACCAAAACTACCTTTAAATGCTTATGCAAGTTTTGATTATTTTAAAATTTATATGGTTGATGTGGGGTTATTAGGTGCTACTGCAAATCTCCCTGCAAAAACAATTTTGTATGGCAATGATTTATTCCAAGAGTTTAGAGGATCACTAACAGAAAATTATGTAGCACAAGAATTAGTACGAAGTGAATATGGTTTATATTATTGGACAAGTGAAAATACCGCGGAATTGGATTTTGTCATGCAACATGAGGATAAAATTTATCCATTCGAAATAAAATCAGGTCAATCGGATAAAAAGAAAAGCTTGAGAATATATGATAATAAATATATGCCTGATTTATTGATTCGTTGTTCACCCATGAACTTAAAGAAAGATGGTAAGGTCCTCAATTGCCCTTTGTATTTATTAAGTGAATTAGGAAGATTGTTGAATAAAGTGTAAGGAGGGGTCAAATACCGTCTTGCGAGTTAACTGC
>JAJYDF010000015.1 GCA_021777765.1 Pseudomonadota bacterium | reverse complement strand
CTCACTCCTTTAAGCACTTTCGACGGTACTTATTTTATAGAGTTTGTTATGCAGCTTCTATGTAGCCCTTTATTTTTTATCATCTTTTGTTAATATTTCGTGAGGATTCTTCAGGGTCCGGGCTACAGATATATTTTAAAATTTATTTTCAGAACTAAGCCAGGTTAATAAATTCTTTTTTATTTTCATTAAAAGTAAATATTTGCCCTTCTTTAATATCAAAATACCATTGATGAATTATTAATTTATTTTCAGCTATTTTCTTAACTATCCATGGAAAAGTAAGACAATTTTGATATGACTGTGAAAGTGCTAATTTGGCACATTCGTCGGTATCGTGATGATGTGAATTATCTATTTTGATCAAATCAACCCAATGTGAAATAAAATCATTTTGTTGTAAATTAACTTTATTCAGCAGTGCTTGAATCCCGCCGCATTGACTATGACCAAGCAATATTAAATGTTTAACTTCTAAATAACAGATACCAAATTCTAATGCAGCACTGGTGCCATGATGGTTTTCATCTTTTTCATAAGGCGGTACGATATTTGCAACATTTCGTACCACAAATAAATCACCTGGATCACATTGTAATATTAATGCGGGATCAACGCGCGAATCACAACAAGCTATTACCATAATTTCGGGCTTTTGACCATGATCGGATAATGTTTCCATAATGGTATTATCACCGTGGACATATTTTTCTCTAAATTTTTGGTAACCCTGTAGAATTTTATTAAAAGATAATTGCATTAATGTATTCCAAAGTATATTGATCACTATTCGAGTAGTAAATTTTACATCAGAGCTGTAAATTTTGCAGTAAATATTACGAGATTATCATAAAAAAGATGTTAATGATGAAGCTGTTTAGTTAATAATTCTTTTTTGCATTAACTTTACAGCAATTGTATATGCAATAAATGTGAATATAATAATGACACAGAGATTGATTAATGGGTATTGTAAAGCGCGGTTAGTCATTAATGGTCTAATTAATTCGATGGCATAATAAAGCGGTGATAAATGCGCTAATACTTTAACAAATGCCGGCATTTTGGTGAGTGGAAAAAATACACCACTGAGCAACATCATTGGGCTGATAAATAACGTAAAATAATAAGTAAAAAAATCATAACTTTTAGCAAATGCCGTCATAGTTAATGCAAAAGCACCAAAACAAACTGCCATGATAAATACGACAGGTAATACCAGAAGTGCATACCAGCTGTAAACTAAATGTAATAATGCAGCAACAATTAAAATGGCTGTTGCATTAATTAATCCTTTAGTGCCTGCCCAAAGTGTTTCACCTAATACAATATCAGAAACATTGAGCGGTGTAGCGAGCATACTGTCCCATGTCTTTTGTCCCGTCATACGGGTATATGCAGAATAAAGTCCTTCAAATGTTGCTGCATTCATTGCGCTGGAACAAACAATGCCACTCGCTAAAAAAACTAAATAAGGCAAACCATCTAAAGTGCCTACATATTTTCCTAAACCAAATCCTAATGCTATTAAATATATTAACGGATCAGCAAAGTTGCCTAATAATGATTCAATAATTAATTTTCGCCACACACGAAAATTGCGTAACCATATTGCAAGCCATTTTGGTCTATATTTCTTCACGTAATTCTCTTCCGGTTAATTTTAAGAAAACATCTTCTAAATTCGCATTACGACGTAGATATTGTAATTCGGCATAGGATTTTAATATTTTTAAAATGGGTTGTTCATCATGGCAATAACAAAATAGCGTATCACCAATAAGTTCCATACGCTGACCAGGAATATTGCGATGTTGATTATACCAATCACGAATATGATCACTTTGAATTTCTATCACTTGATCTTCAATATGCCTTTTAATGAGATTGCGTGGTTTTCCTTCATCTAATATCGATCCTTTATCAATGATGATGACTCTGTCACATAAACGTTCCGCTTCTTCCATATAATGCGTTGTTAAAATTTGTGTAACACCGCGTTGTTTTAACGTGCGTAAACTTTGCCAAATAATATGTCTTGCTTGTGGATCTAATCCCGTAGTGGGTTCATCGAGAATTAATAATTGTGGATCATTTAATAAAGCGCGGGCAAGAATTAATCGTCTTTTCATGCCGCCAGATAATGTTGTCACTTTGGTGGTAGATTTATTTTCTAACGCAGCAAATTTCAATAATTGATCAATGCGTTTTGTGAATTGTTGTTGATCTAAATTAAAATAACTAGAATAAGTCAATAAATTTTCATAGACAGAAAAATCAGGATCTAAATTATCATGTTGTGGCACAACGCCGATATGTTTACGTAATTGACTTGCCTCATCGGGCAAATGAAAACCTAATACATTTAATGATCCTTCATCCGCTAAGGTTTGTCCTAATATCATTTTTAATGTGGTGGTTTTTCCTGCGCCATTAGGGCCTAATAATCCCAAACATTCACCCGGATAAACATTAAATGAAACATGATTTACCACATATTGATCAGCAAATGATTTGGTCAGATCTTGTGCGTGTAATATGGCATTATCCAAACTATTTTTTTGTTCCATGAATTATCTTGTTGAATTACTCAATTTGTTGAATGACAGAGACCATTTCAAATGCTGCATCCACTGCGTCACTGCCTTTATTGCCATGGTTACCGCCAGCGCGTTGTTGTGCTTGTTCCTCGTTATCTGTGGTCAAAACGCCAAATATAACAGGAATTTCACAGTGTAATGCAACCTGTTGGCAACCATCACTGACCTGATTACAAACATAATCATAATGACTGGTTTCACCACGAATGACTGCGCCTAAACAAATAATCGCGGCATAATTCTTCGTTTTTGCTAATTGTTGTGCAGTGAGTGGAATTTCCACCGCACCGGGTACCCATGCAACGGTGATATTTTCTTTAGGAAATTTTTTTTCTTCGAGACGATCGATTGCACCTTTATATAGTGCTTGCGTAATTTCTTCGTTAAAACGGCTAATGACGATGGCTAATTTGAAATTTGATTTAATGGGTTTCATTTCTATCATTTGCATGTTATGCCTCTTGCTGGATTTATTGGAAAAAAATGAATTTTTTAGTATAATAACAATTTCCGCCTAGGACTCAATGCGGCATTATAATTAAATTTTCACCATGCCTACAGTTTGGACGTGAGTGTGTGACGATCCTAATAATTAATCTTATAGGAATCACAGATGCTTTCAAAACAGAACATAGAAGAATTGACCCAATCCCAAAATAAATCGCCCTCTTTATCAAATTCATTACTCTCAAGTAATACACCACTGGATAATAACAATCCAGCAGTTGAAAGGGTAAACTCAGTGGCAAGGCCGCCTCAACCCAATAGCATTACCAGTTCGTTATATGCAAACGAGACTTTGGGTGAGGAGGACTCCGGTGGTGATGACTCCTTAGCGTATTTATACAATGATGCATTATTATCTACCCCACCATCTCCACCTGCCGTACCCACTTTTCAGTTAGAATTTGGCACAAATCGACTTGAAAATACTGAAGCAATTATGTGGTGGATAATAAAGAACAAACATTTTCTCATTGCCAGTTTTAATCAATCGTTGGATTTATGGATAGAAATGAAATTGAAGACAGATAAATCATTTGCACCAAATCATCAAGCGCTATATTTATTCGCAAAACATTTTGAAACCAGTATGGACTATGAAAAAAGTAGAGATGTTAGAAAAGAAGGTGCGGATACTTTTCCAAGCGTATCAGCATGTTTTATTGATGCTGTAAATGGAATAACGGATTCAGACGTTCGAAATTCAGATATTTTATCTAATGAAAATTATAGCCTTCTGCGAATTTTTCTCGATGAAAACCCTGTGGTTGCTGATTGCTTAGCCTGTGGCTTGCCTAGTTTAAATGTTGTCGCAGAGCTTTGGGCAGCTGAACATCATGATCAATTCTCGCATAAACAACCTGACTGTCTTTCCCCCTTAAAACCACACATTAAACAACGGGCTCTGGCAAAATCGCCTAAAAAACCTTTTGAACGTCGTCTGTTCACTGAGGAAGATCGTAAGCGAGAGGTAGAAAAAGCAAATTGGAGATTTCAGCAAAATAAATTAATGTGTGAACTTCCTCCGCTGGAACATATCGGAAATGCAAATGAGCAAAATATTTCTAATAACAATCCTGCTCAGGTTGCAACTGCTGGGTTAACTGTGCCTCCTTTAATTCGTATTTCTTCCACAGAGTTGCACCATGATCAAAAAGAAGAAGGAAAAAAATCTACCGGAGAATTGCTAGCTGGCTCGATGGATTCATTTCTCAGTTTAGGTGCTAATCGCAGATCGCCGCGTAAACGAAACGATATTACTTTAATAGAAAAAAGTTCACCGTCAAAAATATCTGCAGATATTAAGCTCAATTTACAAGATGTTGATGATGATCCAAGGCCTTCAATATTAAGAAGAGGGCCGTATAAAAAACCACGTCAAATATTAGGATAATATTAATTAATCATATGTGGTATGGTTTGACATTATCATTTGTTGAAAATGTTGCATGATATTGGCGCGCTTTCTGTTTTGCTGCAAAAAGCGCACGTTCTTGAGAAAGGGTATTCAAACCAGCATATTTAATTAATTGCGATCTTAATTGAGCAATTGTTGGAATATTCCAGCGATTGCTCTCTTTAATTCCTTGGCCATAATAGTTATTGGATAATGCATCGCTAGAGATATTTTCAAACATTTCTGCAAGATGAAGATAAGCCAGTGAATTTACCATAGCCATCAAGCATTCATTTTTATTTTGTAATGTAAAATAATATCGACCTATGTCGAAATAAGCTGATGCACAGAGTAAAAATGCAGGTGTTCCATGCCATTGAATTGCATTGAAAATTGGAGTGAGTATCTTTTCTGGAACTTCTATTTGTCCAGCAAATAATTTATCGCAATTAATCTCACTATAAAATGTTAATGCGTCAAAACAACCTAAATGACAAGATTGATAAATCAAATTCATCACTTCCACAGATTCTTGCTGAAGACCATGATTTAAAAGTTGGCATGCCTCGTGATATATCGTGATGCCACACATTAATTGGTAACTCGATATCCATTTTTGCGGACGTCGGCCATGAAATTGATCTTTTTGCGATAATGCTTGCTGATCGATAGGATGTGATGCTTGCCAAACTGCATCCCAGAAGATAGATAACCGGGGATCTGTGCACCATGTCTGTAACTTTTCATCAATAAATGACAGCTTAATTAATATTAATATATCTGGCGTTTTTTTTATAAAATGAATGATTTTTTCATCATTGTTATGTGTTGTGTTTAGCAAACGATGAAAACTTGATAAATAAATTTGAGCTTTTTCTTCAAGGTTATTATAAAAATTTAAAATGGAGCGTGGTAAATTATCTTTATTAGGCAGAGTTCCAAAAAACATTATGTCTTCCTTGTCATAAATCAGGAGCAGCATTATGCCAAAGTGGAAAAATAATTAAATAGGGTAGCTATTGAAATTTTAAAATTATTTGGCCATACGATTCACTTTTATAGTTAATTTTAGTTAGTGAAACTATTGCGTGGGGGACTGTTTACAACAGGAGGTGAGCAATTATGACCACCAATTTCACGCATAGGATAATTGTTATGTGGAGAAATCTGAACGCTGGATAAAGACCATGTATTTTTGTTTTGCTGAAGTTCATCAAGAAATTGTTTAAGTTGCGGAAAGCCTACCATTGCTAAACATGACAATTTAGAATTTAAAATGTAATGTCCGTTCACTTGTTGTTTAACTTGTGTCTCTTCCACGTTTATCATAGCAATAAGGCTTAATTCGATGCTTTTTTCAAATGAGTACACACGTTGATTATTTGTATGGTTATTTTCTTTTATATGATGATATTCGCGCATGTAGTATTGATGAAAAGTAGGATCAAAAGCAGATTTAGCCGCTTTATCAGGAGTATTAAATAAAGGGACATCACCATTGATTGTTAAATGATAGGCAATAGATGTTGTTGGCATAAAGTTGTAAGTTAATAATAAATATAATTTCATATTTTATGTTCCCTGGTGCTTACAAATTAACTAATTTGTCTCAAGATTCAAGTTCACAGATAAATGTAATCTTTAAGCCAATATAATTTACAAATTTTTAATTTAATTGATTGTATTGACAATCATCAATTTTAAGATTAGTTTCTCATCCGATTATCTTCAGGGCGGGGTGCAATTCCCCACCGGCGGTAATTTTACTTAATAGGTAAAAGAGCCCGCGAGCGCTTTTCTAAAAGAAAAGGTCAGCAGATTTGGTGAAAAACCAAAGCCGACGGTGAAAGTCCGGATGCAAGAAGATATGCAATCGAAAACATTATTTTTTCACTATGGATTTATAAAAGTGTATGCCTAGCACATCCGCTGATATAAATCACATCTATTGTTTTATGTTCATTTGATTGTTATACGCCCTGAAGATTATAACGGGTATTTTATGAATATAAAAATTATTTATTGATACCCGATTGATAAACATCTAAATAAATATCTTGGGGTACCTGTAACATGAATTCAGCCATAAAGCGCGTTGAAACTGCAATAAAAGAATTACAATCTAAAAAAATGATAATATTAATAGATCATCCAGATAGAGAGAATGAAGGTGATTTGATTTATCCTGCAGAAATAATTAATTCTGAAAAAATTAATTTTATGATTAGAAATTGCAGTGGGATTATTTGTTTACCATTGACATCACCGCAATTAAAAAAGCTGGGTTTAATCCATATGGTGCCACCTCATGAAAATACCAGTCGCTGCGGTACGCCTTTTACAATTTCAATTGAAGCAAGAGAAGGTGTAACCACAGGTGTATCTGCAAAAGATCGTGCAACAACGATATTAGCTGCTGTCAATGAAAATGTATTGCAACAAGATATTGTTAAGCCAGGACATGTATTTCCGTTATATGCAAAAGAAGGTGGTGTGCTCGAAAGACAAGGGCATACAGAAGGCGCAATCGATATTGTTCGTCTCGCTGGTTTCAGACCAGCCGCGGTTTTATGTGAAATTATGAACCCAGATGGAACAATGGCAAAAGGACGTCAATTGCAGGATTTTGCAAAGAAACACAAGCTTAAAATATTATCTATCGATGATATTATTCAATATAGGTTGGCTAAAGAAAATTTAATAGCCGATGAAATATCTTCTGAATTACCCATAGAATCATACGGAAAATTTAATATTACGGTTGTAAAAGAAAAAGTACGTGGTGATGAACATATTATTTTAACGAAAAAAATAAATGATAATAAAAAGCCAACACTGGTGAGAGTACATTCTTCCTGTGTCACTGGTGATTTATTTGGCTCACAACGATGTGATTGCAATAAACAATTGGATTATTCTCTGTCACGAATCAGTCAAGAAGGTGGCATATTGATTTATTTAAATCAGGAAGGGCGTGGTATTGGTTTATTTAACAAAATTAAATCATATGCGCTACAAGAAACCGGTTTAGATACGGTAGAAGCAAATTTGCATCTCGGATTACCTGTTGATTCAAGAAAATATTATATAGCTGCAAATATATTGAAAAATAGGAATATCACTCATATTCGTTTACTAACCAATAATCCACATAAAATTGATGATCTGAATAAATATGGTATTGCGAAAGTAACCATGGAAAATATGCCTATATTTTGTAACGAACAAAATAAACATTATTTAAAAATCAAAAAAGAAAAATTGAAGCATAAAATTAATTATGATTTTAAGAGCTGATTAAAATTTAATATCACACATGACATCTTGTTCAACAATATGCCATTCAATATTTTGTGCCAAAGACAGAATGTTATTATTACAGTTAAATGCCGATAAGGCGTGCTGACCTAAAATTTTTGGTGAAATATAAATTAGTGCACGATGTATTAATTTTTGTTCAATAAAGGAAGTAAAGCAGCGGCCTCCTGCTTCAATAAATAAATTATGACGTCCCTCATTACCTATAAACTTCAATACATTCATTAAATTTAAACCATACTCATTTGTAGGAATGGCCTGGCATGTTGCACCATGTGCTGTCAATTCTTCTGCTTTATGCGATGGCGCATTTGCTGCATGAAAAATGGTGACATTTTCAGCGGTTTGAAAAATATTTGAGTTAATGGGTGTATTTAATTGGCTGTCTAAAATATAAAGTGGCTTTTTATAAATTACGCCTTCGATGCGTACATTTAATTGCGGATTGTCATGCTGAATAGTATTAACCGTTGTTAATATGGCATCGGATTTTTTTCGTAATTGATGAGTGGTAATTTGTAATTGCAATCCTGAAATTTTTACTGGTTGGTGATGTGGCCCAGCAATTTTACCATCCATACTGATAGCTAATTTTGCAGTGACAAATGGTAATTGTGTGTGATGCCAATGTGTATAACTTTTATAAAATTCATTAATTTCTGGTAATGAAATATGCCGGCATTTAATGTTAGCGTTGGTTAACATATGTTGTCCTTTGCCAGCGACTAACGGGTTGGGGTCTTCATACGCATAAATGACTTCTTTAATGCCACGATCAATTAATAATTGTGTACAAGGCGGTGTTTTACCCCAATGACAACAAGGTTCTAATGTGACATAAATTGTTGCGCCTTTTGCTTCTTCACCAATTTGAGCGAGCGCATCAACTTCGGCATGAGGTGCACCATATTCATAATGCATGCCAGTGCTTAAGATGAAATTATCTTTGACCACCACGGCGCCAACAGATGGATTGGGCGAACAAAATCCTTGCCGAATTTCAGCTATAGCAAGCGCTTCTTTTAAATATTCTTCGTGCATACACCTTCCTTTTTTTCCTTCTCCCCGAAAGGGAGAAGGTGCCGAAGGCGGATGAGGGAGTATTAAAAGGTATTACTCATTTATTTAATTTGCACTCATCCATATTCAGCACCTTCTCCAACAAGCGTCATAAGGAAAATTATGATCTTTGTTCCGCAATATTTTTTTCAAATGAATTAAATTCATTTTCTAATTGCCATTGCATTTGTGCTTTTTCACTCTTTTGTAAAAATTGTTGGCAAGTTGCGTCAGGATTTTCTGATCCTAATGAATCATTAACGCAAGCATTATTGATAATTAATTTATCAGCATTATTCCAAATACTATCGCCAGGTAAAAAGCTATAGGTAATACTATTTCTCACCATTTCTTTAATCGTCGGATAAGATAAATGATAAGTTAAAATAGCACGTTCAAATTCTCTGGTTAATGTGGTTCTCAAAATACCTTCATCATCTGTCGATAACACAACAGGCACATGATATTGCAAATATAAAGGCAGCGGATCGTCATTGCCGGTCACCCCTAATAATTCAGCATTACTGGTTAAATTCATTTCAACTAAAATGTGTTTTTGAGCCATTTCATTTAATAATTGTTGTGAATTTTTTTCAAAAGCAACTGATGATCCGTGACCAATCCTTTCGGAATTAGCTATTTCAACAGCATCGCGAATATGAAATCGCATATTTTCAGGGGTGACATTATTTGGATTTAATTCACCAGCATGTAACGTAATATGTACTTTGGGATAGACGCTGTGTAAATAACCAATCATACGCATATGTAAATCATAATCTCTTAATGCAATGTAACCATCTTCTTGTTGCACAATATTCATTCCAACTACACGAGGATCAGTGTTTGCTAATTCAAAAGCGGAAAGGAGTTGTGCAAATACTTGAGCTGGTGGCTGTTCACGTAATGTAATATAAATAAAATTCACTTTAACTTTGCAGCCTGGTAATGCAGAAGATGTCCCACAATGTAGTTGTGCTTGAGAATTATTATACATTGTATCAATGTGTTGTTTGAGTTGTTGCACAATTTGCGGCATGCCATTGGATAATAATGATTGACGTAATTGTGAAAAATTAGCATTCCAACCGATTTGTTTGCCTAAGGCACCAGCCGGATCGCCGTCACCAGTTGGCATATTTAAATCATAAGTATCAACCATGATTTCAAGATAATGAATATTTTCTGCAGCAGCATCAGAAATAATGTCTGTTAACACATTCGCATTATGCGTGCTAACAATAGGTGATATTTTGCCGAATATTGCAAAAAAATGATCATGCTTTGTTTCAGTTGTGGAATGAAAATTACGGAGTGACCAATTGTCGATGGTGGCATCATATAAATCTTCATGATTAGATAGATCATGTATTAAAAAGGTTTTGCAGGATTGTTGTGGGCTGATGCTAAAATTTTGTGGATCAAAACATAAATTATCATTTTGTGCGATAGTAATTAATTCTTCAGGATAAATAGCACCAGATAAATGATTATGTAAATCGCCTCCTTTAGGCATATTTTCTAAAAATGCCAATAATTCCGATGAATTATTTTTGATGCTGTCAAAATATTGGGCGGTTTTTTGTTCATCGTTCGTTGAGGTGATGTTCTGGCAAAATGACACAGATGGTAAGTAGGCTAGCATTGCAACTAAAAATAATCTGGTAAAATTCATCGATACAATCCCCGTTAAAATCAAGCAGTTTATCATTAAATTTTGAGCAATGGTACACCTCTTACAGAGTGTGTATTGTTTTATTTCATTTGCGATGTTAAAAATGACACACAAAATCCAAATATAAATAATAATAAGGATTGCATTCATGTTAGAGAATTTTCAAAAAGAAGTACCGCGTGCCCGCATTAATATTACTTTAGATGTAGAAATCAATGGCGCTAAAAAGAAAAAAGAATTGCCGCTCAAAATTTTAGTAATTAATACATTTGATCCTCGACATAATCCTGTACCTATCGCACTTCGCGAGCGAATTAATATTAATAAAAGTAATCTTGATGAAGTAATGGCTGAATTATCTCCTGAATTATCTTTCCGGGTGCCAAATACAATTAAACAAAATAACGATGAATTATCGGTAAATTTAAGATTCAACAAATTTAATGATTTCCATCCTGATCAAATTGTGTCGCAAGTTCCTGAATTAAATCAATTAATTGCTATGCGTAATTTGTTGAAGGATTTGAAGGCGAATATTTTAGATAATAATTTATTTAAGGCAGAGTTGGAAAAGATATTAAAAGAAAAATCAAAGTTAGCGATTTTAAGAAGTGAGTTAAATAGTTTTTTTCCTTCTCCCCGAAGGGGAGAAGAAAAAAATGAGAAGAATTTATTTTAATATTAAAAAATAAGAGAATAATAAATGATTAATCAGAATAATATACAAAATAATACTAAATATTCAGCAAGTACATTGTCTTGCATTAACCAATTTTTTCAGTCGATTAATATAGATTTGCCAGAGCAAGAAATTGTTATTAGTTCATTTTCTTCACAGGGTTTGTTAGCTGAGAGGCCATTCAATCTTAGAATTACTGCCGCATTACAAGTTCTCGTTGAATTAATCAGTACAGAATCCTTTGCAATAGAGCAAATAGATCGTGTGATATTAGATCATTTCATCGCAAAAATTGATCGATTGATAAATGATCAATTAGACGAAATATTGCATCATCCCGATTTTCAACAATTAGAAGCAAATTGGACGGGTTTAAAATATCTTATCGATCATACTGATTTTAGATCGAATATCAAAATTGAATTATTAAATAGTGATAAAGAAACATTGCGTAATGATCTCAATATTGGATCAGATATAACGCAATCTGGCTTATATGATCAAATCTATGTGCAAGAATACGACACGCCTGGTGGCGAGCCCATTTCAGCCATAATAACGGGATTTGAATTTGATGCCAGCACCACTGATACACAAATGTTACGCCAATTAGCAAAAATATGTGCGATTACGCATTGCCCTTTGATAGGTGCAGTGGGACCACAATTCTTTTATAAAAAATCTTATAATGAATTAATAAGAATTACTGATTTAACTAATTATATGGAGCGTGCAGAATATATTCGTTGGACTTCATTTCGATCCTCTGAAGAATCCCGTTATATTGGCTTAACATTACCGCGTTTTTTATTACGTTTACCTTATGACGATAATAATTCGGTTCGTTCATTTATTTATCAAGAAAATGTAACAGAAGGCGAAAATGCCAAATATTATTTATGGGGCAGTGCGAGTTACGCTTTTGCTGTAAATATGGTGCGTAGTTTTAAACAATATGGTTGGACGGTGAATATTCGTGGTCCAGAATCAGGTGGTAAAGTAGAAAATTTATTATTACATCAATATCCATCTAGCCGTGGTTTATTAACGAAAATTCCTTCAGAAGTCCTTATTGCAGAAACACTTGAATTAGAATTAGCACAATTAGGATTTATACCACTCAGTTATTATAAAAATAGTGATTATGCTTGTTTCTTCTCTGCTAATTCTGTGCAAAAACCTGTAATTTATTCAACTGCTGAAGCAACCGCAAATAGTCGTATTAATGCGCGATTACCTTATGTTTTTTTAAGTTCACGTTTAGGACATTATCTCAAAGTACTTCAAAGAGAAAATGTGGGTTCCAGTAAAAGCCGTGAAGAATTAGAAAGAGAATTAAATTTATGGTTACAAACATTAGTGACTAAGATGAATAATCCTGGCCCCGAATTAATAGCCGTTCATCCTTTGCGAGCGGGGCAGGTTACTGTAACGCCCTATCCAGATAACCCAGGCTATTATCAAGTGCAGTTATATGCGATACCCCATTTTCAAGTAGAAGGTATGGATATTAAATTATCTTTAGTTGCACAAATGCCAACTGGAGAAAATGGTTTAAAAAAAATTAAATAAAAATAAGGTGAGAAAATTATGCCAATTCCTGGTTTTATGTGGATGACAGATAATCAAGGCAATTTAATTAAAAGCACGGTTACTATTCAAGGTCGTGAAGGCAGCGCAGAAGTATACGAATTTCATCATGAGGTAACAATTCCCACTGATAATCATACGGGTAATTTAACTGGCACGCGTAAACATGGTTCATTTAAAGTGATGAAACAATTTTGTAGTGCCACGCCGGTATTAAATAAAGCGTGTTGTAGCGGACAAAATTTACAACAAGTTAAAGTCAGCTGGTATCGAATAGATGCTACAGGAAAAGAACAAGAATATTTTCGACAAACATTAACCAATGTCAAAGTCGTTGCAGTTAAACCTAATGTATCTGATGTCAATAATCCCAATTTCGATCAATATGGTCATTTAGAAGAAGTGCATTTTCGTTATGAAAAAATCCAATGGCTTTATTTAGATGGCAATATTGCTGCCGATGATTCATGGAATGAGCGAGGTTGATAATGTGTACAGTATTTGAAATTTTAACTGATAGTAACACTTGCAAAAACCATTATTATAATGAATTAGTATTGTTCAAGAGTATAGAAAATCATTTATCGTTGTTATTTAACGCCCGACAAGGGTCATTACAACATTTACCCAATTATGGTTTACCCGATTTGCAAAAAATTTATCAAGATTTACCTGATTCATTGAATTGGTTTGCGCGACAGATAAAAGAGGTGATTGATCGTTATGAACCAAGATTAAACCATGTTGTGGTTAAATATAAAGCGAGGAATCAAATTGAATATGTGATCTATTTTGAAATTAGTGCACAAATTCATAATGGATCATTGTTATTGTTAGATACTTATTTTTTAGCAGATGGAAAAACTGTAATTCAAACTGTCGAAAATGACTTGCTATAAATCGTATCATTGTTGAAAAAATTTAGGATAACGAATCTAAAATCTGTTGCTTATCAGTTTGTAGCGCTTCGGCGCGTAATTGATCAATATCTTCACCATTTGCAATAAATTTTTCGTAAATGGCTTGTTTCACCATATCTTTTACTAACAACATTGCTGGATCAAATTCGCAATGTCTATCTAACCATTGTTTTTGAAATACCATTAATTTTTCGTGATGTTGCCAAGTAGATAAATCAGCTTCGCCATGTTGAATATGTGCTTCAATTTTATCTAAAGCATTAACGAATTTCGCTTCATAAGTTTGTTTTTCTTCGTATTCTAACCATAAATCATAAATTTCTTGGCCAATCGCATTATTCAGTAATGATTTAATTTTTATCATCACTTTTTGTTCATTAATTAATTTTTGTTGTTTACTAACGGGATCTTGGCAATTAAACATAGGTATGTCACCTGTTTCTGCTTCTGCCAAATCGTGTATGAGTGCAATTTTAAGTGATTTTTCTATATTGACTGGTTGCGCTAAATAAGGTGCAAATAAACAAACCATGAATGCTAATCGCCATGAATGTTCTGCAACGCTTTCTTGTTGGCCATTAGATAACCAACTGTTGCGTAATTCACATTTCAATTTTTCAGCAAGAGTAAGTAATTTTAAAGTTTTGATTAATTGATCGCGCATGAGAAAACTATTTTATGTATTAAATGAAGAACCACAGCCACAGGTTGTTTTAGCTTGTGGATTATGAATAATAAATCGCGCACCTTCTAAATCTTCGACATAATCTATTGTTGCTCCAGCAAGATAAAGATGGCTCATAGGGTCAACTACTAACATAATTTTATTTTTTGTAATTTTAATATCGTCATCATTAGCTTGTTCATCAAAGGTAAAACCGTATTGTAAACCGGAACAACCACCACCTGTTACATATGCACGTAATTTAAGGTCAGGATTGCCTTCTTCATCGATTAATTCTTGGACTTTGTTAGCGGCACTGTCAGTAATTTTTATGCTGGCTGGAATATCTTTTTGTGGTGATTGAGATAAATCTTTGATATCTAAAGTGTCATTTAATGAATTATTGATAACAGCATTTTTAATGTCTGGTTGTGTATCTGTAGCGCGTTGTGTCATGCTACTGCTCCTGAAATTATGTAAAAATAGTGTTGTATTATAACAAAAAAATTGATTGTGTGCGCAGTAAGGCTTGTATATGTCTAGTACATTTTATCCTTCTCCCCTTCGGGGAGAAGGATAAAAATTGAAAGGAATAACAAATGAAACGTGCTTTTATATTATTATTAGATTCTTTCGGCATTGGCGCATCATTAGATGCAGAGAAATTTGGCGATCAAGGGGCTAATACTTTAGGCCATATCGCCGAAAAATGCGCAGCAGGTTTAGCTGATCAAGAAGGTATTCGCAAAGGCCCATTACATTTACCCAATTTAACTCGATTAGGTTTAAATGTAGCCACGATTGCAAGTAGTGGTGTTCCCGTAGCTGGTTTAGATCAACAAGCTAAAATCACAGGCGCTTATGGTTATGCAGTAGAACAAAGTTTAGGAAAAGACACTCCTAGCGGTCATTGGGAAATTGCAGGCGTACCAGTATTATTTGAATGGGGTTATTTTCCACCACAATATCCTAGCTTTCCGGAGGAATTATTAAATCAATTTATTCAACAATCCCAAATTCCGGGCATTTTAGGCAATAAGCACGCATCAGGCACTGAAATCATCAAAGAATTCGGTGAAGAATCCATTAAAACAGGCAAACCTATTGTTTACACTTCTGCAGACAGTGTATTTCAAATCGCCGCCCATGAAAGTTATTTTGGTTTAGATCGTCTTTATCAATTATGCGAAATAGCCCGTAAATTAGTTGATCCTTACAATATCGGCCGGGTTATTGCACGCCCTTTTTCAGGCGAAATAGGCAATTTCAAACGCACCGGCAACCGGCGTGATTATGCAACACCACCACCAGCGCATACTTTATTAGATAAATTAATTGAAAATAATGGCGAAGTAATTGCTATTGGAAAAGTCGCAGATATTTATGCACATCGTGGTATATCAAAAACCATAAAAGCAGATGGTAATACGGCATTATTTAATGCCATGTTAGAAGCAACAAAAATTGCAAAAAATAAAAGTTTAACATTTACCAATTTTGTTGATTTTGACATGTTATATGGCCATCGACGCGACATAGTTGGTTATGCAGCGGCATTAGAAGAATTAGATTCACGATTACCTGAATTTGAAAAATTATTACAACCCGATGATATTGCAATTATTACCGCTGATCACGGATGCGATCCTACATTTCCAGGATCCGATCACACTCGTGAACATATTCCCGTTTTAATTTTCGGCTCCAATGTAAAACCTGAATTCATTGGACGTCGTGAAACATTTGCTGATATCGGACAAACAATAGCAGAGCATTTACAAATTCCAGCATTGGATGAAGGTGTTTCTTTCTTGAGTAGGATTAAAACAATGGTTTAGTGATGATCCAATGAAATCTAAATCATTTTAATCTCTAAAAAAAACTTGAGAGCCTGGAAAGTACCAGGCTCTCAAGTAGGTGAATATAAACGCAGTTTTATAGTTTTCCCTATCTCTACTAATTATTTGTCACCACTATAGGCCGCGATGGTGAGGGGATGCCATTGGCAATCACTTCTATTTTGCCGGGTCCAATTTCCATTGGATATCCAGCCCAGTTTGTTGGAACATCGAAGTAAGTGTAGACAGGCTTGTTAACTGCTGCGACGCCCATGAAGCTATGGTCATGCGTTCTGCAGTAAAACACGTGATGCGTCTTGTTCATGGTGATTCTAACGAGAGGATAGTTAGTAGCACTTTGACCATCATCAGAACCATGCGTTGCTTGTGACATACCGTTGAATAACAATCCATTAATTCGGTAAGTGTTTCCAGGGCTCACAAATTGTGGAGAGGAAGTTATCGTAGGCGCCCAAGCTGGGTTATAGTTGGTATCTGCCGACGTGTAAACGCCGACATACCCTGTACCAATGTCGGATATAAGGATTTGACCAGTGGGAAGTAGAACCATATTAATAAAGGTTGATGGATTAGGTTCAGGGTTCTGTTGTAGCAATATTGTGGATCCTTTCAGTTCAAAGAATTGATCGATACCACCGCTGAATGGACTGGAAGCCGTAGCATACATATAGATGTTGCCATTCGGTAACAAAGCAGCAAAATCGTCACCAAATCCCAGCTGTTGTGGAACCAGTGAATTTTGCATCGTTCCAGTCAGGCCAGTTATATTGTTGACCATCGTTTGTCCTGTTGGATAGTCAACCAATATAGTCGGAACTGAGATACTTCCTCCAATAAAGTTAAGTAAACTATTTGGACCATCAGTAATGTAGAAAATAATACCTTTTGCTCCCGCTGCAGCGGCTTGAGCTGATGCGATGGGATCAAACCCGGCATTTTCTTGAGCATAACTGATTCCTATTAGAGCAATGCTGTTTGGTGGAAGTGGAGCATAAGGTCCTTGGCTCGCATCTGCGATTGTTGTTGGACTTGATTGCTCGGTCGTCTGCACTATCGGCCCAGTAACGCTATATGGTGAAATAGAAACAGCGTTGCTTCCAGGATAAACATTGTTATATGTTCCTGCAGCAGCAGCCGGTGCGCTAATTGTCATAAAAGGTGTTAGTGATGGTACTGTAGGCAGCATTACGGTTTCTGACCACTTTCCCGTCTTGTAATTATACAACGAGTTATGTCCATCTGTTCCGCCGACAAATACAAGCCCATCTGGTCTTAATACTTGCGAGCCAATTTCATTCGAAATAGGGTTCGTCAGGGTATTAATAGTACTTCCCGCATAACTCCATAATCCTGTTTGAGGGTCATAAATCTGAGAGCCTGTTGGATCTGCTGGATAGGGATATTGTTCAGGTAAGAAATGACTTTCGGTATAACAATTTACAGTGAGTATTTTACCATTGGGGAGCAGAGTATAGCTTTCTTCATCATTCCAACGAGGTGCCTTAGATGCTGTGCCTGTTTCTGTCCAAGTGAGTGTTTTTAAATCCAATAAAGCAGCTTGAGTACTCATTTTATCGGCAATCATGAATGTACCATCATTCAGAACTACACTCTGACCATCTGCAATGGGGCTAGGCGCACACAGATTCCCAATGGCTGGATCCCGTGGGCAGGTTGCGCGTGGTGGATATAAATCGGTAAAGAATGATGGAGGCGCTATAGGAGTCCAGGAGTCTTTAACCGGATCGTAAATGGCTACACCATTGGCACCTTCGCCAAGAAAGTCCACCCAGGGCCCCTGGTACTCACCACCGGCATAGATGACTCGACCATCATTCAATACTTGGGATGCAAAATAGAGTGGAATGTATTGTTGGCCATTTATTATGGGCAATGAAGCCAGTTTAGACCACGTTCCGTTGATATAATTGCCATAAATATCAGGCGTCAGTTTCCAAACGTCTCCGGTGTGTGGATAAGTAACCCCATCGCCATCACAATTTTGCACCATCACGGTACCGTCTGTCAGTAATAAGGGCTGACAGGCTTGCGGTAGAGTTGCTGGTGGTCCAAATTGAGATGTGCCATTAACTAGCGGTGTATAAGTGCCTTGATTAGAATTCGAAGGTTTTACCGAATTACCAACCATTTGCCAATTGACATAGGATTTGAATGGTTTCTGATGTTCGAAGCTATTGGCCCACACCGGAGCCAAAGTTGATAAACCTAGAACGAAGACCAAAAATAAATTGAATATAGTATTAACGCGCTTCATAAAGTCATACCCCTCTTGAAGTAATCTCAGATTTGATAATTTCCGTACCGATAAGAAATCAGAAGTTTCATCAGTTTTTACGTAAAATTCTTATTTCTCGTTATTTTTCAGATGTGAAACAAGAGTGATGTATACCACCCATATCCGATTGCAGTGAGAGGCTTCCTTGCCGCTAAATGTTTTGATAAAGGCTTTAAATTCTGGAAAGGTTTTTAATGCGGGTAAAAAAACATAGTGTTATAAATATGTATAGCAACGCAGAATTAAAACGCAAGTATTTGAAAAATATAATTAAAATTAGGCGAATAATTAAAAACATTGACTATACTAAGAAGTTTAATGAAGTGTTCTATGTTTTATTTCCAGGTAATAACTTCTGGCGGTTTTCGGGGAACAGGTGGTGTTTCGCTTGCAGGGAAACCGACAATTATTGGCGCTATCGCTATCATATCCTGAGGGATATTTAATTCATTTTTCCATTGCTGCGAATTGAGTGCAGGAACTGCAAAACCTATCACACAAGTGCCAAGACCATTGGCACATGCGGTTAGCATCAAATTTTCAGCGGCCAACCAGCAATCTGCATCAACAAATTTACCTTGGAATTTGCTGTAAATAACAATCAAAGTACTTGCATTGTAAAATACATTAAATTCAGGTTGATGAAGAATTTCTTGCATATGTCGCGTTTGCGGTACCATAGATCCATGCAATTCATTCATGAAAATAGTTTTAGCGCTGTCTGATAAACGATTTAGTAAATTCTTATCCTGAATAATAACAAATCCCCACGGCTCTTCATGCATAGCAGTGGGTGCATGTACTGCAGCATCCAGTAATATTTGTATAAGTTTTTTATCGACTTTATTGGGTAAATAATCACGCACTGCACGGCGATTATAGATTGCATCCTTTTCACTCATTGCGTTTTCGGTTTTGGATTTTATTGGTGAATTGCCCATGATTATCTCCTTATTGGTTACCAATTAAATAAGTGTAAATTTTTTTAAAAAGAAGTATAGCAGCGATTTAAGTTCCTATTTGTTAATCTTTCTATACATCAATGGACAATAATATTTTCATTAAATGCTAATTCCTTTTAAATTTTAGAATTACATAAATTAAAATGAGTCGAGATAATTATGAGTATGTGATTTTCCTACTTGGAAAAAACAACTTTTGTAGATTCGGGTGTACAAAAATATTGCGTATTGGCTACCTCATCCCATCGTTCAATTTTATTGTCTTTTAAAGTAAATATTGCCATCACATTTACTGGATAATTATTACCATTATTATCACGAAGATCTTCATCAAAACGTACAATCAATTTATCATTAGTGCCTATTGCATAAGCTAATGGAAATCGAATTTTTCCAGTAATACTTTGACTAACAGTTTTAAAGTGATTTGCAAATTGGTCATAGCCGGTGTAAATGGTCTTGCCGTTTATAATGAGTGTTGTATTTGGCGTAAAATATTTTGCAGTTGTATTGGTTATAAGTGATTTTCCTTTGTCTGCCCAGAATTTATTAAGGTAAAGAAAGGCATTAGTCATTAAAGATTCTTGCGTTGGAGTAATATTGCCATACGTTTTAATCGCAAATGGTTGAGTTTGATCCGCTAAAGTTATTGTACTGATTAAACTGATAAATATTGCAATTATAAAGTTTATGATCTTCATATATCTCCGTAATCTTCCTAAAGCATTAAATCAACAAGTGTAACATTAAATGTCACAATTTCTTCAGAATACATAGTGTCTTTTATTGGCATATTCGTGATCAATACAATATGGAATTGTTTTGTTGTCTTTATTCGAGACTGAAAAATTTCAATTTTTTTCTGAATAGCTGCGGCTTCGTCTTTTGTCAGTGCAAAAGGGTCATTAGAATATTTTAATTCACACACTGTAATTACTTTATCAGTTCTGTCAAATAATAAATCAATTTGTGCGCCGGTTTCTTTGCTACTTTTTTTAGGAATATATTGCCAACTACCAACTTCTGCTATAGAAGTTATATTTAAGGCATCTCTAATTTGAGAAAGATGTTTATAACAGACAGATTCAAAGGCATATCCTGACCATGCATGCCAAGAAGGTGAATGACTTTTTTCCAACCAATACCCTTTTGTTTTGTCTAATTTTCGTATATTTGATAAAGCAGGTTCTATCCAGTTTAAATAGAAAAGAGAATATTCATCGATGATTCTAAAATAAGTGCCACGCTTGGAAAATCCATACGGAGTAAAGCTCACAATAAATCCTGATGTTTCTAATGCTTTTAATCGTTGTTTTAATCGTCCGCCATCTGTTGAATATTTAGATTTTTGTAAGATTTCTTTTCGTTCAACGCCGCTTCTTTTTGCAGCAATAATTCGTATTAATTCTTCATATATTTCAGCATTATCAAATAATGAAGAATATAAACGATTAAATTCATCTACAAGTTCGCCTTTATTCCGAAAGCATAATTGATCTATGTTTTGTGTGACTGATAAATTCCTTTTCAGAAGATTGAGATAATAAGGTATACCGCCCATCACCATATAGGTTTCTAATACTTGCGCATCGGTATATTTAATTCCTTTTGAATGTAAATATTCTTTAGATTCTTTTAAATCAAAAGGAGAGAGCAAAATTTGTCTACTTATGCGATTATGCAGTCCACCTTTATGACTAATAACATTATCAATCATCCATGAGGCAGCGGATCCGCAAACGATGAGTTTTATTTGAGATAGATCTGACCAATATCTATTCCAGTAATAATCTAATGCTTGTATAAAACGAGATTTTTTTGATGCTAGCCATGGTAACTCATCAAAAAATAATACTATTTTTTTGTTTGATGTTTCTCTTTTAATGGCTTGAGTTAATAATTCAAATGTTTTTTTCCAGTTAGCAGGATTTTTAAATTCTAATTCATTGTTATAAAAAACAGTTTCTATAATACGAGTAAAGTCAGCTATTTGTTCGTGCATATCTGCATTGCGTGTACCTGTAATATGAAAAAAAATACAATCTTTATTTTTGAAAACTGTTTTAATAAGAAAAGTTTTGCCAACGCGTCGTCTTCCATAAACTGCAACGAACTCTGCAGTTTTAGATTGAAAAATTCCATCGAGAGTTTTACGTTCCTCGAGTCTGCCAATGAGCTGCTGGTCAAGATCAGGCATTTTTACCGCCACCTATGGTGAGATTATAAGTGGCGGTATAATATCAAAAAGTGAATTTTACCGCCACTTATAATTTTGTCATAAGTGGCGGTATTTTTTGTTGAAAAAGTAAACAAATAATTTTATACGTTTTTTATTGGAAAATTGATGATTTTGGCAATTTAACTAGGGTTGGCTGTTAACATTATTTCGTGATTTGAGTATTTATTTTAAAGTCATGGTGAGATTGGTGAGATTTTGTGAAGAATAAATAGGGTTGAATTTATTAAGCACGTTCTATCGGAAAACTAATAATTTCGGCTATTGAATTAGCATTTGCTGCAATCATCATTAAACGATCAATCCCAACTGCTACGCCCGAACAATGTGGTAGACCATGTTTTAATGCAGCGATAAGATTTTCATCGATGGGAATTTCGTCATAGCCAAATGTGCGACGTTCAATGAGATTTTCTTCAAAGCGTTGTCGTTGTTCGGTTGCATCGCTTAATTCATGAAAACCATTGGCTAATTCAACACCTTTAATATAAACCTCAAATCTTTCTGCGACAGGAATCTCGTCATGGCGAATGCGTGATAAAGCCGCTTGGCTTGCGGGATAATCAAAGATAAATAACGGTTCAGTTTGACCTAAATGCGGTTCAATAATATGTGACATTATTAAATCAAGCCAAGTGTCGCGATGATTTTCGTCGATGCCATGGGGAATTGATAAATTATTATTGATCGCACAATTTTTTAATTCATTGATGGGTACAGTATGAGGATTTATTTTTAAATAATGATTAAAAACCTCGGCAAAACTCATTTTTTTTGCTGATTTTGAATTAATGACATATTGTAAAAATTCATCCATTTCTGACATGAGATCGTGATGATTAAAATTTGGGCGGTACCATTCTAACATTGTAAATTCTGGATTATGTTTGCGGCCGGATTCACCATTGCGAAATGCTTTGCATATTTGATAAATGGATCCACTGCCTGCAGCCAACAATCTTTTCATTGCGTATTCAGGAGAAGTTTGTAAATACATTATTGTTTTTTGTTTACTGCCGGTTGGGGAATATTGAGCGGTAATTGAATGGATATAAGGATCGGTGACAGAGCTATGGGACAATAAGGGTGTTTCAACTTCTAATACATTTCTAGCTGCAAAAAATGCACGGATTTTTGACAAAATTTGTGCGCGGAATTTTAAAGCGGAGAATGTTGCAGTGGGGCGCCAGTTTTCAGTTTTATTAGCATCAATTAAATTATTCATATTGATTTAATCCGAATTTTTTTTCTACCCGATGGAGGAGAGGAGTACCGAAGGCACCTTCTCCCGCAAGCGGGAGAAGGATAAAAAGAGTTATTCTTTTGCTCGTGACACGTAGGCACCAGTACGAGTATCTACTTTAATTATTTCACCCGTTTGTATAAATAATGGTACACGCACTACTGCACCCGTTTCTAATGTTGCCGGTTTACCACCGCCACCAGAAGTGTCGCCACGTACGCCAGGATCTGTTTCAACAATTTTGAGTATCACAAAATTTGGTGGAGTTACGATTAACGGTTGGCCATTCCATAAAGTAATAATGCACATATCTTGTTCTTTTAACCATATTTTGGCATCGCCTACTGCTTTTTCATCGGCAGCTAATTGTTCAAAAGATTCAGGTTGCATGAAATGCCATAATTCACCATCGTAATAGAGATATTGCATATCCATATCAACGACATCTGCGCCTTCTAAGACATCGCCTGATTTAAATGTTTTTTCAACCACGCGGCCTGTTTTTAAATTACGCATTTTCACGCGATTAAATGCTTGGCCTTTACCCGGTTTTACATATTCATTTTCAAGAATGTTGTACGGATCGCCGTCCAACATGACTTTTAATCCGCCTTTAAATTCATTAGTGCTATAAGTACTCATGCTATCCTCTTAAAAATTACCTTAAAATTTTGTACACTACTCGTTTTGCTATTTAACACAGAACAATATGCACATCATACCGCGAATTAATACAGATTGGCAGCAGCAAGATTGGCAGACCGCTCTTTCGAATGTGATCACTGATCCCGCAGAATTATTACAGGAGTTGGCATTGGATGCCAGTTTATTACCTGCTGCACAATTGGCATCTCAACAATTTCCCTTAAAAGTGCCGCACAGTTTTGTTGCGCGTATGAAAAAAGGCGATCCTAACGATCCGTTATTACGTCAGGTATTGCCCTTACAAGATGAATTAAAAAGTCATGCCAGTTATTCAGTTGATCCATTACATGAAAATGAATTTAATCCATTGCCGGGATTATTACATAAATATCACGGACGTGTTTTATTAACTGTTGCAAGCGTATGTGGTGTTAATTGTCGATATTGTTTTAGACGTCATTTTCCTTATGATGAAAATAATCCTGGTAGAAATGGTTGGGGAAAAGTATTGCAATATATTGCCGATGATCAATCTATTTCTGAAGTTATCTTTAGTGGGGGCGATCCATTAATTGCTCCCGATCGATTATTAAAAGATTTAGTCATGAAAATCGCTACGATTTCACATGTAAAAACATTACGTATTCATACACGTATGCCTATTGTTATTCCAATGCGAATTACTACGGCATTAATTGAATTATTGACTTGTACACATTTACAGCCGGTCATGGTGTTGCATTGTAATCATCCGCAAGAAATTGATATGACTGTTCATAATGCAATACAAAAATGCCGTGATGCCAATATTACCTTATTAAATCAAGCTGTTTTATTAAAAGGAATTAATGATAATGCAGATGTTCTGATTGAATTAAGTGAGAAATTATTTAGTTGTGGCATTTTACCTTATTATTTGCATTTGTTAGATCGCGCGCAAAATACAGCGCATTTTGCCGTGTCGGAATTTACTGCGCAGCAATTGTTAGTGGAGATAATGGCTAAATTACCGGGGTATTTGGTGCCAAGAGTGGTGAGGGAAGTTGCGGGTGCTAGTGGTAAAACGCCGATCCCCTATTTGGAAAATTGTAGAAATTAATTTTAACTCTACAGAATTGTCATTCCCGCTGGCACAGAAAGTAGCGGACATCATTAACTATCAAGCGGGAATCTAGTTCTGAATTTTTAACTTGTATTAATATCTTTTAAATAATACTTCGATTTTAATATTGTTATAGATTCCCGCTTGCAAATTTAATGTTTTTAACAAATCTTTCCCGTGCGGGAATGACAAAGATAACAGTGATTAGGTTTATTAATTGCTTGGTTGTGTAACCGAATTCTGTTTAACTTTATCCGACCATTTATGCTCTAATGCATCAATAATAAAGGGTGGAATACTGAACACAATAATTCCAACAATTAAAATCATTTCATAAGTAAACACACTGGTAATATGTAAATCTGTGGGTGGTAAAAATCCAACGAAAATAACAAAAATACAAGTGATAATACCGCAGCCCGCGACTAACCACATGCCAAAATTTCCACCAGGAATACGATAAGCGCGAGGTGTTTGTGCATCTTTATAACGTAATTTAATCGCAGCAGCGAACATTAATATATAAAATAATAATGCTAATTGTGATGTCAGAGCAGTGAGTATCCAATAAGTACTATTGACGCTGGGCATAAATAAAAATAATGAACTTAATAATGTAAAAATAATGCCTTGTAAAATGAGAATGGGAACGGGCGCGCCTTTAGAATTAACTTGCGAGAAAATCTTTGGCAAGCTTCCTGCTTCTGCAGCAACCCATAAACCTCTGGTGGGACCAATTATCCATGCCGCAACACCGGATAAACTACTTAATACAATTAATGCTGTCATTACATCGATCATCCAATGCATATGATAGGTGTTAAAGAAAATAGCATAGGCATCAATTAATCCAGAAACCAATCCGATTTGTTTGGCAGGTACTACAAATGCGATGGCTAAAGAACCAAATAATAAAGTGATTAAAACTAAAAATGCTGAAATTAATAAAGCTCGGGGATAATCACGGTGCGGTTGTTCAACATCACCTGCATGTACTGCTGACATTTCCATGCCCATTAAGCCAAATAATACGGCTACAAGAAATGATAAATTATCTATATTACTTAAATCAGGTAAAAATGCATGTTTGGAAATTGTTAATTGAATAGGATTTCCTGACATTATCCAATAAATTCCAAGACAAATAATAAAGAGCATGGGTAATAAAGTGCCTAGCGTTGCGCCTAAAATACTCATCCAACTGGAAACTTTTATACCTAAACAATTTAAAATGGTAGCACCCCAAAACAACACCATAATTATTGATAAGGTGTATATTTTATTGTCACCTAAATGAGGATTAATTAAATAAGCTAATGTGCCAGCAATAAAAGCAAGAATGGTAGGATACCAAACGACGTTATAAATCCATTGTAACCAAATGGTTAAAAATCCCCATTTTAAACCAAATGCTTCTCTTACCCATACATAAACACCGCCCGTGGTTGGCCAGCCAGTGGCCAATTCAGCGGTGATCAATATACTGGGCACAAAAAATAAAAGTGATGCTACGACATAATAAAAAATAAGTGATAAACCATATTGAGCGCTAATCGGTAAAGTGCGCAAACTATCAACGGCGATCACGTTGATCATGATTAAAGCAAAAAGACTGATTGCTTTTGCTTGGCCAGGTTTTTTATCTAATTGCATAAATACTTCCTCTTATCAAGAATTCTATGGTCAATATAACATTTGTAGATCCTGACAAGCCTTCGGAAGATATTTGATTAAAGTGGAAAGATCTTGCTGAAGGCATTACGCTAGCCCCCAGTCAGTAGATAAAGGCTAGACGATAATATGTGAATGATGATGAAAATGGCGTAACATAAAAATACCTCAGCGAATATTCAAAACATAATATGTAATGATAGATTTGATGTCAACAAGTGCGTGAGTCTATTTATCGAACCATAATCTATTAATATTAATGATTTTTTCGTAAGTAATGACAAACAAAAAATAAATAATGTTTATATTTAATTAATAGACGCTATCACTTCGGGTGGGTAAGATTAATGCCTTGTGTGTGATGCGAATAATGAGCACGTCAGTCAGTAATAGTTAATATAATTTCAAGATTTTAATGGTCTTTTTTATTGATTATTATCAATTGATGGGCGCATTATAAAAGGTTACTCTGCTCGTTCAGTTTAAGAAGTACCGCATGGAAAGCTGCTCTAATTAGGATGAGGTCACGGTTATGATTAAGAAAAAGTGTCCGATTTGCCATGATGGCATGTTAATGATTAAGGCTAAGAAACTTAATTACGCTTCTAAAAATTCGCCTTTAGAAATAAAACAATTAGATGTTAATTGTTCATCATGTGGCAATGATATTCGCAAATATATCAATTCTAAAAAAAATAGACATATTTCTAGAGATATATATGCGCAAATAAATGGTTTATTAACATCTGCTGAAGTGAGAAAAATCAGAAAACAATTAAAATTGACACAAAAAGATGCCGCAAGATTATGTGGTGGTGGGCCTAATGCATTCAGTAGATATGAACGCGGTGAAGCAACGCCATTACGTTCGACCAGTAATTTATTAAGGTTATTATCAAGACATCCTGAAGAGATTGAATTTCTTTTAGCTTGTTGTAGTGATTAATAATAAATTTAATTTCTTTAGGTGATATATAAACCTAAATAGTTGGCTCTTTTTTGTATAAGCTCACTTGTCACACCAAAAAATTGCAATAACGCTTTTATATCATGATTTGTTTTGTGCCACATTTTGCAAAAATGTTCTTCGGGCATTAATAATTCCATAGCAAATTGTTCTGCTTCCTCAGTTTGTAAATTTTTATGAATATGAGGGCTGTCTATATAATCGTGGTTGTCACCGTGTAATACTATATGACCGACTTTATGCGCGATGCTAAATAATTGTTGCTCAGGTGTATTATTTTGGTTGATATAAATTTTTTTCTTTGAATGGCTTACTGCGCTTGCAATATCTTCAATATCTTTATCAGGAATATAGAAATGACATTGAAAGCCTAGATGTTCAACAATCATTTCGATAGGCAAAGGAAAGGTATTGCTGCAACCTGTGACTTTGAGTAATTGTTTCGCTTTATTTTGTATAATGTCTTCCGTTACCATTTTGCCTCCGTGCTTAATCATGTTGCCTTAAGCGATTGTCCAACTTATCACCGGTTATGTGGGCGAAAAGCTACTAACCTAAAAGGTTATTTTATGATGGCAAATAATAATTAGCAAGTGGTTAGTATGAGAGCTTCCTTACTCTCTGAAAATGAAACTTTGAATAGATAAGAAATTTAGAGTGTGTTTTCAACTATTATCATGAAGTTTTCAAATTCTAATTGTTCCAGTTTAATAAGAGCATTTAAATGTTTTGAAAAACAATTCATTTCATTCAAATAATAAATAATTTCATTTAAATGCTGATGTTCTTCGACAAGAATCCCTCTAAAATATGTAGGTTTATTCAATTGCAATAAAACACTATCAAACAGTTTATAGAAGGAAATTGCTCGTTTTTCTATTAAATAAGTCGTGTAAAGATAGGCTTGTAAAGAATTATCATTTTTTAAATGACATTGCACTGACCGGTCTATGTTTTGAAAATAACGTGTTGCATGTTTACCGCAAAGCAACTCATGTTCTTGATAGGTAGTACAAATTCCAGGAGCTATATGAAGTGCTGCTTTTTTCAATATTTTGGCATGTCGTAATTCTTCCGCAGCATGGGCCAACATTATTTCGGTGATGTTTTCTTGTTGTTGACTTTTTAAAATTTTTCGTGCGCCTATGTATTCTAATAAGCTTAAAGTATTTAAAAATTTTGCATGATTTATTGGACAATGGATAATTTTCTGAATGATTGATTTCATTTGTTTTCAGCCAAATAATTTAATAGATATTCAATGGTATTAAATAGGTGATCCAATTCTTCATCCTTAACACAATAAGGAGGAAGTGTATAAATGACATTACCCAACGGTCTTAATAACACATTTTTTTGAAGTGCAAGTTGTCGAATCACATAACCGATTTGTGAAAAATAGCTAGCGGTATTGCCCAGAGTAATCGCGCCGATTGCGCCTAATGACCGTGGTGATGAAACTAAAGGATGTTCTGCTAATTGATTTAAACGGTATTGTGTATATTGCGCAATTCTTTTAATAGAAGCTTGTGTATCAGGACGTTGTAAAATTTGCCATGAGGCGATGGCTGCAACACAGGCAAGTGGATTTGCTGTATATGAATGACCATGTGTTAAGGCATTAGAAATATTATTTGTGTAAAAAGCATTATAAATATCAGTTGTTGATAAGGTGACTGCTAATGGTAAATAACCGCCGGTCAAACTTTTTCCTAAACATAGTAAATCGGGTTTTATTTTTGCTTGTTCAAAAGCAAAACAGGTGCCCGTTCTATAAAAACCGGTAAATACTTCGTCGCAGATCACTAATATATGATGTTGTTGGCAAATTTGTGCGATTTGAGTTAAATAATTTGTATCATAAATTAACATGCCATTAGTTTGAATTAATGGTTCGATAATTATCGCTGCATATTGCTCAGCTTGATTGGCAATTAAATGATTTAATATATTGATATTATTAGTTGGTATAAAATCAACTTGAAATAATAATTCAGAAAATGATTTGTTATAGCCATCGCGATCACTCAATGAAATACAACCTAATGTTTCACCGTGAAATGAATTTTTGAGTGATAAAAACTTTTTTCTTGTATGATTTCCTCTATTTTGATGATATTTAAAAGCCATTTTCAAAGCTGTTTCTACAGCGGTTGATCCATTGTCAGAATAAAAACAATATTGCAATGCGGAGCCGCCATTTTGTACCGCATTAATCAATAATTCAGCTAATTGAATGGCAGGCTCATGGGTACAACCTGCGAATATAACATGTTGTAATTTTGTTAATTGTTGATAAACAGCATCGATAATATCAGGATGTGAATGCCCATGAATATTGAGCCACCAAGATGAAATAGCATCTAAAATTTTCTGTCCATTTTGTAATGTTAACCAAGCACCCCGTGCTGAAATAATGGCTAATAATTCAGGTTCTAAACCATGTTGTGTGTAAGGATGCCAAACGAATTGACGGTCTCTACTTAACATAAACATTCCTCTATTTTTTTACCAAAGAATTGATCAAGCAATTGTTGATTAAATAATTCTTTTGCTTTTTCCATTAAATGTGTTGGACGTAGTGAAGATTGCCAAGGAATTTGCGTTAAAATAGGCACATTCGTCATTGCTGTTATTGTTTCCTGCAACCATGGATAATTGTTATTGCCTATTAAAATAATGCCTAAGATAGGTATTTGTTCAGATACTGCAGCTTCAATAGTTAATAAAATATGATTAATTGTACCCATATGTGTATTTGCAACAATGATTAGGTTTAAATTTAATAATTTGATTAAATCACGCAGTAAAAAACTTTTACTGATAGGTACTAATAAACCGCCTACGCCTTCAACGATAGTTGGACATAAAGAAATAGTTCGCCACAGTGTTAATATTTTTAAAGGATTAATTGAACGCTGTTCTTCGAGTGCTGCTTGAAAAGGTGATGCGGGTAATTTGAATGAATATACCGGATATTTTATATTAACATCGGGAACATCTGTTAATGATTTAATTAAAGCACAATCCGATTCATCACCTGTTTGAATGGGTTTAAAATAATTGACTTTGCGTTGTGCACAATGTGCAGCGGCGAGAATTAAAGCAGATGTAATTGTTTTACCAACACCCGTATTTGTTCCTGTAATAAAGATGCTTGTTGTCATTGTTGTATATACTCCAATCCTCTTAATATATCTGAACTCAATTGATAGAGCTGTGCTAAAGAATTACACCATTTGATTGTGATTCTTAATCTGGTTTTATTGGGTGGAACTGTAGGAGGACGGATTAATTGCACATGCCAGTTTTTATTGTGTAAATAGTGGCTTAATTTTGTAACAGTTAAGTTATCATTTAAAATAATAGGTATTATTGGGCTGATATCATGATTTTTAAATATATATTTTAGCCATTTATTGAATTTTATGGCACGATTAAAAATTATTTGAGATCGATATTTTCCAATTTCATAATACCTTTTTATGGCTTCTTGCATTAATATAAGTTGTGCTGGCATCACCGCAGTAGAAAATATAAAAGGTCTTGCGAAATTAATTAAATATTTTTTAAGTAAATGATTTCCTGCAATCCAAGCGCCTGATGCACCTAATGCTTTTCCAGCGGTATGAATCGTTGCGAATACTTGATCGGATAATCCCAATGTTGTGACTAAACTTGTTCCCCATAAACCTGTCGAATGTGCTTCATCAATAATTAATAGTAACTTGAATTTTTGTGCAAGCAGAGTAAGTTGTTTGATATCAGCTAAAGTACCATCCATGCTAAATAAACTCTCAGAAATGATAATTTTTAAACAATTATGATGTGAATAATAATGCAGTTGATTTTCAAGAAATTGATAATCACGATGTGGGAAAATAATTTTGTTCGCTTTTGATAATCTAATTCCATCGATAATTGATGCGTGATTATATTCATCTGAAAAAACGAGATCGTCAGGCGTTAATAATGCACTTAATAATGAAATATTTGCTTGATAGCCAGAGGGGAATATTACAGCAGCTGAACGATTTACAAATTGTGCTAAGAGTTGTTCTGTTTCTTCATGTAAAGCACTATTTCCACCTAATAATCTCGATCCTGTTGCACCTAAAGGAATTTTTTTGAAACGCTGCATAAATCGGTTATGTATTTTTTTGTCATGCGCAAAACCTAAATAATCATTAGAGATGAGATCAATTTCGTTGTGAGAAATCAATTGTCTAAATAATTGTTGTTTTTTTAATTTTTTTAAACGCTGATTTAATATATGCATAACTGGTCAAACCGATTTGCTTTTTAAAGACGCAAGTAATGTTTCATCTTCTTCTAAATCAGGATTTGATCTTGTCAGTAATTTATCGCCAATAAAAAGTGAATTAGCGCCTACAAAAAATGCTAAGAGATGCGTTTCACGATTTAAAAAAGTTCTGCCAGCTGATAAACGAACGCGTGCTTTAGGAATCAATATGCGTGCAATGGCAATTAATCGAATTAAGTCCAAAGTATCCACGGGTGATGAATCTGCAAGCGGTGTACCTTTAATGGGAATTAATAAATTAATGGGCACGGACTCAGGTTGCGGATTTAATGAGGCAAGTTCAGCAATTAATGCGCATCTATCTTGAATGGTTTCGCCCATGCCAATAATGCCACCTGAGCAAATAGTCATGCCGGCTTGGCGAACAAATTGTAATGTTGCTAATCGATCATCGAATGTGCGAGTAGAAATAATTTTTGCATAATAATTACGACTAGTATCTAAATTATGATTATAAGCGTATACCCCTGCTTTTTTTAATTGTTGTGCTTGTTGTTCATTAATCATTCCTAACGTAACACACACTTCTAATCCTTCATTTTTAACAATTTTGACCATTTCTAAAACACGTTCCAATTCACGTTCATTTTTTATATTGCGCCATGCGGCACCCATGCAAAATCGCTCCGCACCTTTTTTTTTAGCTTGTTGCGCGGCATTTTTCACTTGTTCTATAGATAATAAATGGTGACGTTCTAATCCAGTTTGATATCGCGCCGATTGTGGACAATAAGCACAATCCTCAGGACAACCACCTGTTTTAATCGAGAGCAATGCGCATTTTTGGATTTTATGGGGATCATGATGCAGGCGATGCACTTGGTGGGCTTCAAAAACCAAATCAAATAAGGGCTTTTGATATAAGCCATAGGCTTTTTCATATAATTCTTGCTTCATCCTAAAGATCCTTGAAATTATTAATAAAAGGCTATTACGCGTCGTATCGGTTTTTAAAAAGAGGCATAAATTAAGATTAAAACGATCAATTGTCAACTTAAAAATTGTAATATAGTTTACAATAGTGTTGAGGGGGGAGCTTGCAATTATCCCGGTTAAAATAAATAATGTTTAAATTTAACCGGGTTGATTTAAAGCGCTCTTTAAATGAACAGGGATCCTTAAGGAATATATTTATGGCACAAAACAGGAAGTTATCTATCCATTTTTATTTAATACTTTTAGTCAGTTTGTTTGGTGGTCTATTAGAGGCAGCCCAACAGTATAATGGACTTTCGCATCTTAAAGAGTTAATAAGCAATCCGCATGCATTAGGCATGATATTTGGGTATGCGTTTGGGGCAATGTTATGCGGATATATTCTTGCTTTGGTAATTAATTTTATTTTCAATCTGTTTCGCAAAGAGAAAAAATCTTTTTCACATTTTTGGATTTGGTTATTTGTGATTATTTATTTTTTAGGGACTTTAGGATACAGAGCGCAACTAGCGACTCAAATAACTCCGGAAATGAAGCAAAAATTTGAACAATCTTGTATTGATAAAGCTAAGACAGATCCAAAATTTTTATCGTTAAGTCCACAGCAACAATCGGACGCCTCAGATAAAATTAACGATCTTTGTCACAAATCAATGGATCAATTTTTTGATTCTTATAGTAAATGTATGGATGAATCTGGAAAATTGAAATATTGCCTCAACCAAGCAATTTATGAACAGTGTATGCAAATGATTAAGCAAGATAGTGATTATTGTCATACAGTTGCTGACCAAGGAGCGCCGCAATAATATTATTAAATATTAATTTGGCGTTTCTACGAAAAGAAACGCCAAATGATGATTTTTTACAATTTCAAGCTTCACAAATACACAAACAAAATTTTGCTTCAACAATATTATTCAAATAAAACGATATTATAATTATCTTTCAATTCTATTAGATGAATTCATGGGCGATGTAATTGCTTTTGAATGTTTAGGTATAGACGATTGTAAAGCGGTTAAGAAAGGATCATTTTCTTCGTAAAGCTGAACTCTTTCTAATAGTTGGTCTGCACGTTTCCTGAATGATTGTGACTGTAGTGATAACAATTCGCAAGCATTTCTTAATATATTAGCTGCGCTTTTAAAATGTGTCTGCGGATTATTTATTTTTTGCAGGGTGATCTCTAAAGCTTTCAGATCCGCTCTTAAATTTATATTATCTGGGTCAGCTTGCATTTTATTTTTTAATGATTGTATCCCTTTACCTATTAAAAATAATATACTTTTTATCGGGTCTAATTTTGTTTGTATATCTTCGGATAATTTTTGATGTTGAGTTACATATTCTATAAATGCATACCCTTGGCGATTATTAAGAATTTTTTCAAGATCGGGGTTTTGTAACTGTAGAAAATCAGATGTTTTATGAGCGATTTGTTTCTTCTTATGTGTTATGACTAGGTTGGTTTGTTTAGGATTACCTTCTTTGTTGAGTGCGGGTTTTAAACTTTCATCTTTATTTTCTTCGCCTGGTTTAATGTGCCTTACACCTGTAGGCGAATCTTCGTCAATATAAACATTTACGGTATGCTGTTTGGCTGATTCAAGCATTGTTTGTCCTTTTAGATTAATGACATAATTTGTAATGCTTATATCTAATTTCGATATATTATTTGCTTTCTGCATATTTCGTAATAATGGTGCTAATTCTTTAGGGCAATTCTTCGCATCAATTACCCAATAATTGGAATTGTCTTTATCTGGTTCAAGAGATTCTATAGCAATAGATTGATGTAGTTTAGGATGGATATTAATTAATGATAGATGAAATACATTGTCTAATGTAAATCGTGAACAATTGGTGCTATCAGTTTGTACCATCCCTATGACGTCATCATGAATATATTGCGTTACTTTGACATGGGGCATTTTTGATAACTCTTTCAGGAGTATATCGGTATCGTCATATTTAACAGAATCAAAAGCAAAAATTTCCAATTGACCATTTAATTTCATTATGTCCAATGCAAACCAATGTGTATTATCAGGATCATTTTTGTCTTCAGTAACGTAATATCCTACTCTGACAGCTAATTGAAAATGTAAACCATCAGGTATCTCATTTATTTGTTTTAATAAATTTTCGAAAAATTGTGTTACCTCTTTATTTTTTTTAATTATCTCATCAATGGAAGCGCGATCTTTATAAATTTCTGCTTGATCCAGCACAAAGCAGTTGAAAGCTTGGCCTTTTTGAGCGCGTCTTTCTTTTTTTGCCGCGATAGCAACTGCCATTGTTTCAACTCCCCACTTATCTGCAACGAGTTCTTTTTCCACTTTTTCCAAAATTAATTGCGACTGAATATTACTTTTTCTACCGACCTTGAATTTATTACCAGATAGTGGTGCTTTTTGTTGGGGAGGAATAAGATTTGTCGCTACCCATGCTTGACGCGGCGGTTGGGGAGAAGTTTGTTTTGTTTCATTTGTTTCTTTTTTATGATCAAATGGTATTGGGTTACGATGCATAATGATATACTCCACAATGATCTTTTTATATTAAGTATAGATATTGATCGGTATTTTTGCGGCAACTCACAATGAAGGTAAAAATGTGAATAAAATTAATTATCTCATCCAACAACTTTCTGATGGTGAATTTCATTCTGGAGAAGAATTGGGAAATGCGTTGGGTTTAACGCGTGCTGCAATTTGGAAATTAATTAAATCATTAAATGAATATGGCATAGATATTGAATCTATTACTAACAAAGGCTATCGAATTCCCGATGGATTAGAATTATTAGATAAAAGAAAAATAGTAAAGTATTTAGAACCTCAAAGTCGTGAATTATTACAAAAATTAGAGATATTTGATTCATTGCCTTCTACAAATGATCATTTATTACAATCCCTCAAAGAAAAACAGCCCTATATTGTTCATGCTTGTTTAGCAGAAAAACAAACGGCGGGAAAAGGACGCCGTGGCAGAATTTGGTATTCACCATTTGGTACTAATATTTACCTGTCATTATTATGGCAATTTGATAAAGATTTATCACAGCTTGCTGGACTGAGTTTGGTAATAGCTATCGCTGTGATAAATGCTTTACATCAATACGGCATCAAAGGTGATTTAGGATTAAAATGGCCTAATGATATTTTATGGCAAAATAAAAAACTTTGCGGCATTTTAGTGGAAACACGTGGTGAAGTGACTGAAATATTAAATACGGTAATAGGCGTAGGCTTAAATGTGCGTATGTCTAATGTTATTAAAGATAAAATTGATCAACCGTGGGTTGATATTAAACATATAGTGTCAGGTGAAGTGAAACGAAATCAATTGGCAGGATTAATTTTGAATAATCTTTTATTAGTCATTGCGCAATTTGAACAACACGGATTAGCACCATTTATTTCACAGTGGCAAAAATATGATATTGCTTGTGGGAAAAAAATTACATTACATACTGTTTCAGAAAAATTAAGTGGGATCGCCAGAGGAATTAATCAATCTGGCTGTATTATGTTGGAAGATAACCAAGGAAAAATACAACATTTTTCCATTGGTGAAGTTTCTTTGCGTATAAGCTAATTAACAATTAAGCCTCTTTTTTACAGCAACAACATCCACATAAGTTATAAAACCAAGCAATTAGAACGCCGCCAATAAAGCCGTCAACAAATCCTAATCCTGCGCCTATAAAACTGCCCAATAATGTTGGTTTAAAACCGATATAAATTGATCCCATTAAAGTTACCATTGCTGTTCCATATGAAAATAGCCATGCTGTTAAACCAACTATTAACATTGAAATTGCCCATGTTAATCCTAATGCGAAGCCAAGCCTGCATACGCTTAATTTATGATTTTCTGCTGTCATTTCACTTCTCCTTACTATCAATTAAATAATCTATTTTTATATTTAAAGTATGGCACAAAATTGCTTATTTTATCGGTAAAATAGGAGATTTTTGATCGAAATAATTTAAATTGTTTTTATAATTTGCTGCAATGAAGCACTGGGAAATATAGACTATGTAGCTTGGATGCAGCAAATGAGAAAATTGAAATAAGCTCTGATATTTGAAAGTAACTTCAGAATACTTTTACCTAAGGCAGAATCCGGGAACATTCATTCCCAGGTTTCGCCGAGTTATAAATTCTTAGTGATTGGAAAATGGGAATTATGAAATATAAACAATGTTATCAATTGCTCTACCCAGGCTACATTTTATTTACGATAATTCTTGCAAAATCAGATTTGCAATTTTACCTGGTTTGACACCCCGTTTATTGGCTAAAATAACAATCGCAATTTTATGTTGTGGCGCCAAAGCAACATAGGTATTAAATCCTTTATTCATACCGTTTTTACGTATGATCAATAAATTATTTTTAATCAATCTTTGCCATGCTAATCCTTCTGTTAAATGGGGATTTAATGGAAAGTACCCTTGTTGTGTTAACTGCATTGCATTGATTAAATCGGGCGAACCATTTTGTGTGACACCTAATTGTGCTTTGAGAAATTGCAGCATATCAGCTGAGGTAGAACTGATACTTCCGCCACCCGGCCAAGGTGAAGGTGGATAATGTGCAGATGGATTGCCTTTTTTATTATAACCTTGTGCAAAACGTTCCAATTGATCATTTGGCACATTCACATAACTACTATTCATTTGTAATGGTTTAAAAATATATTGTGAGTAAGCTGATATATAATCAACACCTAATGCTTGCGTAACCGCTTTGCCTAACAAAGCAAAACCAATATTAGAATAGGAATATTGAGTTCCTACTGGATAATCCGGTTGCCATAATTTTAATTGTTGGATTAAAACCTCATTGGCATTGCTTGCTTGTAAATCGGCCACACCTAAATCTATTGCTGCACGAGGTAACCCAGAGGTATGTGTTGCTAATTGTTGTAATGTGACTTGATTAATGGCGGCACCAGGATCTTGCGCAAATTGTGGGATATATCGATTAACAGAATCATTTAGGTGGCATTTTTTTTGTTCTACACAGAGGCCTAATAAAGTTGACGTTAAAGTTTTTCCCACGGATGCTAATTCGAAAATGGTATTATTCGTCGTAGGAGCATTAGTCGATTTATCAGCTACACCAAAATTATAATAATAATCATGGCCCTGATAATATAATCCCACTGCAACACCGGGTATTTGATATTCCGCCATCCACTGAGATATTTGTGATTGAATTAATTGTTGAGGATTATTGTTAATTGTATTCTGCGCAAATGTAGATTGATTAAATAAAATACATAAAAATATACTGAAATAACAAAGATAATTTTTCATCAATCGCCTCCTTAAATTATGATAATTCCATTAAATGTAAATTTGATAAAAATGTCTGGAAGTCGTAGCCTGGGTGAAGCCAAATCAAAATGCAATTAATTTCAATTTAATTATTATCTTGTGAAAAAATATTTAGTACTTCTGGCGGAACCCGGGAAATAATTTAATTCATTCCTGGATTCCGTTTATGTTTTTAATTGATTTTTGTCATTTATGAAAATTATGCCAATGCATGTAATATTTGGTTCGCTATTTTATTTGGTTTTACACCGCGTTTATTCGCTAAAACCACAATAGCAATTTTTTGTTGCGGTACCATAGCAACATAGGTATTGAAACCCTGATTTTCTCCATTTTTATTGATGACATTTAAATTTCGGATGTCTTTCAATTGCCATGCCAATCCTTGGGTAAAATGAGGATTCACATTAAAATAGCCTTGCTCCGTTAAATTCATTGCGGCTGACAATTGTGGTGAAATATTTAAAACGCCCATATTTGCCTTTAAATATTGCAGCATATCTGCTGAGGTTGATCGTAATCCACCACCGCCTGGCCACGCGGATGTATCATAATGTGGAGCAGGATTACCTTGTTCATTATAACCTTGCGCATAACGATTTTGTTGATCATTTGGCACATTGACAAAACTACTAGACATATTTAATGGTTGAAAAATATATTGATTAACCGCGTCACTATAATTTGTATCTAAAGCATTTGCTACGGCTTCACCTAATAAACCAAAACCTATATTTGAATATTGATATTGAGTGCCGATAGGAATACTGGGCTGCCATTGTGCTAATTGCGACATTAATTGTGAATCAGCATTCGCTGCTGCAGGATCGATCACACCAAAATCTTGAGACATTCTTGGAAAACTGGCGGTGTGCGTTGCTAATTCTTGTAATGTTACATGACTAATTGCTGCAGTGGTATTTTTTGAAAACGCAGGTAAATAGTGAGTAACGGGATCATTTAACTGACATTTTCCTTGCTCAACACAAATGCCTAATAATGTAGCAGTAAATGATTTAGTTACTGACGCCAATTCAAAAATGGTATTTTGCGTGACGGCTTGGTTGGTTGAGGTATCAGCAACCCCAAAATTGTAATAATGATCTTGTCCTTGATAATAGATAGCAACCGCAACACCTGGGATTTGATTTTGTGACATCCATGGCGTGACATATTGTTGCACAATTTGATCAGGGCCAGTATTGGAATTAGTTTGATTAACATTCATATTTGCAGTGGGTTGGACTGCAGAAATATTAGCTATGGATTGTGCTAAAACAGACTGAGAAAACAGTAAAGCAGTGAATAAATAAATAATAAAATTATATTGACGCATAAAAATACCTCATAGTTTAGGTATTTCCGTACTGTGTTTTATTCTCGTATTGGGGAGATCGGCAATAAGGAAAATACCATGCTTTTATAAAATAATTTTTAAAATGGCATCCATGTTATTATTCTGTATTCCCTAATTTGATTTTTTTTCTCCGATTAATTGTCCCATTTTAACGGTTTGATTTTTTTGTAACTCCTTTGTCCAATCGATACTATTAGGGCTAAATAAAACAATAACAGTAGAACCTAATTGAAAATGTCCCATTTCAGCGCCTTTTTCTAGTAAAAAGTGTGAATCATTATCGGTATAATTCCACGCTTGCAATTGTTTTTTTGTCGCTGGCGTAATTGCACCAGTCCAAACAGTATGAATACTTGCCACTATCATAGCGCCAACTAATATCACTGCGAGTGGTCCGGCGGCTGTATCGAAGATACAGATGGCGCGTTCATTTCGTGCAAATAAATTAGGAACTCGATCAGCCGTACATAAATTAACCGAAAATAATTTTCCTGGAACATATATTATTTTTCGTAATTTACCTGCGAAAGGCGCATGAACACGATGATAATCTTTAGGCGCTAAATAAAAGGTGGCAAATTTACCATTGATAAATGCTGCAGATTCTTCTTTTAAACCACCTAATAAATTATCGATGGTGTAATTATGGTTTTTAGCTTGGATTATAGTGTTATCATTTATAGTGCCGAATTCGCTAATAATGCCATCAACTGGGCAGGCAATAGTATTTTCACCACCAATAATTGGACGTGTCTCAGAGCGCAATTTTCTTGTAAAAAAACTATTAAAATCAGGATATGCGTGTGGATTATTTTCTATTGCATCACTCATATCAATCTTGTAGCGATTAATAAAGAAATCAATTAAATAATTTTTGAATTTCTCACGACGTGATTTAATAATGGCGCCCACAATACGTGATAATCCGTGTTGTGGAATTAAATATTGCGAAATAACTTGTAACTGTTCACATGAATTCATATTTTATCGTCATAGATTGCAAATGAAACACATAGTTTATACATATTTTTTAATTACGGCTACTTATTTAGCGATAACTTCCTACGAAAAAATAACATTTTTTTCCTTCTCTCACTTGTGGGGGAAGTACCATCGGTAGAAGAGGGTAGTTAAAATAAATTGCAATAATACAATTAAACAAAAAAATTAAAACCCATTTGCGATTATAAGTAATAATTTCTGAATAATTCAAATTATGATTAGATATTGAATTTTCAATTTTGCAAATTTTTTATGTCATTTTTTTTAAAAAATATTTATTTAATTATCTTGATTAAAATTTGCCAATTTTATGTTCAGAGCTATACTCTAGTTGAGTGTTTTCGACAGGCATTTCTACCCTGAACTGTTTTAGTAATTTTTAGGAGATCGAATCGCACTTACTGTGAGCACGTCTACAAGGCATGCCAGTAGAAAGCCTGATGTACTTGCTGAGATATCCACTTGATGTTTGACAATGTTCTCGAGCACATGTCTGTGAAAACACTTTAAAAAGCCCTCTTATTAGAGGGCTTTTTTATTGTGTATTTTAAACGGAGAGCGGTTCGGTTTGTGCTCTTAATAATTCTTCCGGCGTATTAATTTCTAGAATTTTATGTTTTGTTAAACAAACACGAATTTTATAGCCATTTTCTATCACACGCAGCTGCTCTAACGATTCTGCTACTTCGCAAGGTGTTTGCGGTAAATCTGTATAGATTTTCAGAAAATCGCGGCGATAAGCATATAAACCGATGTGATAATAAACAGGTGTTTGCTTAGCGCGACTAAAATCATTATTGCGGAAATGTGGGATTGGTGAGCGAGAAAAATATATCGCATTATGATGCTTATCTAGTAGGACTTTTACGGCATTAGGATCAGTGTAATCCACACTAAAATCTAAGGGGCAAGCTACAGTGGTCATTTCAGGTCTTTCGCCTATTAAATAAGGATTGATTAATTCAGATAGCATATCGGGTTTAATAAAAGGTTGATCGCCTTGTAAATTGATGATGACGTCCATATCTGGATATCTTTCCGCTACCACCGCCGCCCTATCAGAACCCGTTTTAATTTCTGGATCAGTCATTTCAACATGACCACCCATTTTGCTGATGATATTGGCTATTTCATCGTTATCTGTAGCGACAACAACGCGATGAATATCAGGACATGCTATGGCACCTTCGTAAACCCGTTGAATCATGGGTTTGCCTTGAATCAGAGCGACTGGTTTACGTGCTAAGCGGGTAGAAGCCATACGGCTAGGTATAACGCAAAGTATTTTCATAATATGGGCCTGTAATAAATGCATTTAAGGGGCGGGTAAAAATAACTATATAAAAATGAATCAGTATAAGATAATTATCAATTTAATCGTAGAGGGAGCAGGCATGAGTAGCGATAATTTTAAAAAAGCAGCAGCGCAAGCAGCAATAAATTATATTAAATCAGATACTATTGTTGGTGTTGGTACAGGCTCAACGGTTAAGTTTTTTATTGATGCGCTAGCTACGATTAAAAATAAAATTGAAGGTGCAGTAGCCAGTTCTGTTGCAACAGCAGAACAATTAAAAGCGGTTGGCATACGTGTAATGGATTTAAATACGGTTGATAAAATACCTGTTTATGTTGATGGCGCTGATGAAATCAATCCACTTTTTCAATTAATAAAAGGTGGCGGCGGCGCTATGACGCGCGAAAAAATTATTGCTACAGCATCTGATCAATTTGTTTGTATCGCCGATGTGAGTAAGCAAGTGAGGGTTTTCGGAAATAAACCAGTTCCTATTGAAGTGATCCCAATGGCAAGAAGTTATGTAGCGCGACAAATTGTTAAAATGGGTGGTTTTCCAACCTATCGACAAGGATTTGTCACTGATAATGGCATGGTCATTTTAGATGTACTTAATTTGGATTTAACAGATCCGATAAAATTAGAAGAGAAATTAAATAATATTGTTGGTGTAGTTTGTCATGGCTTATTTGCACATCGCACCGCAGATGTATTATTAATTGCTGGAGATAATGGTGTTTCCACAGTATTACGAAAATAAATTAGGTTAAATGGCATGCGAGAACTTACTAATGCGCAATTAGCAGTACGTATCACCACAATTATTGCAATTGCCACCACATTTTTAGCCATTATCAAATTAATATTTGGCATTTTAGGTCATTCACATGCTTTAATTGCTGATGGTGTTCACTCTGCAGCCGATTTATTAATTGATGTGATGGTGTTATTTGCCGCACATTATGCGCATCAACAAGCTGATCACAATCATCCCTATGGACACGGTAGAATTGAAACAGCTGCAACATTAGCTTTAGCTTTAATTCTCATTTTGGCAGGCATAGGAATTATTATTAATGCGGGTGAGCATGTGTGGGCGCATAAACCGACGCCTACGCCGAATACCTATGTATTAGTTATTGCAGCAATTTCTGCCATTATCAATGAAGGTTTATTTCATTATTCATTACGAATCGCAAAACAAATTCAATCGAGTTTATTAAGTGCAAACGCATGGCATTGCCGCAGTGATGTTGCTGCATCATTAGTAGTATTTTTTGGTGTTGCTTGCGCAATTTTAGGTTATCCCATTTTAGATGCAATTGCGGCGATAATAGTTGGATTAATGGTAATAAAATTAGGCACAAAGATTGCTTGGTCTAGTATTTGTGAATTAGTCGATATGGGTGTGGATGATAAAACAGTCAATTTAATTAAATCAGCCATAAATAAAGTGCCACGAGTGCGTGCATTGCATCAATTACGTACGCGTACCATCAATAATTTAATTTTTCTAGATGTTCATATTTTAGTTGCGCCGCGTTTAAGTGTTTCAGAAGGACATTTTATTGGTGAACAAGTGCGTGCACAATTATTACATGAAATTCCCGATATTAAAGATATTACCGTGCATGTTGATGCAGAAGATGATGAGTTGGTAGAAATGTTTGAACCCCCGCATGATTTACCTGGCCGTGATGAATTAATACAATTATTAAAAAGTCGTTGGCAAAATCTGATTGATGAAATCAGTGATGACAATATTGTTTTGCATTATTTAGCAGGTAAAATTTATGTTGAATTACGATTACCAGTGAGATTATTAATTAATAAGGATCATGCTCAAGACTTAATCACAGAGTTAAGAGAAAATGTAAATGATATGAATGTAATAGCTAAAGTAGACGTATTGTATTATTAAATTGAGTCGATTATTTAAATTTAATTCGACGCTTCATTGAATAACATTCCACATATTATTAATAACCCAAAACCACCATTTTTATCAAATCGTTTTATTTTTAATTTTATTTGATAATGTTTAATAATCATTTTATTCAGAACATTTACACGCATAATATCAATTATTATTTCATCATTAGTCTCGCTATTTAATATAGCGCATAAATATTTTGTATCTATTGTGTGAGTAGTAATACGGTATTTATGGGTCATTTAGATATATATATCATCTCTTCTTAATACGACGTATTGCAAATTAATTGAAATTTATTAAAAAATCGTATTAACACACTTTTCATTCACAAGATTGAGAATTTATTATTTTTTATAAGAGGTACAAAATTATGGGCGGTGTTTTCAAAGTATTCAATCCGGTAGAACATGTCAAAGCAGTAACGTCTGTTACAAATACTGTTGTAAATGCAGTGCCGCTGTTACCACAGCCGGTAAAAGATGTAGTTACTACAGTAAATAATGTGCATTCTGCACATGTGCAATCAGTTATTAGCCATCCTGTTAATACAGTAAATAATATTGTTGCTGCTGTTGAAAAACCAACTTTACAAAATATTATTGCTGCGGTACCTGGTGATCCTGTAGGTCTAACACCCACTCCTGCTCAAATAGTTGAAGATGTTAAAGATCTGGCAAATGCAAATAATGTAGGTAAATTGTTAGAAAAAATTGGTCAAATTGGCGTTAGAGATATTCTTAAAAATGTACAAATTATGCAGGCTGTTTACACGATTGTTACAGCGCATTGGAACGGTTTGCAAAATCAAGCAGCGACAGAAGGTAAATGGAAAAAACTTTCACAACGAATAATTGATACCTATCAGAATCATTATCAAGTTGATTTATCTGCAATGAGATATGCTGAAAATATTAATACACAACAAGAAAATACAGCGATTACTTTTCCTGGAGAAGTGTTTTTTCCTAGGACTATTGATCCTGAAAATAATGCGCAAGATTTACATTGGTTATTACATGAGATGGCGCATTTAGATCAGTATAAGAGATTAGGTGGACTTAACCAATATCTTGATCAATATTCAAGTGACATCGTGGTGAAAATAGTTACTAATAGGACATTTAATGTCCATGATTTATTAGAATATGAGAAAGAAGCTGATTGTAAAGCTGATCAATTATGTCATCTATTACAGACAAATACACATAGAAATAGAATGTAATTTGTATTTTATTTATATTTGCAAGATGGTGAAGGAACAAAGGAAGAGCAGCTTTCCTTTTAATAAAAATAGGGAATTAATAATATGCTTATTAAGCCGCCAACATGGTTTAAAAACCCCATCATCAATAATATGATCAGTTTATTTAGAACAGCTGTAAATAATTCAACTTATGCGAATGCATCAGCTGATTTAATGCAACAATCATTTTGTTATTGTATTGGTACTTCTTCATCACCATTTTTTAACGGGGCATTTGTGAGCAATATTTATGATAAAATAAAATTGCAATATTTTCCCGATATTATAAATTATTTTTCTCATAAAAAGTTGCCATTCATCTTATGGTTAGCATCGAACTCACCTATCTCCGATGTTAATAATAAGCAATTGATGCAATTTGGTTTTTTACCACAACCTGCTAATTTAGGCATAGAAATTAATATTGATGATATAAATTATTTTGATATGCCAAGAAAAATTAAAATAAAAGAGGTTGCATTCGATAGTGAATATCAGCAATTTATTAATATTTTTAAAGAGGTGTTTCAAATGACTGATGCAGCAATTTTAGATTTCTCATCAGTCTATAAATCTTATGGGGCTGATAATAAGCTGAGACACTATTTAGGTTATTATGACGATGAACCTGTTGCAATTTTAACAGGATATCTTTGTGATTCAGTGATGGGATTATAATGCCGCTACTTTGCCTAAAGCGCAGGGTGCTGGATTATGCTCAGTATTAACACAACACGTCATCCAAGAAGCTAAAAAATTAGGTTGTCGTCATGCGATTTCCCAACTAGAACCGCCACACATGGCAGAAGGTGTAAGTAAAAAGTTTGGCTTTCAAACAACATGTTTAATTACCCCCTACCTTTATGATAAATCATTTGATAAATCTAGTGAAATAAGAAAAGTTTATCATAAAAATATTTTATTTTTCCATTAAAGTATATTAAAAAAACAATATTATAATCCTGCTCTTTATCTTTCCAAGTAAGCATTACATAGGGTAAAAATTATCCGCATAATATTTCAATATCTGATAACTTTAAAATGCTAATGAGACTCAAACGACTAGGTACATTTAACTTCTTTCTTATATTATCTAAATAAAATTCAACTGTGCGATGAGAGAGATGCATATTTTTAGCAATTTGTTTGGCGCTTTTCCCTTGCAGTAAATACATTAAGCTTTCTTTTTCTCGTGACGTAAGATGGTTTCGAATGTTATTTAAAATGTTATCTTTTTCACTAAGGCAATTCGTTAAATTCATTTTTATAATATTACTCATGGTAAAGCCCTCCTTAAAAATTTAGAAAATAAAAAGTATTTTTACGTATTTTCTTTTTTAAGGTGTTGTTTGTGTATCCGTACTAAGACCTATGCGAATTGCTTTACTGTAATTGCCCGAGTCAAATCTTATTATTCACCCAGAAATGTCTGATAGAAGTGGTATCCGTATAAATACCGAGCTAATAACCACGATGTATAAGTACGAATTATCCATTTTTTAAATTTCCAGTGTAATGCGCCTCAAGTCGAAACAAGAAATCCAACCATTTTATTAATTTACTTGAGGAGCTTAACTATGCGTAACATACCTACAGAAGTCGTTTCATATAACCGTGTTGTTTCTGAGAATCTGAGAAATGTTTTTACTCCTTTATGCGAGGAGCTCAATCAACATGTCACGAATTTATCTGCTGAGGAAATTCAAACCTATTTAAATAATTTAACAATTGCACAGGTTGATTATCAATCATCAAAATTTGACATTTATCAGCAATCGGCTCCTGAAATTGAAAACGATGTTGTTCTTACCTCTGGTAAGAAGACACAATTAACTGAAAATGAAAAACATTATTTTCAATCGTTTCTAAAACACCTTAATGAGACAGCGGTATTAAAGCCTTATAATTTGAGCGAATTATTAGTTGGTAAGTTTTCAAATTACTTATGGGCACCGGTAAAGGCTGATCAAAAAGAAGCAAATAATCATGCTGCAGATACTACCGTCATTCCTATCGGTGAATATGGCATCGATAATTCTGTTTTAATGTTGTTAACAACAACAATATTGTTACGCATGACGGATAAATTAAAAGAATCTGCATTAAAAGCCGAAATTGAGCATTGGCCTTTATTAGCAGAAGAAACTTTACGGGGCAGAAAAAAAGCAGAAAAAATGTCAGCAATTGAGCAACACGCAATCATTTCAACAATAGATACTTTACAAGAAGGTATACAAAGTTTTCAGGCAACTTTATCAAGTTTAACAGCAAAAAAAATAAATAATTTAAGTTTCGATGAATTATTAGCACATATCATTAACGAAAATGCGCCACAGAGAATCGCAGTTAAAGTGCCATTTAGTTATACATTGCCTTCTATTCGCCAAGGTATATTTTTTAATGAAACATTTGACCTAGCCAATGGTTCATTAGAGAAATTATCATTTAGCAATGCTTTTAATGAATATTGCAAAGCTACACAAGATATGTATCGAAGCAGTAGATTAGTTGTGGATGGTAAAAGAAATCCAGGTCTACTGGGATCAGGTTGTCCTATTGCGCAGAAATTAAGGGGGCATGAATTTATCGGTATCAATGCTGTTGGAATGGCTTATTTACATTTATATAACTACTTAAAGCAAAATTTAACAGTAAAAAATTATTTAGCACAAATACATCAATTGCAACTTTCAACACCAAAACCACTGCAAAATCCTTTAGAAAAACCAAATGAATGTAAAGTCTATAATGTTAATCCAGAAGCGCGCGCTATCGCTAAAGAAAAAGTTTCAGAAATGATTGAGCTGCAAGACTTAACTAATGAAGTATTAAAATTCTGGTTTGGTCAATTACCTATAAACAAAATGCCATCACAAGAAATGAGAGATCGGTGGTTTAATGCTGATAGCTCATTTGATGAAACAATTCGCAATAAATTTGGGAAATATATTGATGAAATCAATAATGGTAAATTTTTACAATGCAATAGAACGGCTGCGCAATCCTTAGCGTTAATCATTATATTGGATCAATTCTCAAGAAATATTTATCGCGGTAATAAAAAATCATACGCTAGTGATGAATTATCCACAAAAATAGCGCTTGATATGATCAAAGCAGAACAAGATTTAGCACTTGCTCCAGTGTGTAGATGGTTTGTATATATGCCTTTACAACACAGTGAAGATAAAGCAATCCAAGATAAAAGTGTTGCCATGTTTTCTAAGTTAGATGAAGAAAATCGCGGTACTGAAAATGAAGCAGTATTTGCAGAGACACTGAAATACGCAAAAGAGCACAGCGATGCTATACAAAAATTTGGCCGTTTTCCCTATAGAAATAGTGTTTTAGGTAGAAGCTCTACACAAGAAGAACTTCAATTCTTATCCGCAGCACATGATAGGGCTAGCCAGAATAAAAATGGTTTAACATCTCATCAATCAACGCCTAGAGAAAATCCTATTCAGACAAATATAAAGTCGGCCATTAATAGTGTTGATAAAACTGATCTGCTTTCAACCATGTTAATGATGGGATTAGGTGCATATGCGAAAAATTCAGATGAAAGCTATAAAGTGCAAATTGCTTGCATATTAATAATCATGCTAGGCATGTATATGTTATCAAATAAAATATCTTCCGGAGCAAAAAACTTTTATAACAGCGGCCTTGGATTTTTCCAAAAAGCAAATGCAGTTAAAAAAGAGCAAGTGATGGAAGAAAATGTGAATAAATTAAAATCTGTATCAGCAGATAAGCAACCAATTAATGTGATACCTCAAATTGAAAATACACGATTTGCACTTTAATTGATTCGGAAAAATAAGGAGATTGTTATGAGAAGTGTATTGCTCATTAATTCTACACCCAGTTTAAACAACTCGAAATCCAGGGAATTAACAAACCATTTTATTACAGCATGGTTAAGCAAATACCCTGAAGATAAAGTGATAGAACGTGATATAGGAAAAAATCCAATTCCTCATTTAAGGGATAGTTCAATAGAAGCAATTAATATGCCGCAAAGTGAGAACATAAAAGATAATCTCACTAGAAAATTATCCATTGAATTAATTGCGGAATTAAAAACCGCTGATGTTATTGTTATCGGTGTTCCTATGCATAATTATTCGATTCCATCTACATTAAAAGCTTATTTTGATCACATCGCTATTGAAGGTGAAACATGGCATGCTGATTATGGTAAAAATAAAAGCGTCTTAGTTATAACAACAATGGGAGGAAATTATCTAAATAGTTCTTTAAATTTTGTTACTCCTTATATAAAAGCCTATCTAGCAGAAATTGATTTAACGAATATTACTTTTATTGCCGCTCAAGGACTTTGCAAATCTGAGGAGATTTGCAAAGCAGCTATTGTAAAAGCCAAAGAGGAAATTCAACAATTCATTGATAATTTTATGATAAAAGATCAATTATCATTTGATAAGCAAAACAATAAAGAATCTGCTATTACAGAGAGTAATGCACGATCACCACTCATTAAAAATAGTCTGTTTTGTACGCCATCTGTTGTGCAATATGACCATCGACAAATTGCACAACAGACAGCCAACAATAATATCATCACTGATACTCCTCTGGCATCGAGGATACTTGCGCTTTAAGGGGCGCTCTTTGATTGTAATGATAAAGCAATTGCTTCATTCAATAATTCTTCGTCAGATTTTTCAGGTGTAGATTGTGCAGAAGAATCATGTAGAGAACGCTCAATGGCTTGTTGTAATTGTTTGTCTTCCAAATCTTGTGGGTTAGTTGTGGTACCTAAAGTGACTGCCGATGAGGGTTGCCCAAATAACCCGTTACGTTGTAAATAAGTTGCTGGCGCTTTTTTAAGAGAAGGAGGCATTAATGATGTTGGAGCAGCTAAATTGATATTTATATTATTTAATAATTGACACATTTCTTTATTTTGCAGTTGTTCTGCCATTTTAAGTGGCGTCAAACCAAAATTATCGGAGATGGTGTAATCAGCTTTAGCTTGTAATAATAATTCAACAAATTTTATATGGCCTCTCATGACTGCTATGAATAAAGGCGTATGACCTTGGGTATTTCTTATATTGATATCTGGACAATTTTGTAAAATCATCTTTGCAGTGGCAATAAAATTTCCTTGTGCTGCAAAATGTAATGCGCCTTCTTTAGTAAATGAACGTGCAGCTATATTACATTTTTTTTCAATTAAAAATTGAATACTTTCTTGTTTGTCATTACAAACTGCGACAAGGAATGGTGTTAAACCATTTCGATCTAATGATTCTAATAAGTTGGGATTTTTTTTCAGCAATTGTTCTGCTATAGCAGTATTTCCCATATAAGAAGTGATGTGTAAAGCTGTACCGCCATTAAAATTAGCTGAAAACGCTGAACTATTTGCATTTCGCAGCAATAACAATTCTATCATTTTGGGTTGATTAAAAATAACGGCACGAAGTAAAGACGTATTTCCTGCATAATCTCTTGCTTCTATATTTGCTCCGCAATCCATTAATGCTTGTGCGACTTCAATATTGCCGTGTTGTATAGCAATTGCTAAAGGAGTTTCTTGATTAATTGTCCTAAATTCTAATGAAGTCGATTTTGCAATGATTGCTTGGACGATAGATAAATCGAATTTTTGCTGTGCAATCAAATGCAATACTGTTTGTAATTGTCCTTCAAATTGTAGAGACAGATCAGGCCCTTTTTCTAAAATTAATTTAATTTTTTCTAGGGGCGCATTATTCATTAATAAAAAATATAAAGGAGTCCAACCATTATTATTTTGTGCATTTACATTAGCACCCAGTGCTAACATCTGTTGTATAACATCTGCTGAACCATTTTTGATACAAAAAGTATGGAATGGTGTTGTGCCAGATTTATTGGTGGCTTGTAAAAGAGCCGGGTGACTGGCTAGCAATAGAGATATCATCTTTATGGATTGATGAAAACATGCAAAATGTAACAGATTTGTCGATTCACTATCACAAATCATCAAGTCAGCTTTTGCTTCTGCTAATAGTTCAAAACCAATTGGATCATTATTATAGGTTGACCAAAATATAGGTGTTAATCCTGCTTTATCTTTACAATTTACATTGAGTGAATAAGGAGCGTTAAGCAATAAATTTAATATATGGTGCGCTTTATTCACTGCTGCTAAATGTAACAAAGAAAAACCATTTGCAAGTCGCATATCAAGATTATTGTATTTTTGTAATAATAATTTAATAATTGCTATTTGATTGGGGTTAGTGAAAACCATTGCAGCATGTATTGCTGTCCATCCACTTTTCGTTGCAATATCAATTTTTACATTCAGATTCAATAATGCTTGTACTGCAGGTAAATTACCGATGAGTGCAGCAACATACAGAGGAGTCAATCCGTAACCTTCTTCTCCATTCAAAGAACAATTAATGTCAATATTTGGTTGGGTAAGTGCTTGTACGATTACTTCTTCGTTATTGCTAAGCATTGCTTGATGAAGGTCTGACCAACCTATTTTTTCTTTTAGTTGATTTAATATAATTGCTCTATTAGTAGAATTTGCAGTATTAATCGTTTGGATAATTTTTTGTACTAAATTAACATTTAGCGCGACATGCTGTTTGAGAACGTCAGCCATTTTGTCGGAATTTGGCAACTCTGCTAAATTCGCTAGATTATTATCAATCATAATTGATGATAAGAATTTAATAACCGCATCTTTTTTATTCATTCTGGCAATATCTAAAGGTGTTTTTCCCACTTTATTTTTAATTTTAATATCGAAATTTGCATTCATTATGAGTTCAACTATTTCTATAGATCCAATAGCTGCCGCATCATGCAATAACATATCGCCTTCTTTCTTTGCTATTTCACCAGCGCCTGCAGATAATAATGCCGAAACTACTTCTTTATTACCTAACTTAATCGCAACTTTTATTGGCGTCATACCCATATAATTGCGGTGATTAATAAGTGCACCTTCTTGGATTAATAATTCCACACAAGCCTTCGTTTTTGCGATATGCAATAATGAATCATAAGTATTATTAGTAATAGTCACATCTGCTTTAGCTTTAATTAGTTCGCGGATTATTTCTAACAGATTTTGTTGAACGGCATACCATAATGGCGTTTGTTTATTAAACATATCTCCTTTGTTTGGGTTGACTCCTGACCTTAATAATATTTTTATAGCTTCTAACTTAGATCCTTGCACGGCACTAAAAAGGGGAGTATGACCAAAATCATTTAATTGCTCTTTTTCAAATCGCGCATCATTAACTAAAATTTGTAAAACATCACTATTTTGTCCTAAGGCAAGATCAATGGCATTACTACCATTCACGCCTTTTACTTTTGGATCTAATTTAGGGTGCGATAATATCTTTTTTAATATTATGATTTGTCTTTCTTTATATTGTGGTACTGGTGTAAATAATGAAAGCATTAATATAGGCGTATATTTTTGGTTACAGTGTTTATTTATGTCTGCTCCAGCATCCAAAAATAGGTTCGTTTCTTGCACCAAATAATTTTTAACCGCATAATGAAGAGGCGTTTCGCCATTATTATCAGTACAATTAACATCTAATCCTAAATTCAGCAGTAATCGTGTGATAGCAGTAGAGCCATTTTGTACAGATCGATGTAATAATGATAATCCTTCACTGTCTTTTGCATTAAAATCTGAAATGTTAGCAGTGCCAATGATGTTGTTTACTGCATTTTCATCTCCGCTGAGCACAGCAATTTTAAGTTTTGTAAAATCGCCTTCTTCTTGTTGATTTATTTTAAAGCCACGCTGAATTAATAAATTAGCTATTTTTGGATTTAGATTGGTTTGCTGTAAGAATTCTAATAGATTGATACCTTGTAATTGTGCTTCTTCTCCTGCGCCATAATCTAGCAACATGCTAACTAATATTTCATTACCACAAGCAATGGCGAATTGTAATGGTGTTTGAAATTGAACATTTTTAATAGATATTAATGGTTTTTTTGTCAGTAACAATTCAATGACTGCTTTGCTTTTCGCATAATAAATAGCTGTATTTCCCCCTTTATCTTTTGCATTGACATCAATATTTTTGGCAACCAGTAATTTTACTTTGTCAGCATCATCAAACTGTACAGCACGATGTAAAACAGTTTCATTGAAATCTTTATAACGCACATTCAAATTTACACCTGCATCTAACAGGACTTGTAATGCTTGTACATTTCCCCATTGAATGGCAATTTGTAATGGTGTTTCACCCTGTTGAGTAGGTAATTCTTTATTACAGCCTAATTCTAGACATAATTTTAATAATAAATGTTTTTCACTGTGAATTGCTAAATGAACTACACTTAATCCATCCTTAGTAGTAGCATTTTTATTGATTTTATCATTGGCTAATAATAGTTTTACTACTTCAATTTTTTGATCCATAGGAGAGAGTAATAATTCTCTACATGCAGTAATGAGTAATGGATTAACCCCATCTGGACGTGCTTGATTTATATCTGCACCAGCATTTATTAATAATCGTACTATTTCTACATGAGCAAGAGCAGCGGCTGTAAACAATGCTGTTTCACCTTCTTTATCAGGCTCATTAATTTTAATATTATGTCTTAATAATATTCTAATGATATCTTCTTTGTTGTTCATGACTGCCAAATGCAATAAAGTCTGGCCTAAGTGATTTTTAATATTGATATCTTTACCTTTTTCAATTATTTCTAATAAATAACTTGAAGATGTAGCTGCTTGATCATCTCGCCAATCCCATTTATCTAAAGGATAATCATCTGCTGTTGTAGTTTTTGCTGCTGCTTGTTGTGTAATAGTTAATGGTTCAGCTCGATATTTTTTTATAATCTGTTCTAAATCAGGTAATTCTTTAATTATTCTTTGACGTATGGATTTATTATAAGGTGAAGGAACAGTAGGATGAGCTTGATCGATATCTAGACCGTATTCAAGTAATATGGATAAAATGCGTCTTCTTAACGCCCCTTTTTTTGCGAGATCACTTTCCCATCTTAAAAATTCATCAAAGAGTTTATAAGCTTCTACTACGGTTGGTTTTCTGAGTTTATCATTGGCATTTTTCGCAGTGGATTGTGCACTCTGCGCAGCTTTTAATACTATTTCTAGTTCGTCTGCTAAACCTTTTTCAATTGAAATACTCAACAAAAATGGCCATTGTTTGTCGTTAAGACGTTTATCTAAACCTCTATCTATGAACAATTGAAATATTTTAACTCTTCTCTCATTATTGCTCGTATTGAAATAAGTGTTAAATAAATTTCCTGACTCATTATCAGAAATATTTTGATACGCAGGATGATCAAGAAATTGCTTAACAATTAAGAGAAATCCTTTTGATATAGCATGATCGATAGGTAATTTTCTTGCTTTATCAGGCTGTTTCATTTTTACATTCTTTTTGAATAAAAAAGCCACCGCATCATCTTTTCCATTAGAAACTGCATCATGCAAGTAAGTAAATCCGTTCGTATTTACGTGTTCAAAATCGATAGGGTATTGACAGAGTAATTCTATTTTTGCGATATCGCCCATACATACAGCAGAGTGCAATGGGGTTTCTAAATTTTGATTGGTATCCTTGAGAAAAAATTCTGCATGGGGTGATTGAAGGAGGAATGCTACTGTTTCTAAATAACATTCAAAAATTGCTAAATGTAAGGCATTGTTACCATAATTACTTTTTGCACTAATATTTAAATCAAGAGTAAATAAATATTTTACTATGTGATCTTGTCCTTTGAAAAGAGCAACTAAGAAGGGTGTATAACCATCTTTATCTCGTGCTTCATATGTTGTTTTCTGTTTATCAAATTCCATTAAAAGTTTAACTAACGCAATATGTCCTTTTGTTATAGCTATATGTAATGGCATAGATTGTTTGTAATCATCTCTGCTCGTGATATCAATATCTCTCTGTTGTAATAAAAGCGCAGCTATTTCTGCGCGATTAAAATAAGCAGCGACATGTAAAGGTGTATATCCATTGATTCCTCCTTTTGCTTTTACGTTTGCGCCAGCTGCTAATAATACTTCTGTAAGCTGATAAAATCCTTTTTCTACCGCAATATGTAAAGGTGTATCATTATTTTCACCGGGGCAATTAATTAACGATGAATTGATTTGAAGTAATTGCTTCACTTTTTCTTTGTCATTTTTTGCACAAGCTAAATGTATTTCTTGCCAAATTGCTTGATTTTGCGGGTTAGATTGATTAGCTGTGATCATGGTTTGATTAACTTTAGTTAATCCTTTGGTTTGTTGTAAGTGACTATTTGCCAAATCAAGTACTGATTTGCTATTCCATACTAATTTCCATTCTTTTCTAATAGTAAAATCTTTATATTGCCATAACATTATTCTGCCTTTTTCATCAGTAATAATGAGGTTCTCTTCTGTTATGAACTTGAAATTGGTTAAATAATCTGCAAATTTGCTCATCCTCATTAAATACCCATAGGGATCCTCAACCATGTTTCTGTAAAAACTATCGGCATGAAATCCTGCGGCTATACCTTCGTTAAATAAAGCGCCACTACAAATATATAAATTAGCTTGTGGTGTTAGTGCCGAAGTAATATCTGATTGAAAGCGCATACTGCAGATTTGTTTACGATCATTTATTCTAAAAATATATGAGTTATGGCCACTCCAATTAAATGTGACTATATGGAGCAACTCATCATTATCGCTAAAATAAATTTGTTTCACGCGTGTTGTATCTGGATGAAACTTTTTGATAATTTTACCTGTTTGGATATCCAATAAATAAACATGGCCCCATTCACAGCCTATCGCAATGACCTGTTCTTTATTATCAGTAGCAATACAGGTTATATTACCTGTAGTTACTGATACTTCTGGCAAATTGGTGGTGGTATTAATGTCCCAAATTTTGATTTGATCCTCTTGATCATTACATATTGCTAGTAAGTAATTGCCATTGACGCTAAAAAATATTTTTTTAATAGTGGTATCATGACTGAGTAAAGTTATTTTCTGACTAATCGGATTAAATGAATAGAGTGTATTAGCCATTATTAAAGCGATGTTTTTTAAGTCAGATGAAGCAGCTAAATGGGTGATAGGGTTTTCGAATTTATGATTGAGAGAAATGTTGCCGCTATTAAGATCCCATAAATATAAAATTTCTTCAACAACCTGTATAAATTTTTTACCTTCTTTGCAGAGCGTGCTAAATTTTTGCTCTTCTTTATTGGGTAAACGTATTGTGCGTATTAAGTGCCCAGTGTTAACTTTCCAGGTGCAAATATTGTTATCTTTACCATAGGTACTAATGAGTTCTGTAGTTGCATCATATCCAATTTGCGTAATTGCATCATTATGCCCAACTATCATCGGTTGCGCGCCAATTGTTTGCGTACGCCAAATGTAATGAAAACCAGTTCTATCTGCTGCTAATAATTGATCATTTTTATCTAAAAAACACAGATAATTAACCTCACTGTGAAAATTGGTCAATTTTTCTTTCGCGCTCTTTTTATTAACATCCCATAATATAACCAAATGATCATCGCTTGCTGATGCAACTAGATTTCCAGCTTGATTAAAAATGACTGTATTAATTTGCTGGGTATGTTCCGACCATGTATAGATTAATGATGCTGAAGGCAATTGATATAAATTAATATTTAATTTGCTCCAGGTAATAAAAAATGTTTGTTGTGGATTAATACAAATGCCATTCACGGGATCATTGATGAGTTGGTCAGCAATCAGTTTGTAACCAAAAGGGTTGCATATTTCCCATATCTGGAGATGATTTTTATCAGTAGCTAAAATAATATATTTGCCATCTTTACTCATTTCAAAACAAGTAATATAACTATTTTGTATCGCGATAGGATCGCATACATGTTTCGCTGTTGATGAATTAATAAATGATATATTTTTAAACTCTGAATCATCTCTTGTGCTATTGGTTGAGCTTGCACGTAGCATAATTCCATTTATAGGGTGGAAGATAATCTTGTCTTTATGTGATATCAGTGGCATTTTAGAGTTTTCGTTAAGCTGTTCAATATTGCATAAATTTAATTGATAATTGATCCTTTCTAAATTTGAAGCAGGATGTATTTCTTCGAAAATGCCAAATCGATTATTTTGTGGGTCCGCAATAAATGGTTCTTTTAAAAAATGACTTAATTTATTGTTTTTATCATAATGCCACAATTTAATCAGCGAGATTTTTTCTATGTCCCACAATTCGGCGGCCATGCTGGCATCATATTTATCAGTAAGAGCGCCACCTATTATGAGATATTTACCATCGGCACTTAAATTTAAATGCGCTATTTTCAAAATTAATCGCGGTTTAATACTGCTTATTTTTTGATTAAGTTGCATGTCCCATAGAGTAATTTCTGATCCCATATTAACGACAAGTTGGTGCTTATCAGGATGATAAATTTGACTTACCCATTGCACCGGATGTGATGGTGAGGGCAGTGTTAATTCCGGAACTTGGTATACGCCAAAATCAGTTGCGTTTAAAATGGCTTGATTAAAATTAATATTTCGTAAAATAGCATTATGAAAAGTCGCGTCTGTTAAATCCGCATACGATAAATTAGCACTTTCTAAATTCATCGAATTAAAATTTGCACCTTTAAATTTACCGTACGATAAATCATATCCTGCCAAAGATATTGAGGCAAAACCAAAAGTACTTACTGCATTGGCTGATGCTATTGCATATTGATTGTCCTTTTTTGCTTTCTCAATGAAACCAAAAAGAGTTTTTCGAAATTCTGGATCGCGTAATGATCTGTCTGCGAGCATTTGCAACATGGCATAATCTTGTGTCAGTAGATGTTGTTTAAAAAAATCCAAATTATCTACGGTGGGAGATGTTGCAGGCGTTTGTTTCATTGCAGGTTGTGTTGTTAATGAAGGCGCTTGTGTTGGTTGTATGGGTTGAGATTGTAAAAAATAATTTTGCAATTCAGAGGAAAGCCATTGGTAAGTTGATTTATTTAAGGATTTTAAAGGAAGTGATAATCTTATTAATCGTTTTATCATATTATCGTTTTTAAAAAAAACTTCCCAGGGATTTTGTTGCGGAAACAAAGGAGAGCTAGGTTTATAATTAATGACTTCTACTTTGTCCGCGTGCATTTTATTAGCTATTATACTACATGTTTGCAGACATTTATTTTTAAAATCATCTTGTGCAGATATTAACCCTGCTTGCAAATATCGAGCTTCAAAATGCACATACCATGCTTGTAAGAGAGATTTCAATAGGGTGTTGGATATCTCTATTTTTTTCTCTTTTTCTATTTCAATAAGAAATAGATTAAGTATTAAAGGGTTGCACAATAGTTGTTGAAGTAGAGGATGTTCTTGAATAAATTTATTATATTCAGCATTTGTTATAGTTTCTTCTAATTGTTGATGAGCGAGACCTTTTAAATGAATTTTATGTAATAAATGATTGTTGGCTTTATTATTTTGCAATGGAGCGAAAAATCTTGTCTCATCAATAAAATCATTTATCAATGCTTGATGGCAGTTAACTATCAATTTGGCAGATAATTCTCCTAATTTTAATTGCTCATAAAGATTATTAAAATGATGATTAATGCCATAATTATCAAATATAAAAATAAATTTATAATGTTTTTTTAGCAATGTTTGTTGATCTGTGTTAAATCCAGCTTCTTGTAAATGAACTGCAAGCAAATTTTGATTTATCGTTTTTAATTTATTGAGGTCTATATATATAATAAATGTCTGTTGTGCTTGCGACCTTTGTAATATTTTATTTGCGATATAGAGAGAAAATACTGTTTTTCCCGTCCCAACATCTCCAGATATCAGCATGACTTTTTTATCATGATCCAAAAAATTATCTATATCAGCATTGTATAATTCAAAATAATTTGAATACCGTCGTGATGGTAACTGAGCAAGAATTGTTTGCAATAAAGTTTGATTATACTGGCTAATCTTTTTAAGTAACTCATCATTTTGTAAAACTTCATTGCCGATTTGATTCATGAACTTGTTCCTATTAATTAATGATCGAAATTAAAATTGAATTTAACAATTATTCCTCGGTTGCGGAGATGTTGCGTTATCTGATCGTGTTAATGCGTTATTTGTAGATAGATTAGGATTAGTAAATAGCGTTGATGTTGACATAGGTTGTGCAGCTGCAGGTGTCCATGATGCGGCAAGCTGTGCATTGTTAAATTGATCCGATTGCCCGACAGAACGCGTAACAAAATATTCGATTAAAATTGAATGTAACCAAGATATCACGACACCATTACGGCCTCTGCTTTCAATGAATTTCAAGGGACAGCCTTCTCGTGCTCTTACCATATCGGGATTACTATTACCAAAAAATTCTTCCCAAGGTTGTTCACCTCTTTTATATAGGACTTGTGTGACACCAGTGCCACGATAAAATTTCATTGCTTTAGCAAGATTAATACAATAATTTTCAAAATCTCCTATAACGTCTCGCCCATCGTCGGGTAAATTTCCCGCTATCATTAATTTATTAGCTTGTCTTTCCCAGAGACTATTTACGAATGGCTCTAATATATGAAGTTGCGTAAATACTTCGCGCTCTGCTAAGGGTTTTGATTCATAATCGCGCACGATTCTCGCCAACACTTCTAAGAGAACACGCAGAAGAAAAGGATTGCGAGCTAAAACACGCATATTAGGTAACATTTTGATGTAATTTATGCATTTTTCTGGATCGCGCCATTCATCATCAATAATGACATCAGGTGGTGGGTTTGCCATGAAATGTCTAACGAAATTATCAATTTGATTATCATCAAACTGATCAAGTGTAATTTCAGAATATTTATGCGCAGCGACTTGATTATTATATAGGGGATAAAATAAGCGTTGGTAATCTTGCGCATTTATTTTATAAGTGCTGCGTACTGAATAAATGACTTGTGCTTTCCATTTATTCATTTGGTTCTTTACATATAAATTTTGATACAGCCCTTCATTATTTTCATCTCTACCTTCAATGATAATTACGAATTCAAAATTTTCCTGAAAATATTGAATCTCTGCTGTGCTGAATCCCATATTTTCTAAATGTGTTTCAATGAGGCGATGTAAAGGATTTTCGACATGGGCTAATGTGATATAAAGAACAATTTTGTTGAAAATAACAAATTCTTGTTGTAGTCGTCGTGCTAAGCTATTACAGCAAGTCGTTTTACCTTCACCTGCGTTAGCAAATAAAGTTAATACCAGTTGATCGCTTCTCAAAAATTTTTCAACAATAAAATGAATAACATTCTGCTTATCAGCATCGGTAGCTTTAATTGTATTAGTTTGTGCTGGGACGATATGTTGCGGGATATAATAGCGCAATTCATTATCATCAATCTCGTCAATTTTTTTGGCACGTAACGCGTCAAGTAGTTGTGCTTTTTTTAATTTATCTTGTAATGCAATACATAAATTGTAAAGATGCTGCGCTACTATTTTACTATTTGCTGGAGTTAACATGATCGAATCATGGTCAGATACATGTGAAATTAAAGATTCTAATTTAATTAATGATGGCCATTGTAAACGGTCACTGTTATGTTTCTGCTGAGTTTCAGATGCTGCAATCAGATGTACACCATCGACACTTTTTTCTAATCTCACTTTTAATATCCCAAGCAATAATCCTTTAACCGTTTTAAGTAATCTTTTCTTATTATCTAAGCCCGGTTCTGCTAAATTTTTTTCAAGAGACATAATTAAATGATAAATTTGTTCTTCTTTAGAAAATTTTCCCAATTGTTGCGTGGTAATGGGCATTTCTTTTAAACCGATTTGACCTGCAATTTTTTTCATCAGTAAATCATTTAAAAATTCACTATAAGCTTGAGATGTCATATTTTGAAAAATGGTTGGTGATTCACTATCAATCATTACTGTAATAACATCAGTTTGTCCTTCATCTAAAAATAATTGTTTAACCAGTAATGACAATATGCCACCCAACGACCATCCGGCTATGACTTTAGGGCCGCGAGGAGATATTTTTTTTATTGCATTAAAATAATCCATTGCTATTGTCATTAAACCTGTATCCATATCCAGCGGATCAGTTATTCCTCTTGCGCTGATACCATGCACTGAATGAGGATAATTCCAGGCTCGCATCATCTTTTCGCTGTCGAATTCTACGTCACCGAGTAATGAGTGAATAAAAAACACAGGCACATTCACCGTTTTTTGTTGTTCTATATATAAAGGTATAATTGATTTAATTTGTGTATTTTTATGTTGACGCATAATCAATCTAGTCAATTGTTCAACAGTAGGGGCTAAGAGGAAATCTGAAAAACGAAGTCTTAAATTAAACGGTGGTTGCCGCAACATTTGTAGTAAAATGATAGCTTGTAATGATTTTCCGCCTAATTCAAAAAAATTATCATTCCGGTGCAATACAAAGTCCGGTTCGGGAATAATTAAAATATCTAAAAATAATTGCGCCAATTTTTTTTCTATATCAGCGTATATCTCAGGTAAATCTTCACCAGGTAATTGATTGCCATCTCCCTGAATTCTCCTCACTTTAAGTGCAGTTAATGGAGGTAATCCCAAAAGTGTAGGTTTTAAACTCGGTAATAGTGGGATTTTTTCTATTATAATCCAGCGGGTAGGAATAAATGATGGCCCTAATTTATTGGCAACTTTATGATAAATATCCGCTAAATTGATAGGTTGAGTAATGTCTTTAGGCTGCAAATAGCAGATAAAATCCGGGTGTCCTTCACGATTAACTTGCGCATCAATTATTACTATACTGATTTCAGGACATACTTCATTAATTGTGATTTCAATTTCTTCAGGACAAATTAATTTGCCATAAATTTTTAACTGGCGATCGACGCGGCCCTGAATCAAGATTTCGCCATTTGTAGTACGAATGGCTAAATCGTTGCTTTTAAAAACACGTGTTGTTAAGTGGGGATTATCAGGATGTTGAATTTCGAAAAATCTTTCTCGCGTCATATCTTGATTGATATAGCCAGCTGCTATGCCTTTTCCTGCTAGATAAATTTCACCTTCAATACCATTGGATACTTGTTGAATGTGTCCTTTTTCTTCCCGAAAATTAATATTTTTAGGTAACACAAAAATTTCGGTTCCAGGAATGATATGCATGGTGGTTTTTCTAATGAATGAATTTGATGTTTCATTTGTATATTCAATTTTCTTTAAGTAGGTGGCCACTGTATTTTCTGCTGGACCATAACCATCAATAATGACTATGCCTTGCTTTGTCCATTTTATTAAAGTTTCATCATCCTGTTTTTCACCCGTACAAATAATAATGCGTAAATGAGGAAAATCTTTGACATTACACTGTTTCAACATCGAGGCAACAAATACAGCAACAGTAATTTTATGTTCACTATAAAATTTAGATAAATAGGTTAAGTCTCTTCTATAGTCAGCAGGAACAATATATAAACTTGCGCCACTACCCACTGCCGTCACTATTTCAGCAATATGTGCATCAAAATGAATATCAGCAAATGCAGCTATTCTATCTTGAGGAATTACATTTAATGTTTTGATGTGTCCTATCATCAATGCGTAAATACCGGTATGTGGTATACGCAACTGCTTGGGTTTGCCACTAGAACCTGAGGTATTAGTAAAATAGGCTAAATCACTTAACTTCGTGTTAACAGTAGGTTTATTCTTTGAATAACTGCTTATTACGCTATTTTCTTTATCGAGAAAAATAATTTTACGGTTTTTTACTGCATCATGATATAGAAATGGATGTCTTGAATATTCACTCGTTGAAATAATTAATTCAATTTGCCCATTATTGACAAAGCTTGCTAAGCGGTCAGCGGTATTGTCATGATCAGGGCTGAGCGGCATTAGTACTTTTCCAGCAAAATGTAGTGCTAAAAAACACACTGTATATTCAACCGATTGAGATAAAAATAAACCTACATTTTTTACATCGGGATGTTTGATCAATAAATAATTGGCAAATTGCATAACACGTTGATATAAATCAGCATAGCTAATTGGTTTATCACAATTGAGTGCATAGAGGGCGGGTAATTTATTTTTATTTTCATCATTAGCTATTAACTCAAATGATTCATAATAAAATTTATTTAAATCTGTTGTTAAATTTAATTGATCAGCATCTTGCATAATGTTCTCTATGTAAGTTTTAAATTTAGAATAAATAATAAAAAAGAATTGATTAAGAATATTTCATAATATTGTTTCTAGCTATTTACAATATAAGCTGACTTTATTCGTGATAAAAATAATTATTATGTAGTTAAGTGAATTATATTGTTGGGGGCGAAGTAGTATATGTTAAAAAAAATACAATAGCCATTCAATTCGCTAGATATTTTATAAAAAGTCGCAATAGCTTAGTTTGAATAAAACCATTTATTAGAATTCTTGTATTAGCTTGGTTGTAAAATAATCGGCATGGTGTGGTGTATGTGTAATGGTAATGTTGTTAGACGTTAGTTATCTCATCTATTTGCTTCTCCGTACAAATACGGATTATTAAAAAATAAAAATTAAGTAGGATAATCATAACGATATTTAAATAGGCAATGTGATGATAAACTACAAATTCAGACAGTTTCATATCAGTAAAATGCTCTATAAGCGCATTAAAAATCACTGTGTGGGCGCTGATAAACAAATGGGCTCATTTTTTGAGGAAATAGCTAAGTGGTTCCTAAAAAGAATAGCGCGTGGAGAAAAAATGGTATATATTGCCAGCCCACAAGAAGACCATGCAATGACCATTCGAATCTCGGGTTGTATTGCCGAAGAGCTGAATAAAATAGCATTATATAATAAAGTATCAAGCGCCAGGGTTATTTATACCGCGCTCATGTATTACATTGATGAAAACCCCCTCTAATATATTTTTTTATTTATTTTGTTAATTACAAAAATTGTGTTGAAAATAACAAAATAATTACAAAATAAAATTTATCTATATAATAGGACGGACTCATATAAATAGGTATTTTTTATGGCTATCGAAAGACAATCTAATCAAACAATGAATGCTATATTTTCTATTCTTTCCGGCCTGGAAAACATAGTATGTTGGATGTGTACTGCTGATTACAGTAAACAATTATATTTGAGTCAAAGCTTTGATAAAATTTGGGGAAGACCAAGACAAGTTTTATATGAAGATCTTAAGCGCTGGGGTGAATTTATTTTACCAGAAGATATGAAAAAAATTTCATCAGTCATGTCACATCGTAGCAAAGAAGCTCAGCTTTGCAGTACTGTTAAATTTCGCATAATTAAACCGGATGGACAAAATGCGTGGATTAAAAATACCAGTTATACATTAAATAACCATGAAGGAAATCCCATCGCTATTCTTGGCGTAGATGAAAATCTGACCCCCGAATTATGGAATGAAAAATCTACCTCCCAACCGCACCTGTCAATGATCAGTGATTTTGCGAAAGTGATTGAAAAAGAATTGAAACTTGAGCTTGTAACAGATTCACAGGCACCCCAAAAAATAGTTATTCCTAATAATATACAAATTAATAATAAATCGGTTCATCTCACTAATCGCGAAGCAGAATGTTTGCAATATCTGATGGAAGGAAAGTCGGCTAAAGAAACGGCCTATTTAATGAATATTTCTAAACGAACAGTTGACACCTATCTTGATAACTTACGTATGAAAACCAGTTGTAGGACGAAAATTATTTTGTTGGGTAAATTACAAAATATATATTCAATTTCGGAAGGGATGCATTCTAGATAGAGTGAACAAATACTATTTGGCTCATCAATTTTTTCGCAACAATTTACTGCATTGACACAATCCATTCTATAAATTAATTAACGCGCGTGATATTTCACAAATTAATATGCATGCATGATAGATGAAAAATAGTAGCATTTTTTGACTATATTATCTTTTGTTTATGCTCAGCTTGATTTTCAACGGTTAGTTCGCGAGTTTTAGGCTGATATTTTTTATATAATGTAATATATTCTTCTGCATGCTCTTTAGATAGGACTAATTGTTCATAGGAAAAACTTGTGCAAGATGACGAGTAATAGAAGTAGATAAAACATTAATAGATTGCTGATTGCGTCCAGTCGTTTTTCTAAATAAACGATAGCAATCTATTTTGTGTATATAGCTATTATTTAGGTATTCAACTTTACGGGTAAATTTACTATTTCTTTTTGCAATTTCATTTTTTAATCCAAATTTTTCGCCAAATAGGTCGATTTCGTTTTTTGAGAATGGTGCAATTATATGGTCGACGAGGGGTTCGGCAGATAAATTGGTGGGTATGGTTGATGCGCTAGAGATACTCAATATTGATCGTGTCACTATTTCAGGCCAGGTTGAATTATCAGTGAATTGACAGGAGAAGTAAGTATAATTTGAGAAGCATTCTATTATATTTTGATAGTCACCTTTTGTTAATAAAGTTTTATTATCATTACTAAATATTAATAAAAGTATGCATTTTTGGTCAGCGAAGGGCGATCGCATTTAAATCTTTATAACTTCTACACCGTCATCCGCGTATTAATTAAATAGCTTATTATTTTTGTAATAACTAGATTTACTTAATTATCTATTGAATGGGTTTAGTTATTGCTAAAATATTTTTATTAAAATGCTTGCATTGAATTTAAAACTTATATATTATTCTGCCGTTTGCGCGCAAATTATTGTTTCTCTACCTGGCCCACATTTATGAGGAGTAATAATTATGCAGAATATTCATCATTACAATCAAATGATCAAAAAATTGCGTTATTTCTTTCAAGAGAAAAAAGGTTTTATTGAAGTTCCCTCCCAATGTCGTTTATCTATATTAGCAGCTTGTGAAGATCCCAGTACCATTTCCCAATTTTCTTTTAATAATATTATTTACCCACTTCCACAGACCGGACAAATGTGGCTTGAATATGAGCTATTAAAAAACCCCGGTTTACCCGGGGTTTTTTGTATCACCACCAGCTATCGTAACGAACCCAATCCCATTCCAGGTCGACATGTACCTGTATTTCCCATGTTTGAATTTGAAGCTGCGGGTGATATGAATGTGTTACGTCAAATGGAAGCAGAATTATTAGAGTACATGGGATTTGGTAAAGCATGTTATCTAGAATATGAAGACATGTGCGATAAATATGATACCGATATTTTAAGTGCAAAACATGAGCTATTAATGCAAGAAGAGTTTGGTAATGTCATTAGCTTGGAGCATTTCCCAATACGTTCACATCCGTTTTGGAATATGAAACGTAAAACGCCAGAAATATTTAATAAAATAGATGTTTTATTATACGGTATGGAAACAATTGGATCGGCAGAAAGGGAAGTTAATACAAAAGTTATGCGTGAACATTTTATGACAATTTCAAAATCACAATATGCGCAATTATTATTTGATGCATTTGGCAAAGATAGAGTTATGCAAGAATTAGATCAATATTTATCATTACCGATGTTTGAAAGATTTGGTGGTGGTATCGGCTTAACGCGACTCGAAAGAGCGATGGAATTAGCGGGATTATTTAATAAAAATAATATTGCCTTAGCAGCGTAGCAAAAATGAATTTATATGACATAAATAAATCATTTATTGATAATTGGCGTACTGGTCCCCAAAGTGGGTCTCCACTACCAGTACGCCAAATTCCTCCAAAATCAACATGGCATGAGTGGTTAGGATTTAACATTATGTCACGGATTGGTATTCCAGCTTGTCCAATAATGACAGGAAAAGGCATTGCATTAATGTCACAATTAGGTTTTGATGTATTGACTTATAAAACAATTCGTCAAGCGGAACAGCCTAGTCATCCGTGGCCAAATATCAAATATGTTGATATTAATCGACCTCTCACTAAAACTGATTTAAATCAAATTATTTATTGTACCGATCAACAAATAAAATCAGAGCAAATCACAATTGCTAATTCATTTGGTAATAGTTGTTTGTCACCACAGATTGTTGCAGAAGATATTGATTACGCAAAACGCGCTATGCAAAAAGGACAAGTTTTAATTGTTTCAATCTATGGTGAAGATAATGAACAACATAACCAAATAAATGATTACGTATCAGCTGCATGTTTAGCCAAAGACGCAGGCGCTGATATTATTGAAGCTAATATTTCTTGTCCTAATTTGCATGCGGAAAAATTACAATCACAAAAAAATATTTTTTCTGAGATCAATTATTTTTATCAATTAATACACAGTATTGTCCTCGCTGTTCAACCAGCACCGTTATTGATTAAATTGGGTTATATTGCCGATGATCATTTATTGCGACAGATTTTAATGACAGCTGCTTATGCCGGTGTCGCAGGTATAACGGGAATAAATACTTTTCCCATGCAAGTAAAAAATAAATTAAACGAACCCGTCTTCGGTAAACACCGACAATTCAGTGGCGTATCGGGATTTCCTATTAAACAATTAGGTTTGGATTTTATAAAGCGTATCAATCAAATCAAAGTACAAGAAAAATTAGATATAAGCATTTTAGGTTGTGGTGGAATTACTGAAGCACAACATTTTACTGAATATCATGAAGTGGGTGCAGATATAGCAATGTCAGCAACTGGAGTTATGTGGAATTCTAATTTGGGGATGACATATCATAAATTAATAAGTAGTGAAGCATAATAGTCGTAAAAATAATCCATTTTGTGATTAAATTGCAATTAAATTTTATTAAGGAGATAACATGAACAAGCGCGAGTTAATTCAACAATTATATGCAATAGATGCCATTAAATTAGGTGATTTTTTATTAAAGTCTGGTGTGCGATCACCCATTTATATTGATTTACGTGTATTAATTGCTTATCCACAATTATTGCGCAATGTGGCAAATATCATGTGGCAAGAAATTAAATACTTAAATTATAAATTAATTTGTGGCGTGGCCTATACGGCATTACCGATCGCGACCTGTGTGTCGTTAGATAACAATATCCCAATGCTGTTATGTCGAAAAGAACAAAAAGATTATGGAACACAAAAAAGAATTGAAGGCTTGTTTTCCGCCGGACAACATTGCATTGTTTTTGAAGATGTAATTACCAGCGGCGGCAGTGTAATAGACACAGTTAACTTATTACGACAAGAAAGTTTAATTGTAACTGATGTGATTTCATTTATCGATCGCGAGCAAGGTGGAAGAAGTAAAATAGAACAGATCGATTGTAGATTATTTTCTGTATTTACTATGACAGAATTATTAGAAGAATTACGTCAAATTTGCAACAAAGAGCAGTTACGTCTCATTGCGCAATTAGTGTGATTTTTATCAATAACGTGTAAATTATTATAATAACTATCTGTAGCCTGGGTGGAGCAATTGAAAATTAAATTTATATAACATAATAACGGTTTATTAACGATTATTATTTAAAACTACTGTGTAACCCGGGAAATTAATATTTTCCTGGGTTACGCCATTGGTCAAAACAGATTTTAGTGTAAAGGTCAAATTTATCATGATATTCAATATCTTCATTTGCTCCACCCGGGCTACATGTTTTTTATGATGAAATTACAGTTAATAATTGGATTAAAATGCTAAATAGATATTCTTTCTTCAATTTGGAGATTACTAAATGAATCAAACAAAACGCATATCATTTTCCGAGCGCGCTAAATTATCCAAAAACGCATTATCAAGTTATTTATTCAATATAATGGAACAAAAGAATACCAATTTAGCGTTGTCCGCAGATGTCACCTCAACTGATAAATTAATCGATTTAATTGAACAGTGTGGCCCAGAAATATGTATATTAAAAACGCATATCGACATTTTGGAAGATTTTGCATTTGATATTACTACGCAATTAAAACAAATGGCACAGCATTATCAATTTTTAATTCTAGAAGATCGTAAATTTGCCGATATTGGTAAAACAGTCCAATTACAATATCAAGGCGGTATTTATCGAATAGCGGAATGGGCTGATTTAGTTACAGTACATAGTTTGCCTGGTCCCGGATGTTTAACCGCATTACAAGAAGTGGTCTTAAAACAAAAGCAAGGTGTTTTGTTATTAGCAGAAATGAGTTCGCAAGGAAATTTAGCGGGCACTGAATATCGAAATGCAACGTTGAACATGGCCAAAAAATTTCCCGATTTGGTAACAGGTTTTATTGCGCAGCATGCGCTATCGGATGATCCTGGGCATATTCATTTGACGCCTGGCGTACAATTTATGAATAAGCAGGACAACTTAGGGCAGCAGTACCAAGATCCAAAACAAGTCATCACGCAGCAAGGAGGTGACATTATTATAGTAGGAAGAGGAATTACAGCTGCTGCAAATCCTGCAGCGCTGTCACAAGAATATCGCAAAATTGGCTGGCAAGCTTACCAAGACGTATTACACTTATAGGGTGTTTAAGAGAGAGAAAATCGCTGCTTAGCATAAAGAGCGCTGTAATTTTTCTTGAATACTTTGTGTAAGAATACCTTGAAAAAATAATTCTGCATTGATGTTTATCATTCCAAGAGTGATGCGCAATCCAGTATTTTACTATTTATCATTTTGAGAACTGATAAATTTTAAGATTTTGAGAGGTCTTCTAATAATAATTATCCATTATTGAGCCATTTGCACTAGCTAATAGTTAACTTATTTATTATACTAGCATGTTTACTTTGGCTCCCCTGTTATCTGAGGAATCTATGAGTTCAATTGATCAAAGAAAATTATTGATCGCACGCGGTAAAGAGCAGGGATATCTCACTCGCACGGAAATTAGCGACCATCTTCCTGACATCGTCGATCCTGAACAGATCGAAGATATTATTGTCATGCTCAATGAAATGGGTATTGTTGTCTGTGATGTACCACCAGACATGGATACTTTATTCATGAATTTGGCAGATAAAGCTGCGCCTGATGAAGAAGTAGTAGAAGAAGCTGCAGCAGTATTGGCCTCTGTTCAAAGTGACATGGGTAGGACCACTGATCCTGTTCGTATGTATATGCGCGAAATGGGCGCAGTCGAATTATTGACGCGTCAAGGCGAAATCGCGATCGCTAAACGTATTGAAGAGGGTACACAACAAGTCCTTAATGCATTAGCCCATTATCCAGAAGCCATCGGCGCATTATTAGAAGATTACAATCGTGTTGCTTCAGGTGATGTACGTCTTAGCGAAATTATTATTGGTTATGCTGATGCTGAAGATACGTCAGTGCCAATTAATGAAAATGAATTAGAGATGGGTGAATTTGAAGAAACACCTTTAATTGTTGGCAGAGCTGCTAAAGAAGTTCCTGAATCTGAAGAAGGTGAAGGCGAGGGTGAAGGTGGCGGTGATGCTGATTCTGAATTAGATACTGGTCCAGATCCTGAATTAGCTAGACAACGTTTTGCTGAATTACAAGATTTATATGACAAATTATGTAAATCAGAACAAAAGAATGGACGTGATCATAAAGCGACAGAAAAACGCACTAAAGAATTGGCTGAGTGTTTTATGAAATTTAAATTGGCACCACGCCAATTTGATAAATTAATTCGTAAAATGCGATTGATGTTAGATCAAGTGCGTGCACAAGAACGATTAATTATGCAATTGTGTGTGCAAAAAGCAAAAATGCCACGCAAAGTATTTATTGAATCATTCCCTGGTCATGAAATTGATTTAAATTGGATCAAAACACATACCGACCCGAAAAAACCTTATGCTAAAGCATTACAAGAGTTTGTCGATCCAATTGAACGTGCGCAAAAGAAATTAATTGGATTAGAGCAAGAAAAGAAATTAGCCGTGCGCGAAATTAAAGATTTAAATCGTGATATTTCTACTGGTGAAGCTAAAGCGCGACGCGCTAAAAAAGAAATGGTTGAAGCTAATTTACGTTTAGTGATTTCAATTGCTAAAAAATATACTAATCGTGGTTTGCAATTTTTAGATTTAATTCAAGAAGGTAATATTGGATTAATGAAAGCGGTAGATAAATTTGAATATCGCCGTGGTTATAAATTTTCAACTTATGCAACGTGGTGGATTCGTCAGGCAATTACCCGATCGATTGCTGACCAAGCGCGTACCATTCGTATTCCAGTGCATATGATAGAAACGATTAATAAATTAAATCGTGTTTCACGGCAAATATTACAAGAATCAGGTCAAGAACCTAGCCCTGAAGAGTTAAGTGCACGATTAGATATGCCAGAAGATAAAGTGCGCAAAGTATTAAAAATTGCCAAAGAACCGATTTCAATGGAAACACCCATTGGTGATGACGAAGATTCCCATTTAGGTGATTTTATTGAAGACAGCAGTCAATTATCACCTGTTGATATGGCCACTGCAGAAGGTTTACGCGAAGCAATGCGCGAAATTTTATCCAGTTTAACTGCGCGTGAAGCAAAAGTTTTACGTATGCGTTTTGGTATTGATATGAATACCGACCATACTTTAGAAGAAGTTGGTAAACAATTTGATGTAACCCGCGAACGTATCCGTCAAATCGAAGCCAAAGCATTGCGAAAATTACGTCATCCCTCCCGTTCCGAAATTCTCAAAAGTTTCTTGGATGAAGGCGAGCAGCAGTGACAGATTATTTTTAGCACGCTATACTTTCGTTCCCTCCCTGTCGGGCCCATAGCTCAGTTGGTTAGAGCAGCGGACTCATAATCCGTTGGTCCTAGGTTCAAGTCCTAGTGGGCCCACCAACTAATCAATTGTGAATCAATAACTTATCGCATTTTTAGCATTAGCCACAAAAACCATTGTGGTAATTTTGTGGTAATTCAAATGTGCCTCAAGTTTTTTTTCCTTCTCCCGTTTGCGGGAGAAGGTGCCGAAGGCGGATGAGGGTGTTTTTTTAAGTACCCCCTCATCCTTTACAATGTGACACCCTCTCCCAATTTGTATGAGAAGGAAATAACTTAGCATCTTCACCTACATTGGTTACTTTATTCCGTTTTAATAATGCCAACACCGAGGTACTTTCCGTTCGCTGACATACTCTATTAGCCGCATCAATCAAATTTTTAATCTCAGCTACACTGTAATGCGTAGTGATCTTCGCTGATTTGTGCCCTAATAAATCTTGCCTGTCTTCAAAACTCACACCCGCAGATCGCAATCCGCGACCGAATGTGTGTTTTAAATCATGTACCCGTAAATGAGGCAACCCAACTTCAACACGTGCTTTTTGCCATGAATTATTATTCATTTGAAATAAGCGCCGTCTTTCAAATGGAATTTTTGCATTATTATTTATTTCTTCAATAATGCGATTACCCCAACGCGCACATGTAAAAACATAAACTGCATGTTCTTCACGAACTTCATCAATTACTTGTTTAGCAATATTATTTAATACCACTAATCGATCGAGTCCATTTTTTGTATGTTTTCCAGGAATAACAAAAACGCTGGTATTAAGATCAATTACAGGAATTTCCCATTCCCATTTTAATCCGCACACTTCTTGATCACGACAACCTGTATTTACTTTAAATAACGCCATGCGTCGTAAATACAAAGGTAATTGTGCAAAAAAATCATCTTGTTGTTCCCAGCTAAGCGGATAAGGTGGAGATCGATCATTTTCAGAAAGCAATTTTATTTTCGGTGCATTTAATAACCAAGTTAATCCGTATTCATCAAGCCATTCACTCGCAGCTAAATTTAAAATATGTCTAACTACTTGTAATGCTTTATTAATAGTACGATTTTTAACATCTTGTTTGCGCCGATCTTCAATATAGGATTGTAAATTTCCCATATGAACTTGCTCTAAAAATAATTCGCCAATATAACTATCCAATAATTTTATTTGGCAAACATCATCGAGATAACTCCGCTTGTGCTGATGTTCCTTGAGAAATTTAATTGCAGCTTCTCGAAACAATCGCTTAGGCCGTACGCCATAAACTTTCGCAATGCGTAATTCTTCAAGTCTATGGATTACGTATCTTTCCGCTTCCGCTCGATCGCGTGTGCCAGTACTTTCTCTAATTCTCTGGCCGTCGACCATTTTTTCCATCCACCAGATGTCATTTCTTTTGTGAAGTCCTGACATGGTAGATTTTCTTGATTTGCGTCCCATAATTTTCTCCTTTGAGGGGGACGCCCGCTAGAACATTTAGTATAAGCAACCCACTCATCTAATTCCAGCCGATCAAAGCCTACACCTTTTATTCCTATTCGAATTTCGGTGAGATAAGGTCGAACTGTAGAATTGAAATAATTTTTATTCGTGCCTAAATATTTAGGCGCATCACGTAAGCGCATTATTCTCGGTAAAATATTCATAAATTATCTCCCGATATAATTCACTGTAATTTGAATGCGACTGTGACCTAATTCTTCGGATAAAATTAATCGCGCTTGTTTATCGATTTGTTTTTGATCCGGTGTTAATTCTTTTGATTTAGGGCCACCATTAATGGGACATTCCCAACCAGTTAATTCTTTATAACGTTGTTGGGCATAAGCATGACGCAAACCGTGTGGATTTTTTATTTCTGCGCGATTAACTTGTTTTTCATAAACAAATAAATGTTGTACATAGGTTTTATTTTGCGGAATAAGGGAATTACTGAAAGTGCCAGCAATTTCCTTTGCTTGATCTAACCAATAGCGTTGCTCATCTGTACGAATTGGCACAAATCTACCACGACCACCTTTACACCAAGATGGCAATAATTCGAGAGTGGAAGTTTTATCCGCTAAATGTGGTTTAATTTTTAATGATTCTTCACGTCTTAAACCGAATACACGTTGTAATTGTAGAGAAACATAAATATTTTTATCTTTGATTTTTGAAAAATCAGGATTATATAGCGCTTTATTGGTTACAGAGGCATATTGGCGTTTAGGAATTTTTAAATCATCATTAGTAGAGATAATGTTGCGTTTATTAATTTTTTCGCATAAAAACGTAACACAGACATTCTATTTTTTAACGTAGAGGGGCTTAATTTATTTTGCTGCCAAGATTGTACAACCGCATCAATATGTTTTCTTTTTAGATTGCGAATATCACGTAAACCATATCCCAATTTTACTAAATCATTAGCAAATCTAGCTAATATTTGTCTACGAGTCGCTTGTGTTGAATAAGAACCTTCATTATTGCGTTTTAGTAATATTGTTATCGAATACTTGAGATCATTTTTTATACTCATATTTGTCTCCATTGTTATTTTTGTTATTGGATTCGTGATCCCACTAGCGGCAATTTTTTTGCTTAGTGTTAACGTCTCAATCTACTGTGCCGTGGAACAGTAAACTGCAATATACATTGCAAAGAGACGATGTTTTGGGATCGTTTTTTATTGTTATAAGAGCATTGAAATTTTATTTGTTATAAATTTTTTTTGTTAGAAAATTTTAAACAAACAAAATAATTGCCTTGAAATGATCATGAGGATTATTTCAAGCAATAACGACATAAAGCTGCGCTTTAAAATAAAACGCGGCTATGTGATCAATTAATGCCACATAAAGTATTAAAGACTAAAAACTATCTAATAAAAGACAGCATTAGTCTGGATAAAAAATATCCTAATGATGAAGAATTGGTTGTTAACACCAATTCATATATTTCATTTTTTGAAATATATATATGGAAAAATACTTGCATAAATTCACAAGTACGCATGCACAACTTTCATTGCGTCAGAGGTTTTCACATGCGAAGAACTGACTTACTTTGCAGGTTTAAGTCGCGCAAAGCACCGACTATTAAAGTCATAATAATTTAATTAATTCATCTGTCAACGGGAAATTTCAATCTTTGAATTTAATTAAGTAAAAAACAGAATTAAATTACGTCACTGCGGACATTTTATTGTTAAATTTGCTTTTAAATTCAAATGTTTTTATTATTGCTACTTCGTTGATATTGCTACTTTCAATTTATTAAATTTTTTTATTTTTACTTTCTTTTGTTAATTCTGTTTATATTTGAGACCTCATTTTTTTTTCTTCTCCCGCTTGCGGGAGAAGGTGCCGAAAGCGAATGAGGGTGAATTAAAAAATACTTAAATCAATTCGGAGGCGTTCACTATGTACAATAATGTAATCAACACATCAGATTTCAAGAAAAGAAGCGAAAAATTTATGCACGACCCAATTAGCGTAATCAATGATGACATCAATGGGTTAAGATCAGAAATTAACTCTCTTACTGAAAGATTAATCGTTACTGAAATCCATCTTAACGAGTTAGTCGATGATTACAGATACAGAAGACAATTCTGGGCAAAGCTTATAAGTGACTTTAAATTGTTCGGATTAGGTGCAATTATTATGTCAATAATTCTCTTAGCCGATAAGGTTCATTTAATTTTTTAAGATTTTTGCCTTATATAGCGATGCTAAATAAATTTTGTTATATTTACTTCAACAACACCCGCCACGCCTCTTAACAATGCGAACCAGGGCGGGTTTTTTATGTCTCAAATTACTTCTAGAATTGAAATAACATACTGTTGTGTATTTATAATCAAATTTTTTTCATCAATCAGAGCATTTAATCTTACAAAATGTTTTGTACAACTATCTTTCATTATTATTTGTTTTTATCTTGATTTGAATCGCGTCACTACGGTTTTCCGTAGTGACGCGATAATATTGCTATCTAACTAATTGATTTTAAATTCAACTTTTTTGTAAAAATCAATATTTCCAGAGTACGGTACTAATTTTATATAATTAGATGGCAAAAGAAATAATTTATATTTAATATTTAGACAAGAAATTAACAGATAAAATTCTTTTTCCTAATTAATGAAAGGAAAAATTCCATGAGTTGGAAAAAACTTGGTTCTTATCCTTTATAGATTAACTTCTTGATTTGATTATTATCGAGATAATCTGGATTGCGATAATGATTGGATAAGAGTGATTCTTTGACAATAACCATAGGTAGTATAATAATTCCACTTATTGTGTGTTTGTGAATAAACCCACAACAATATATGTTTATATATCACCATAACATAATCAATATAGAAGGCGTATGTGAATGAAAAATGATAATGCTACTCAAAAACTTTCTTTACAGGTGAATCAAGACTATAAAAACTTTTTGCAAGAAATAAAAAAACGAATTAAAAATGCAAGATTAAGAGCAGCCTTAGTTGTTAATCTTGAAGTCATTAAATTTTATTGGGAAATTGGTCATCTGATTATTGAAAAACAGAAAGTATCAAGCTGGGGCGATAAGCTGATTGAAGCATTAGCGAATGATTTAAAAAAAAGTTTCCCAAATTCGCAAGGATTTTCACGCAGTAATTTGAACAGCATGAGGAAGTTTGCTCAGGCTTATCCTACTTTTGAAATTGTCCAGGCATTGCCTGGACAATTACCGTGGACACATAATTTGGTTCTATTAGAACAGGTAAAAAATACTCAACAAAGATTATGGTATGCACAACAGACTCTACAGCATGGTTGGTCATATCGAACTCTTTTGGCACAAATTAGGGAAAAATTATATGAAACAAAAGGAAATAATAAAATAAAAACAACAAATTTTCATCTGAAGCTTCCAAGCCCTCAATCTAGCCTAGCTGAAGAAACTGTTAAAGACCCATATAAATTTCATTTTCTAACTGTTGGTGAAGATGCACACGAGAAAGAAATTCATCAAGGGTTATTGAATCATGTTAAACAATTTCTAATGACATTGGGGCAGGGATTTGCTTTATATGGCACACACTGCCCGTTACAAGTATCAAATAAACGATATGAAATCGATTTATTAATGTATCATACTAGATTACATTGCTACGTCGTGATCGAAATTAAGCGGGGTGAATTTCATCCGCGTGATGCTGGTCAATTAAACTTCTATCTTTCAGCCGTAGATGATTTCTTAAAAATGCCGCAAGACAATCCTTCTATCGGTTTGTTGCTTTGTGAAAAAAAAGATCGCGTTATTGCAGAATATGCATTGCGAGATGTGAATAAGCCGATGGGGATTTCAGAATTTGAATTATCCAAAGTCTTGCCTAAAAAATTAAAAACAAATTTACCAACAATTGCTGAGATCGAGGCGGAATTAAATACAGAATTTGTCATGCAATCAAATCAAATGAAACCCAAGAAGAAAAAATTAAAGAGGCTCGATAAGCGTGTCTGATGATGATTTAGAGAAGTTAAATTTATCAGAGCTTAAAACGAAATGTCATCTTCTAGTGAAAGAAAATTTATACCTACGAAAGTTATTGAAAATTTCTCATTATCAAAAACCATCGATGCTAAATAATAAAATACCCCCAGATAAGACTTTAATACATACAAAACATTTTGAAAAATCTTCAGAAACTATATCAAGAAATGGTAATACTTCATTGAACGATACTATCAAAGATTGTTCTACAAATACGGAAGATTACAATAATTTCAGCTCTGATAACCGAATAGAAACTGCAACAACCACATCTCCACAAGAAAAAATTAAACTTTTTCGCAAATTATTTCGTGGACGAGAAGATGCTTATGCTTTGCGATGGGAAAGTAAAAATGATCGTGCTGGATATTCACCGGCATGTGCTAACGAGTGGGATAGAAGGGTTTGTCGTAAACCACAAATTAAATGTAGCGAATGCCCGAATAGTAAATGGTTACCTATTACTGATCAGGTACTTTACGACCATCTTATAGGTAAGAAATTTATTGGGGTTTACCCATTAAACTTAGATGAAACATGTTATTTTCTAGCTATTGATTTTGATAAAAATTCATGGAAAAAGGATGCAATTGCATTTCTCAAAATATGCCAAACTTTTTCAATTCCTGCTGTGCTTGAAAGATCCCAATCAGGCAATGGTGCACATATTTGGATTTTTTTTGCAGACTCAATATCTGCTCGATTGGCGCGTTCTTTAGGAACCGCGTTACTTTCCCGAACTATGCAAGAGTGTCGTACGCTTCGAATGGAATCTTTTGACCGATTATTTCCAAATCAAGATACTTTACCCAAAGGAGGATTTGGTAATTTAATTGCTTTACCATTGCAAGGTAATCGTCGAAAGAATGGGAATAGTATTTTCCTAAATGAAAAGCTAGAACCTTATACTAATCCATGGGAATTATTAGCTTCGATATGCCCCATGACACAACATGAAATCACATCTTTGCTAGAACAGTTTGAACAACATGATAATTTGTTTGATATAAGAATTAGCCAAACAGATGAGGAAAAATTAGATCCATGGGTGTCGACTAATCATGTAACCAATTATCCAAAAATTGATGATAAGTTACCTTCATCAATTGAGTTAGTATTATCTAACTTGATATATGTGCCCACCAATGAATTATTACCTAATTTAATTAACCAAATTAAAAAAATCGCAGCTTTCCAAAACCCTGAATTTTATCGAGTGCAAGGTAAGCGTCCGCTTAACCTTTTAATTACCCACAATTTTTGATATAAAATCAAGCTCTTATTATTATTAGGGTATGAAAAGGATGGATAACGAAATAAGGATATTAAAATCAGAAAGAATAGCAGATAAAAATATTGAAGAAAG
>JAJYDF010000047.1 GCA_021777765.1 Pseudomonadota bacterium | reverse complement strand
GATAAAAGAATTAAATTCTAGTGTTAGCATCACTGCATCAGGATTTTTTGAAAAATTCGGTTTTGAAAAAATAAGGGAAGAATCTGTTGAATCAAGAGGAGCGGTATTCATAAATACTATTTTTTTGAAGAAGCTGAAGTGATAAAAATATTAGAAGAGCATATAAAATTCAGTTATTAAAATTATATATTCCGTGAGGCGCACTTAGCCGAACGGATACGATATAACTTTTTGTTTTTATGAATATTTATCGCGGGATACCCATTACATTTTGCGGTAAAATGCATAACAATGCACTACTCAGTCATGCAAAAATCACGCATTATTTGAACGTAATCAAAAAAATGCAATGAACAATAGACTTCTCATGGAATGCCCCTATTGCGCTTGAGCTAATCACTCTTCATGTGTACAATAATTTTCCATTATAATTTTAATTCATTCTGTATCTAGGTGTATCATGACTCATCCGAATGAAAGCGCTGCGGAAAAAATTGCCACCATCATATTAAATCATAAGTACATCGTGAGACTTCAACGAGACTCACAAAACGTAAATAGTTCTACATGTATATCCATGTTGATATCTAAAAAATCACGCAAGTGACAATTTGATTAGTTGTACTGTAAGCGTCATAAGGTAATTAAAGGAATTTGTGTTTCTGTGGAAATTCTTGTCATAGCATATCCTGAGCATTTCATTATTTCTTGTAATAAAGACTGACATATTGTGTAAAATCGCGTGCTAATGAGGGTGGTTTTTTTGTGTTGTTGGTTTTGTTTAAGTACATCAATATGATTTTCTGCGACGGGTGTTAAATTGGAATATGGTTGTTGCATATTAAGCGTTTAATCAAATACATCACTACATGAATTTAGTGCTCGATTTGGTCCCACTGTTCTTCTAACCAATTAATTCTACCTTTCGCTTCGCGAATTGCTGTATCAAGAGAGTCACAAATGGTTTGAAATTGAGCATAAACCGATATCCAGTACATCTCTAAAGGATCTTCACTAAAATGTTCTTCTTCAAAATAGAAAGTACCATTTGATTTCTGGATGAAATCGACCCTATTTTTTTTATCTATGCTATAGATCGTTTATACAATTTTTTCGTTCATTTTATTGACCCTTTAATTAAGCGATAAACATATAATAATCCACTTTTTGTTTAATATGAATAAACTGCAGCAATAATTTTCTAAAATCATCATCAGATCTGCACAAACATATTTTATTTAACATTGTGCAAAAATATTTGCAGGCCTCGAATTGATTTATCTTACATGTTTCAATCAACGAATAAAGAATAGCACTTGCTTTTACACCAACAGGACTGCTATGAAATAACCAATTTTTGCGACCAATTGCAAATGGTCTAATTGCATTTTCAATTAAATTATTATCTATTTCGACTCGACCGTCTTTGAGATAATTAGTTAATTCACTTCAATTTTTTAATGTGTATTGAATTGCTTGTCCAATTTTATGTTGCTGTGGCACTTTGGGCAGATGATGTTCTAACCATTTTTTAAAGGCATCTCATATTTGAGGCGCATCTTTATTTCTTAATTTATAACGTCTTTGTGGTGTGTATTGATTTTCTCTGGCTTGTTTTTCTATTGCATACAATTTTTGAAAGAATTTTAATGCTTCATTTGATCTAAATATAACGATTTCCTAATGACTACTTGGAGACATTTATTAATTTTTGATTTTCCATTATTTTTAAAACAATGTTTACAAAAACGTAACTCAACAAATAATTAATCATCAAATATATGAGATATACCCTGCGAAGATAGGCATCTCTTAAATGGAGTTACCCCATTAAAATAAAATGATTGGGTAAATTCTGCCATCTAATTGGACCATCATTTGGATTATTTTTTACAAGCATCTCATGAAGGTCGACAATTTTGCTCAAATTCTTTGCTAACAAAAAAGAAATAATTGGGCAAGTTAGTTCACCATATTGAATCACTTCCTCGGTATAATTCAAATCTTGAATGCAGGCATTATTTACTTTTGCTTCTTTAAAAGTAGGTAACAGTCTGTGTTTATAAAGCGAATTATTTGCAGCATCAAATAACGCGAAACTTAAAACATTACCTGATGATTCCCAAGTAACTTTAATATCGATATTGGTAAAATGTGACAGCTGTTGTAGTAGTAGCTGTATTCTATAAGAGGCTCCTAATTCAAGTTGAATATTTAACAAACGATTGAATTCATCAATAAGTGTTTGCCCATATTACATAACAGAACAATTCCAAGTAATGTCATTTTGCGCCAATTTTGCTTTATGATAATTTACTAACAGCTTTATTGAATCTGCTCCAGCTCTAGCAAAGATTGCTTAATAGTAACTGAGGGTTTTGGCACCAGGAACATTTAAGATACGTTTTTCCTGCTCAGAGCAATATGTGAATGGCGCCGAAAAGAGATCCAATAAATCTTTTTTTCTTTCGTCATTGCCACCGTTATCTGCTCCAGGACCCTGTTTAAATATATGCATAAATAGTGCAGCCTTTTCAAAAATTACTATTACACTATTTTAACATTAAGAAATAATTAAGAGAAAAAATTTAGATCAAAGACTTGTCGCATTTTTAGTAATATGGTCAAACATCCAGATATGTCAGCGAAGCCTAACAGCAGACATGAATTTAATCCCGTAATATTACGGGATTGCATATTGTCAATTGAGTTAATCAATGATAATGTTCAAATTCTTCAATACGTCATTATATTCATGGATAACTTTGGATGCAGCCAAGTGTCTGATATTACTCGATTTTCTCCACAAGCGTTAAATGCGATATTTTCATTATTGGAAATGAATCCCAACTTTGTATTTTGGTTGCGAACAGTAGATTGTAAGAGGCAGCTTTATGTAAGCAAAGCTTATGAATCTCTCTGGGAAAGAAATTGTGAGACCTTATATGAACATCCTCAGTCATGGAATTCAACAGTTGTTAATGATGATCCTGTTAGTATTATTGACACAATGTTACAAAACACTGAGTTACTGAAATCAGTTTACCAAATTATAGTTCCTAATGGAGATATTAAATCTGTCTATGATCAATCGTTCTTTTTATATAATCAAAACGGTGAAAAAACTGCCTTAGGTGGTTTTGCAACAGTAATGCCTATTAATTTAGATACAAATAATTACAAAAATTTTATATTAGATAATCAAATATTTTCTAATAAGGACTTCTCAAGTGTTGTATTAGCTGAATTTAAATCATCATTTCAGCCATCAACGACGATCACTACTCATCAGCAAAAAGCGTTAATAAATTCAAAATATAAAAAAAACGTTGTTTTCTCCAAAAGAGAAGTTGAATGTATCAAATATTTACATCAAGGCTACACTACCAAGCAAATTGCTCGAGAATTAAATCTTTCCCCCAGAACAGTGGAAGAATATATTAATAATATTAAAATAAAATTAGGTTGTAACTCTCGATTGGAAATCGTGTCAAATATTGATTTATAAAACATATACAATATATTTTACTTTACATTCTACTATTCACCATATCATGCAATCATATTTCTTATTTGATATTGCCTGATATCTCTTAACGTGGTGTATTTCTGCTATTGGATATTTCTTCAATAGAATCATCATCTTCATCTTCTTCTTCATCATCGTCTTGAATTGCATTAGTTAATACATTTGCAGACGATGTTTGACCATTATTGGTTAGCACGGTACTATCTCTTACCTGATTAATTAATGATGGGTTTTCCTGCCATTTTGTTAATTCTTTATTAATCTGAATGGTAACTGGATGTCTTTCAACTTCTTTTGAATCAACCACCAATTCTATTTTTTTCAAAATAGCAATAATTTTATTTGCATCTGTATAATGTGAATAGAGTGAAATTATTCTAAGGTAATATTGTAAAAAGGCAGAAGCATCTATGTGATTATTCACATATAATATTTTGCTAATAATTTCTAAACCCTGTAAAGTCTTAATGGCTAATTCAGGTGGTTTCCTTCGTAAAGTTGAATGATTGACAAATGTAAAATTGATTTCAATTAATTTTTTAAGTTCATTTTGATAACCGTTATTAGCAAGATATTCTAAAATACGTCGACATTGAAAAACGATAAGATTTGCTGTTACATCCATCTTTAACTGCAAATCAAGTAAGTCTCGAGCAGTAGATGTATGAATTTCAAGATGAGCTCCTTTTTTAAGTAAATTAACAAATATTTCTTTATGATCATATAACGCAGCTATAAATAAAGGTGTTTGATTTTTATTTGTTTGTTTATTTAAATCTATTTGATATTGTAACAGTTTCTCAACGATATGGAGTTGCCCTCTATTAATGGCAGAGTGTAATGCCGTAGCGCCTTCTGAATTAGTTTGATTTAAATCAGCTTGAGCTGCAATTAGCAGAGATGCCACATCCAAGTGGCCTTCTTCGCAAGCAGTCATCAAAGCGGTTGTTTTCCATTTATATGTAGCAGTATTTACTTTTGCTTTATATTGCAGTAGCAATTCAACCGTTTCTGTGTGTCCATTTTGAGCTGCGGCTATTAGCGGAGTAATGCCTTGTAAATCAGGTACATTGATAGTGCTATCATCATGTCTACAAATTAATTGAACTATCGATTTTAATCCTCGTAGAGCTGCAATTAATAATGCTGTATCTCCGTCTTTATATTGGCTAGCAGTATTGGCCCCTCGTTGCAATAAATAATCTACTATTTCAATACAATTTTCTAGTGCAGCGCTCATCAAGGGGGTCATCATTTCATTATTAGCCAAATTAATATTATTTGGTTTACAAACTTGCTTCACTAAATTCAAGCGATTGTAAGTAATAAATAATATCAATAGTGTATTTTTTGTTTGTGGGTATTGAAAGCTGATGTTTTTCATTAATGGAATTAATCGTTTTAAAAATGCATCAGTTTTTTCTCGGTGGTTTGGATCAGAGGAGTCTTTTGCTTTATTCATTTCCAAGACACGAGACATTATATCAAAAAATAGCTGATCACCAGTAAAATAACCAGGTTCCTTATCTAAAATGAGATTTAATATATCTACAAATCCTTGTTGGCACGCTAAATGCCAAGGTGATAATCCTGATGCGTTAGTGACTCTTATTTTCGCGCCGCGATCAATGAGAAATTTTGCTACCTGCTCTTGATTATTTGAAATCGCAACCATTAGATAAGTAATGCCACTTGGCAAATTACCATCCACTGTTTTTTCAAATTGTAAGAAGTGTTTCACTAGCTCAATATGCCCTTTTTGAACGGCAGAAGTTAATGGCTTGCCACCTTTGATATTAGATAATTGTCCGTTAGCGCCATGTTTTATCAGTAAATCAGCGATATCTATATGACTATAATAAAGGGATAAATTTAATGCTGTATCACCATCTGAGTCTTGTTGATTTACACCCATTTGCTGTTCTAAAAAATATTTTACAACGGATAAGTGACCATTGATTGCTGCAAGATGTAAAAGATAAAGTTTTCTATTTTGGAAAGAAATAGAATGAATATCAATGCCTTGTTTATGCAAATATCGCACTATATCAACATGCCCTTTTTCTACACTGAGATAGATAGGCAACAATTTAAGGCTTGTAGCCTTGTTTAAAGTCGCGCCGTACTGTTGTAAAAGTATTAATCCATCAAGAAATCCTGCATTTATTGCCATAACCACGGGTGTAAGTTTATCATATTTTGTTTCATAATTTGGATCAGCACCACAATTCAATAAATAATGCATTAATTTTAGATTTCTATGATAAATTGCAAGATGCAAACTATTGCATGGTGATGGAGAAATATATTGATTAAGAGAAACACCATGTCGATATAATATCTTTACAAGTTGATTGGATTTAATATATGTTAATAATCGCTGCGATAATATTACTGGATTATAAAATTGTTGGTCTTCAATAACACGTCGCTCTGTAAAAATATTTGATATGCCGGTTTTATCCCAAAGAAGTGCTGCTTCATAATTACCAGAATTTTCTAAAAAATTACGGCAATAAACTACGGCTTCCCGCTTTAATAACCATTCTTTTACTGGTACATGGCGATCTATTTGCTGACGCTCCTGCATGGTACGCAAAAATGTTACTGTACTAGAGAGCATATCATTTATTCTTTCTGAGGTAATTGTATAATGCGCTTTTTTTAATGCACCTCTTAGAGATTCAATACCTTTTTCCTTTTTTGAGTGTTGTTCAAGTAATTTACTATTATTGTCTGAAAAGTTTTCAAATTTATACTTTAAATTTTCAGCAGAAAAGTCATGATTTATTGACCAAATTAATTTTGAATTTTCTTTTTTATTGAGATTCTCTGCATTTAAATCGCTATTGTTAGATACTGGAGAAGTATTTAATTCCCAGAATTTTATTGAGCCGTTCATATGGCCTGAAATAATATAATTTTTATCATGAGAGTAAATACAACTTACTGGACTATTATCACCAGATATTTCCTGATACAGCGTGCCTTCTTCGATATTCCAAAAATAAATAAAACCATCATGGCTAGAGGAGATTAATTGCTTACCATCGGATGAATAAAATACCTGGCTAACTTCTCCAAAATGGAGATTAAATTGTTTAACCCGTTTATGGAACAATTGTTGTATATCCAAATTATCATTATCAAACTCCCTTTTGTCAAAGGGATATAAATTCACGCAATTATCATACCCACCAGAGGCAAATGTTTTTTCATCACAAGGAAAAGCAACACTACTGACACTTCTTGTATGAGATTGACATTCAAATATCAAACGACCTTTTCTAAAATTCCACATAGCAATAAAACCATCATTGCTGCCAGATAATAAATATTTTTGATCAGCCGAAATAGCCAAACAATTAATACCACTCAATTTTGCTTTATTAGGATGTTTGATTTCTTTATAACAGGTTAGTGTATTGAGATCATAACAACGTATAATACCATCAAGACTTCCTGTCATCAGATGATGATCATCTAAGAATATTACCGCATTAATCATGCTTTTATTTTTAACAAGTTGAGCAATAAATTTTAATGTTTTGCTATCCCATAGTAATAAATCACCACTAGCACTGGCGGAAATAAAAATGTTCTGAGATGGAGAAAAAACAATAACATTAATATCTAAAACATGTTTATGTAAAGTTTTTAATAAAGCCCCAGTTTTACTATTTCTAACTTGAATCGACCCATCTGACAATCCAGATATAATTGTTTTAGAGATACTATTATAAAAAACCGCTGTTACTTCCGCTGGTTGAAGCATTGAACGTTTTAAGGTATGTTCGATTTTTTCATATGGAAATATATTTATTATACCGTCTTGGCCTGCTGAACAGAGGAGCTTTAATGAATTGATAATAATTAATTTTAAAATAAGTGAATGATGCTGATGAAATGTTTGAATAATTTTATTTTGATTAATATCCAATAGGTAAATAACGCCCCGTCTATCATTAAATACTACCCAGGGTTTATCTGGAATAATAACTAATACTCGTGAGCCATCATCAATTTTATTTTCACAGTCGATAAATTTTTTTAATTCTCCGGTAGCAACATCCCAAAAGCTTATTCCTGCATTAGCAGTATTTTCAGGGTGATAATAAGATGACGTTAATATCTGTCGATTATCAGCTGAAAAAACTGCCCCTAAGATATATCTTTTTTTGGTAGCAATGGTGTGAAGTGGCTTTTGTTTATTCATATCGAATAAATGAATTGCTACGTCATTTCCTATAAAGATAAATTTATTACTATCATGAGAAAATATTAATCTATAGTGATTGAAGTGATCTTCTGAAATGCTGAGTTCATGCTTCCAAAAAATATCAAAATTTTCTGTTGATAAATCATAAAATTCTAATAATACTTTTTGTGGCGTTTTTTGTTTTGCTAATGCTAACCATTTACCATTTATTGAAATTGATAAACCATGCAAAGCAATATTTGAAAAATTTCCCCAATATCGTTTTGTAATTGCCTTTTTTTCAACATCCCAAACCATCAGACAATCATCATCACCTGCAACAATTAACAGTGAGCTATTTGGAATAAAGCTCATGGCCTTTATAGTATGCCCTGCATTAATTTTTTTTAAGCAGGAATATTGATTAACCTCCCAGATTCGAAATGATTCCATTTCATTTCCAGATGAAGATGCAAGGTATTTTCCATCAGAAGAAGCTGATATGTGTAAAATTCTACCATCATGACCAATTAAGGAAGGCAGTATACCAAAATCTACGTCTGTCACATCAGCATCATCAATGATGGCGTGATTTAGTAGTGTTCTTCGCATTAATGTACCTTTAAGACTCGCATCCTCTAAACAAGTACGTGTCAAATTACAGTCAGACAAATCTGCATATTGCAAATAAATACCCGTTAAATTTTCATTAGCGATAATATTGGGTGAGACTTTAACGGCAACAGTAATAAAATTCGATACAAGATTGCGCAATTGATATCGATATTGCGGAATGGAAGTTTTTGCAATATTAATCATATATTTCAATAAAGCTTCTTCATGAAGAGAACTTTTAATTAAATTCACGAGAAAATCCAAAACACTGCTGTTTCGAGTGATCTGTATCATATTTAGATGACAATCAATCATATGCGCACAAGAAATAGTTTTAGCAGTAAAATAATTGAATAATAGATCAAATAAAGCTAATGCAAAAAAATAATCGAGATATGATTGATGGTTAAATTTAATCTCATTATTTTGCAAGGAAATAGGTAATGCGCGAAGAGCAAATTCTATTTCTATGCGTGGCAAGCTAAAAATAAATTCACATTGGTATAAATTATAATGATGATCTTTGGCCGAATGAATAATATTAGGATTAAATAATAATATCTGTTTGTTGAACGTATTATATTTAATAAAGTTTTTATTTTCTCTATACATATATAATGCAATTAATTTAGCGATCTCTATAGCAGATTTTCTCATAGTATTTTCTTGAATAGTCTGAGAAATCTCCCATGTGAGCTTAGTTGTCATCCATTCTTTTTGTATCATATTCTCTATAAATTTATTATAAACATCTGTTCTTGAAGATAACGCTTTAAAACTTTTATCTAACGCACTATCAAGTTGTGATTCATTAAATAAATTGACTAACATTGATAATGTCATTGGATTAGCGAGTACTTCATCAGGAATATCGGATACAACGTGGTTAAAACTGGCTATATTATTTGATCTCAATGTTGCTTGCTTATATTGCTCACATTGAACATTGCTAAAATCTGTAATGAATACTTTCACCATAGTAGATACAATTTTCTTTTCCTCTACCTCCGAATAATATTTAGGCTGCATTGTTAAAATGAGTTTCGCATTTGGCCAATTTTTTAATATGTCATCATAAGATTTTGCATCAAAATAAATGCCAGCGTCGCTTCTATCGAAAATAAAAATAAATTTATCTTTTTTTAACACGTTATCAATTTGATAAATGCTGAAACCTTGTTGTATAAAATAATGTCTTATTGTGCGCTCTGGTTGATCAGAACTGATAAGGTAAATTGGGATATATGATGATTTTTCTGAAAGATATTTGTGACTTAATTCATCGTGAAAATATTTACAAAAAGTTGTTTTACCTAATCCAGACTCACCTAGCAGCATAATTAAACGATTGAATGAAGTAATCGCCATATTGATCTCATCAATTAATGGTGATCGATATTTGCTGTCAAATAAGTAACAATCAGATTGAATATATTGAGAAAATTCTTCAAATAATTTATGTTCGCAGATTTTTTTGATTATCTCATTTGTATGTGATTTTGTAGCTGGTGTTTGACAATAGGATAGATCTTCACTGACTGCCTTTGCTAACTTGCTTGAATACTTTTCATCTTTTAACAATGTAAAATGATTAGCTCCCTCAATGATTTTCAAGCGATCCTTTATTAACTGGTCACAGGGCCAGCCGATAATGTTTTGATCATTGCCAGAATAAAATGTTTTATAATAATTGATATCATCTTTATCTGCTAAATAAAAATGTATGTGATCGCTATGTTCATTGTATTCAGCCATCATTATGTCGAATGCCGGATCAATACTTGCTCTTAAATTAGACAAAATAATTTTTATGATTTTAAGAATTTGATTTAAGCTAGATGTCATCGCTAATGAAGCTTTTTGTTTTTCAATAAATTGATTTAATGTTGATATTATCTTATTAATCGTCAGTTCTGTTAATTGTATGACATTAGATGGATTATTTGTTTTTTCATTTAGCTGGCTGATGATATTAATATCACGAAATTCGCTTAAAAGTTGATTAAGAATTAATTTCAGGGCTTCTTTACTTGATAAATTGTCTTGATGAAGTGAATTATCTAGCTTTTCGATTATGCCCTTATCAATTATCCATGCAAGGCGTTGTATTAGAATGGCATGATAATCCTTAATTGATATATCTTTCCATATCAATGAGCCAGGTGTATCAATAATACCAATATAATTTATCTCTCGATTAAATCTAGATACTAATACTTTAGCAACCTTAACGGCTAGCCACCCACCAAATGACCATCCAACTACAGAAATTGACCCTGATGGGTATATCTCATGGATAGATTGTGCATAATAATTAACTTGTTCTTCAATATTGGTATAAATTAAATTCTGCGTACTTAACGCAGGGTGCTGGAATTCATAAATTGGCTGACTATTATCCAGTAGTGTTGCCAAATCTTTATAAGCATATTCACCTGAAATAGGTGGTAATAGAAATAATGGTTGTTTCGATGCACCTAAATTATAAATTCGAATATTTTCAAATAAATTGCGATCATTTATTGAAACTTTATGAGATTCAGGTTGTTCTACTATCGTTAGTACAGTTGGATCAGCTATGTAAGCTTTGAAATATGCGTGTACGTGTTCATCGATAAATTCTATAAAATCACCTTCTGTAGTAGATATACGCTGAATAGGTGCTGTAATAAACAAATATCGAGTTATTATATCATTGAAATCAAATAGATATTTTGGTAAATCTAATTTATTTTTTATAATATCACCATCAAGTTGTTTATAAAATTGATCCGTTGTCAAATTATCTATTTTTATTCGTCGATCGCTTTTCATATGAGATGCCAGCAGGTGACAATACTGATACATGTAAATCAACCATTGCGTTTTAGTAAAATAAATAGATGCAGGATATAGATCATATTGTTGTAAAAACCATTGTTTTAAATAGTCATCTATATGTATTTGCTGACGTATTTTAAGTTCGTGATCTAATTGAATTGTCTCAATGTGATGGGTGTTTTTATTAAAATGTTGAGTGAATGCATTACAATAAAATAATGAATTATGTAATTTGGCATCGAAAGAAATTATAAAATGTGAATGATGCCATTCGTTTAATTTATTTTGAATTATTATATTTTCAACCTGGCTATCACTTAGTTTGTTTAGTCCATTAAAAACTATTACAACTTTTTGTTTCTTTAAATATTCACGCTCGGCTAATGTAAACCCCATTTGTAGTAAGGAATGTGATAAGCAATTATTTAGATTAACGGTCACATCAACCAGAATCATGAAAAAATCGGTTCGTTCTGCAAAAACTTTTAAGATTTGCTTAATTAGGATTGACTTCCCTATACCTGTGCGACCTATAACAAAAAATATTTTTGTATCTGTTAACTTATCCATTATATAGGTGATAGTATTTTGGCCTAATTCATTTAATTGTTGCTTATCTCTAAATAATTCTGAATATCGTTTTTTTATTTGTAATTTCTTTTTTGCGATTGATTTTTGCAAATCCTCATCAAGTTGCTTAATAATTATTATTTTAAGTTGCGTAAGATTGTAAATATTTATAGTTGATAATGATACTATATTTTTTGGGTCATCATATTCTTCATGAACGCCACAACATAAACCCCTTTGCTCTGACAGATTATTAAGCAATGGGCTTAATTGATTAAGTAGTTTATCTGATAAATAATATCCGCATACATAATATGGGCCTGTCTGTTGTGATTGTTTAATGATACGAGATAGTCTTTTAGCCACAATATAATCATTATTACATTGAGAAATATTAGATGATTTAATAAGATAAACGGGGCATTGTTCAGGAACTAAGACGCATATTTTTTGTTGAAATTCTATTATATTTTTATCTTTAATTTGATTTTCATTAATAATAAAATAAATTGGATAATCCAAATCACCTTCTTTGATTTTTATTAAAATATTTTTATCGTCGTGATATTCATATATAAGTTGAGCAATTTTGCTAATTGAATAATCAGTGATGCTGAGACCATCCTGGATAAATTCTTTATTATATTGATCAAAAATAACAGCACTTTTTTCATAATCATCTGCTAATAATTTAGATTCACAAAGAAGTTCTTTAAACAAAATTAATTCAAGAGAACTGATCCCTAAGTCGCTCAGAGCAGTGTCCTTATGTTTTTGAATAAAATTGTCTTCAAATGACATTATATCTTTAATAATATTTTTGATGCCGCTGTATATAACTTCCAATGTTTTTATCTGACTTATTATGGGAATTCCAACAACGTTTATAATTTTATCTTTAAATTTTTCAATAATCTCATCATTTTTAAATTTTCCATTTGGACTCCCTGCGTTATGTAAAGAATCAACGGGTATAAGATAATGGCAGGGTACACTTCTACCTGTGGCATTTTGTAAATATTGGCGTAATCCACTGCTTAATATTTCATGTGCATCCTCTCGCTTTTTTACATAAAAAGAGATAATTCTGGGTAATTGATATTGAATGGTGTGTTGGGAACTGACTTTTAATTGTTTTAAAACAATTGTTCTTGCATTGCTCACATATTCTTTTAATTCTTCGAGTAGTACTTCGATACCTTCAGGTTGAATTCTAACACCTGCAATTTTTAATTGATTGTCAATTCTACCTATATATTTAAGTAATGGTGTTCCTTCATAATCGCAGTATTTTTGATCATGGGAATAGATAAATTGTGCTTTATCACCAGTACGCCAGTAATATTTACCATTTACTTTTATACGACGTTTTATGGTTGCTTCTCTATCATTTAAATAGCCAACAAAACCCGAGCTAGAATAAATAATTTCACCCTCTTGATCTTTGTCTTGAAATTCTCCGATCGTGATTTCAACATTGCTGCTGGCTTTAACTGCAGGTAAATATTCGTCTCCAGTCGCGACCCTTATTTTGGGTGATTGCTCATCCGTAAACAGTTTAGCTAAATGATATTCACGACCTGTAATTGCTTTACCGATACTGATTATCAGATTAGATAGCTCATCATCAGTAACGGGGATTTTGACTGGTGTCATTGTTAAACCTATTGGCCCTTCTGTTGGACCGTATGCATTATATATGCCACCGCCATTCTTAATGACAATTTTACCGTAAGAACGCAGTAAATCTTTATCCATTTTTTCACCAGTAAACATCATACGAAGATTTCTTATCTGGCTCAGATACTTTTCAGCAGGTCCCAAAATATTTTTAGCAAGCGTTGGTACCATTAACATGATATTAATCTGTTGCTGTTCACAAGATTTAAAAAATTCTTCAGCATCACTAAGCTCTTTGTCATTCGCAATATATAAAGATCCACCACAGATAAAAGTAAAACACGGCACCCCTATAACTGGATCAAAATCGATGTTAGTACTCCATAACGATGTATCTGTACTATCTTTTATTTTTAAAGTGTCACCAAGACTTTTAAAAAAGTTATGCAGTCCGCCATGGTGAATTAAACAACCTTTTGGCCTTCCTGTAGAGCCAGAAGTAAAAATCACGTATGCTTCTTTGCCATCACTAGGATAATTATCATCTTCGAATAGATTGATTTTAGGGGGATTTGTGCTTGGGTAGTCATCAAAATTGATTTTATTTAGATTAATCATTCTTGAAGGATATACTTTATCGGCTTCTTTCAATTCATATACATCATAAAATTTATGGTCTTTATCATTATCCATTAAATTTATAGATAAATCATTTAACAATTTTATTTTTTGTTGTTGCTTCTGTATTACTTTTTGAAATAATTCGATATTGACCCCACTAGTAATAATAAATGAAAGATCACTTTGAATAATTTTATTAAATGTACCGCGACCCAGTGTTGTCGGCGAACTTAATTCTTTAGGTTCCAGTAATAAAAAAGAATAACCACATTTCCATAAGGCAAACATCCATAGTAATGTCTCTAAGGATCTTTCATTTAATATACCGACTCTTTTTACTATATTTGTTAGTGCGATCTCTGTCAGCAAAAAATTCGCACGCTTATTAATCTCACTATTAAACTCTCTATAATTAAGGCCAGGTTGATTCAATAACTTAATAGCAGTTGTTTGATTTGCTTGATTGGCAAGATATTCTATATAGTCTATTACTGATACATTGTGTTTTCCTGTCCACATATCGTGATTTCCTATTAATTGATAATCAAAGAGTATGCCAAATATATATCCAAGATGATTTTTTACTCAATCCCCGTAGTTTTGGGGGGTTGATAATTCAAAATCAGATAAATCTTAGCTATGAGCCCCGTATTTTTACACCGCAATATAAACGTATTTATTAATCATTTAATTTGTCATTATATCTTCTACTGAATAAGTAGAACAATATAACAAAAAAATAAAAATAATTACATTATTAATCTCATAATAATAGAGCTAACGCAATCATTTTAATGAGTTTAACAAATGTTTACAGGTTGTGGCGGATTTTTTTATAAACAAACTCTAGATTCAAACAGTATTTATTATTAATTTTAATTACCTTAATTAAAGATAATTTTTTTATTTATTTAATCATTCTTTGGAGATTCAATTATGTTAAACGGGTCAGATGTGCCAATAGCAGCGCCAGCATTACCAGCAACTTCGGCAATCCCTTTTCTAGTTGGGTTAGGAATTGCTGTAACGCCTAAACTCATTCATGAAGTGGGACAATGGTGGGATAAATACGGCAAAAGAGCAAATTTTGAAATAAACATAATGAAAGAAGCATTTATTACTTTTTGTTATTCCGTCGAAATGGAATCGAGCATCACTTTATTAGATAAGAAAAAACAGTCTGCTGATAATAAAGATTATCAAGTGCCAGACTATTTTAAAATGGATGATAAAGGTCGCTTTCCTCTCATTTACCATAAGCCGGGTTTTAAACCAGAAAAAGATTTATTGGTATGGCTGCGTAGATTGGCAACAAATAATTTACGCCAATATATTGAAGAAATGTTGGGATACATTATTGAATATCAAGCAGACCGCGATACTAAAATATTTAGTGGAGAATTTACTTATGACCCGACCAATTTATTTTTTGAAGAACTTAAATCTTGGCTAGTGGAATTATCTAAAGCTTCAGTAATTGATGAGAACGTTTTAAAAGTAGTCAATGCAAGAATTAAATATTTATCATACATCAATGATAAACGGGTGTTTAATATTAATGAGTCGGTTAATCCTACGCGCTCTCAAGTCATTTTGCATGTGAGAGATATATTAAATAACAGTGTAGTACCTTCCATTGAGTTGGAAATTTCTAGAACGAGTTCAAGAGAATATTTTAAATCCCTGAAAATTGACTTGGAAATGATAATAAGATCTTCAATAGAATTTCTGCTTTTTGGGTTTAGAGATGGCAATAAGTTACCACATGCTTTGATCATTGAAGAATTAAGACATCCTACTTTACCAGGGTATTGCAGTGTACGCGAAACAACTTCAGGTAAATTGCTCTCAATTTGTGTTAATTCTGGTTCATTAATACAGTTTTGTCGCAAGTTAGATAATACTGTTTATACATCATCACATATAGAAAGACAACAGCAGCAGGCAGTAGTAACAAACGATCCAGAAAAAGAAATTTTTAATAATAAATTTATCAAGCCCGATGAAACTCTTTGTTTCCCATTTGAAGATGCTAATAAAAATCTCACCTTAGAAAATTGGTATTGTAAGGAAAACTCTGGCATAGCCGAATATTTTAAAGAGCCGCAGTTAATGAGAGAATATTTGCGATTACACGGTTTAATACAAAAATTAGCGCTATTCGTTATGATTACTGATATGTTTTATGAATTAGCAGGTATGGGGGGGGATATACTTGTTTACGGCGTCGCTAAATTAGAGATTGAAAAAACATTATTGCATAGTAGGAAATTATTAGAAAGCATACAAGCGACTTTGAGCTATTTATTTGCTAATGCAGAATCTTATCAAAGTAGCATGATAAAAAAAATAGAATCTAAGCATGAAAAATGGTTAAATATTTTTCCTTCAATTAGAGGCGCAGTAGATCGTTGTAATTTTCATACAAAGAGATCATTTGAAACACTTGATAAAATTAGTCAAGATAAAATTAAAGTTAATAGTGATGAATATGCTGGATTAATCAGAAGAAAATTAAATTTATTGTCAAGTTGCGTAAATCAATTTGTTCAACCATCGTTAAGTTTTAAAAGTGATCTTAACGTGCCATCAAGTTATTTCTACCGTGGTCAGCAAGATCGCAGAAATTTCTCAATCTTTCCTCCTAACACTATACCAATTTCGTTACCAGCAACAAATCCACAAGCCTTATATGACTCAGCATTGTCAGACATAGCGCTTGGAAAATTTGAAGAAGCATTAACGACATTTCGAAAAATGATGAGAGATTTAGGATTTAAAAATGATGCAAATGTCATCTTAGCCAAAGCAGCAGCTTACATTGGTCTTAAAAAATATCACAAAGCATTAAAAAGCGTCACCTCTGTTTTAAAAAATAACCCCGATAATGCACAAGCGATGGAGTTACAAGCATTATTACAGAGTAAAGGATATAACACTTTAACTGACCATACAAATGAAAATTCTGTTAAGAGACCTGACCATCATCATTGAGAGTAAATTAGACCAAATTTTTTTAAGCATTTATTTAATATACCAAGGAGAAAATTTATGAGAAAAATTACTGACGTTTTTAAACGTGATAAAGATGACCGGAGTACTGATGAGAAAAAAAGTATTGAAAGTCGTGATGATAAATTTTTCAACGAGAATGATAAGAGTAATAAAAAAGAAAAAAAGGATAAAAAACTTAAATCTGAAAAAAAAGATAAAGATGGTAAAAAAGATAAAAAAGGAAAGAAACATAAGGCACTTCAATCAGAACCAGAACAACCCAAGCGAACACTGGTAACAAATATAGAGCCAATCGCTACTCAAGTGCCTATACAAGCGACTTCTGATTTAATCGGTGTATTAAATAAAGGAATAGATGAACGAAATAAGGTGGCGAATGCAACTACGGCAAAAATAGCTGTTGAAACTATCGAAAATATTTCACAAACACCTGACAATTCTTTGCTAAATATGGAAGCTTTACTATATTTGCAGCACTTAAAAAAAGCCGTAGATAATTGGACTGACGAAGGCTCATATTATTTTAAATCATCATTTGTTCCACCAGGAATTAGGCAATTTAGAAATGATTTGATCAGTTTACCATCTCAAGAAAATACAATGCCTTTATTTCATCAAATTATAAAAAAATTATATGAGTTAAGTAATAGTAATAATAAGGAAGAGAACAAAGGCCTCTCTCTATATAAAACAGAGTATTCAACTGTTATGCAAAATTTTCCGGATTATGTTGAGTCGATTCTTAATACATATAGTAGTTATAAATTTCGTCCTGGTCATTTATAAAGTAAATTAGTAAAAGGAGTAAACAATGAGCATTGAATGTCAAAACTGTTGTGCCGCATCAGTGGGTTGTATTAAATGTTGTGTTAGTGGCGATAAAGCAATGTTAATCGCAGAAGCAATAATTAATTTATTTATTTCTGCAGGAATAGATGTTGCAATTGAATATGATAAATCACATATCAAATCCTGGCTAGAAAAAGCCTTAATTTCTTCAGGAGCGTCTGCTATTAGCATGGTGGCAGTTAGTACTATATTACGAATCTTAAAATATAACTGCGCGGAGAAAACTGAGATTGATCGATTACAGCAAACTCATCCAAATTATTATTACCTATCTGTTTTAATTGCAGAGATTTTATCTGGTGTAGTTAGTTTTGGGGTGGGAGTTGCCTTAGATACGTTAATCGAATTAATGATAGGCCATAGTAAGTTAACTGCTTGGGAAAAATCCGATTCATTTTTATTATCTATGCTAGCACCAGTTGGCATCACATTGACAAAAACTTTGAGTAGGTTTGGCATTTATCGCCTAACAGACATCGCCATCAATAAATGTCGAGATGGCGATCGTAATCATGAACTATTACCATTATTAAAAACAGATGAAGAACAAAGAATTAATGGTTACAAAAAATGACGGAGGAAAATTTTTATGTATATGCCAGCACCGCATGAGCAAATGTTTGATAATATTACCTCGGAATTTATCTTGGCTGAGTTAAATAAAATAATACAATTAGTTAACAGTGTGCAATGTAAGCAAGATGCAGTATTGCTTGATTTTATTAAATATAGCTATATCACGCTTGGACAAAATCAATCTGATAAAACCAAATGGTATGCAAATTTCCGAAGCTTTGTATTTCATTTACACCAATTTGCCAAGCAAATACCTTCGCGTTCTACGCAAGGGTTTTGGTCTTATTTTGTTAATAAGAAATCACGCGGTGAGCTGTATGACGCTGTCTGTATTTTACATAATAAAGTTGTGAAATCAGAAATTTATCAGCATTCTAATAACGTTGATAAACTTATAGAGTTAGCTGCAGAAACGGGTTATCTCAATTTATCTTGTTGTGTTCTACGTCAACAACATATTGATAAAATTTCAACATTAAATAATCTAAAAACATTAGTTATCTCCCATATTTCAGTAATGGTAGATGGAAAAATATTACCGCTTTTTAAAGTATCAGCAAATAGTATAATTCAATGCATTAATCATTTAGTCGGTCTAGAAGCATTAGATCTATCAGAAAATGATTTTAGCCTATTAAGCCATGAAGGATTAAGGGGTTTAATATCAAGCATTAAAAATTTACACAATTTGTCATCGTTTCTTTTAAAAAACTGTAGAATTAACGATTTTCTATTAATTGAATTATTTAAAATTAATAAGCGTGGCAATATACTTTCGAATATAGAAACTTTGCCAAGACTAAGATATTTAGATCTTTCTTGTAATAACATTCGATTTTATGATTATCATCAAGAAGGAGATGATAAAAGTGAATTTGATAAAACTGTGTGCCAGGAACAATTCCTTCGAGAGTTGAGCGTTAGAAATGTCGAGGTCGATCTAACTTTTAATCATATATGTACCTATTCAACAAAAAAACGGATACACACTACTTCACCAATATTTGATCATTTTAATAATGTTATGAAAGCAGATCAAAGGGCTGAGCAAATTTTCAAAGTAGAAAGTATTATAAATTCTAACTATTTAATAGATAGGTATAATAGTCTTGCCGTTATAGCGGATGATATTATCGCGGAACACGCACTAATATTAGTTGAATCTATTGACGAAAATGATCAGCATCAGATTATGATGTATCATCTTAAAAAGAAAAGGGACAACTATTTTGGTGTAAAAGTTGAGATAAAAACTTATAAAGATGGAGATTATAATGATTTTATAACTGTGAATAATAATATGTACCGCTATGGCAAGTTTTATATCATTGATACAGAAAAACTGGATAGATTAGTCAAACGTATATCTAGTGATAAAAAAGGGATTAATCAATCATTATATCAATTACATTTTTCCTGCTGCGATACAGCTATTAATTGCTTTCGCTATTGTTTGATTATTTTTAAATGTTGTATTGATCCGGGAATTACAGATCCCTGGTTGGCAATCCCGAGGTTCTATCTAAATAATATTACACCAACCCCTTCGGTACATGGACGATATTATTTTGAGATACCGACATCTGGTGTATTATCCTCAGCAAATAATGTTAATCCCGATAAAAAAACTGTTTTTGATAATGTTAATAAACCTATATTTGATAAGTTGGCTAAAATATCTGCTCAAGATAACGCATCAAATAATATAGAATCAATTGATACATTAAGTCACACTGAAAGGCGCAGTAACTCAATATAAGTGTTTATATCGCTCTTAGGCAAGCATAAAAAATTCAGGGTGACATCCTTTAAAAACAGTGGCGTCTCATCGACTAACAATTTGTGAGCTTAATTAAGTTTGCAGCTGGAAGCAATAACTAAAACAAATTATGCCATTCATAAATAAGGTTCTCAGAGCGGATCAATTATGCGCACTATAGTATTCTGATCAATAAAAATAGCAATATGTGAACAAAAAATTGATGATATGGCGTTAAATCTTTTTACCGATAACTATTATTTCACTTTAACAACGTATAAATATCATCTAACAAATTCAACATTACATAAAGACATAATTATATACACAAGGTTAATGTGATATCAGAAGAATATCCTTCATCATCACTGTCCCCCGCTCCACCATATACATCTTTCAAATCTTGATGTGCTTGTTCTCTTGTTAATACACAAACTGGTGGATGTTGTTTAGTAATATTCTTTCTCAAAAATTTAATGAATATCTGAATAATTAACGTTTGTATGAATTTATTTAAAATAAAAATAACATTTTCTAACTGCGTTTAATAGCAAAATATCGTACAAAATGAAATTGAAATTAATGTTATATATAGTATTAATCATTATGATATTTCTAATTCACTTACGAAATCATCTGGTTAAATGCTAATTACCTTTCAGCCAACTTGAAGTTTACAACACTTTCAATTGCAATGATTACTGCATCATCAATAGAAGTGGCTGCTCGATTGAAATCAAAATAAACAGTTTCTTTGTGAAAATTAATTAATGCAAGGAAATATGTTATGCATAGCCATGCTGAGAAACATCTGTATGGCTCTATACTATTAATTCAAAGAAGAGCTTTTATGTTCTTGATAAACTGCCCCTTTAATTGGGAAAAACCTGTTAAAGTACTTAGTTTAGACTGTCACCATATTTGAGAAAGACCCTATTAGTTTTGTTGTTGCTACAAGTAAAATATGGGAAGAGAAAGGATGTCTCATCCTTACTCCTGTAAAAGACTTCTCACATAAGCGTCGCACAAAAGTCGCGCAAGAGCATATAATTAGTATGGGTGAATGATTCTAACTTACTGATTTATATGTAGCGGCAATCCACATTTAAGTAAAACATATTCGAGAATTATTTCAAATAAACCCACTATAAAGCTGAGACAAAAAAAAGTTTCTGAAATTAAGCAAGCATTATTAATCAAAAATTGAAGAAATATCATTGTTTGAACGTAATCAAATAGTTGAATGTGAAGCTAACATTAATGATTTTGCTGTTTATGACAATGCTCTTATGACTTTAAAATTGGATGTACCTTGGTCATACGTACCTGCTTATCACGAGGATATATTGCTTCCTAATTTAATGAGTTTAGAAGCAGAACAACTTCTTTCTTGCGCATTTGTACTTGATATGCTCTCAACCTATTTCAAACCATATACTGGAGATAAAAAATATACACAACTAACAGAAGAATTGCTGAAACTTCAATTTGTGAGTACTTCTGTAGCAGTGAATTCGATCGCGCAACAAATGTTGGTAGGAAATATTACATAAAATTTTACACATCGTTAGTATACAAATTACAATGTAAACGTTCAGCCAAACTTTTAATTACCCACAATTTTTGATATAAAATCAAGCTCTTATTATTATTAGGGTATGAAAAGGATGGATAACGAAATAAGGATATTAAAATCAGAAAG
>JAJYDF010000002.1 GCA_021777765.1 Pseudomonadota bacterium | reverse complement strand
TATCAGGGTCCAAGTGAACGTATATCACTTAATTAAAGACCGAATATATGACTGCATCTCAACTTTTATTTTGCTAAAAAAATGACTGTTACCTATTGCAATTGGGCAGGGTCCATATATGAAGCAAATGAATATGTTGAAAAAAGCAGTAAATTTTGCAATATACCATAGGATATTATTTGCAAAGGCGTAGCCCGGGAGTATTTATTCCCGGGTTACGCCTTTGTTTTAAACATTGTTTATTAGTAATATATAAGTATGAAATATAAATAAAAATTTTCATTTGCTGCACCCAGACTACGGTTCACTTAAAAACAGGTGCCGAAGGCGGATGAAGGAGAATCATAAAGAATGACATATTTAATTCAACGCTATATCACACAACATTTTTAGCCATCACTATATGTTTAACTATTTCTCTCACTTTCGCTATCCGTGGATTTTTCATAGCCCCTTTTTTCCAACCTAAATAAAAATGATGTGTAGGTTGAATCTTAGGTTTATATAAAATAGCCATTGAGCCATTATTAAGATATTTCTTGCAAAAATAGGAAGGCAATACCGTTATTCCCGCTCCTCCAGCAACCGCTTCTGCAATTGACCATAAATCTTTTATCATCAGTAACACATTGCCAGTAAAATCTTTATTAAAAACGGTTTGGTAGTATTCTTTGATAAATAATAAACTCTCATCGTAGGCAATCCATGGCATCTGATCAATTATATTAATATTGCTATTTTTTGATGGTTTTGGCTTAATTTTTTTTGTTAATTTCGGATGACCTACCAAGAGAAAATCTTGTTGATACAATTTTTCAACTTCAATTTCTGGATGAACAATATGCGCACAAAATTGCGCAAGGTCGAGTTCATTTTGTAACAATTTTTCTAATAAAATGTCGTGACCTATTTCAAAACGGATTTGAATATTGTTGCCAATTAAAGGAGAAATATGTGGCGCAATTACCGATCCAAAAAATTCAGCGATGCCACCAAAATAAACTACACCCCCAGCAGAAGAATTTGTTGGCCTGAAATTTTGCCATGCCTTATCTAAAGCATCTATATGCGCTCCAATAGCAAATGCTAATTGATGTGCTGCCATGGTCGGTTTTATGTTGCGACCTTGTTTAATAAATAAAGATCGTCCAATGCGCGCTTCTAATTGTTTTAACTGTTGTGAGATGGCGGGTTGCGTTAAATGGAGTGAATCGGCTGCTAAGGATTGCGAGCCGGTGCGATAAACCACTAGAAATGTATTTAAAAATGTACGATCAAACATAAACGTATCTATAAAAAAAATTATAGATATCATAATAAATCATAATTTGTCAAATAGATTGTATTTATTTAACATTTTCACAGTTTGTAATGATTGTTATTTTAATATTTATCTATGAGGTATAAGTATGTCGCAACAATTAATGGCGTTTACCAATCGCATACCGATCTATGATCAAGTACATAAAGGAATTCGCAAAGAATTATTTGATTTCATTATTTTAGCAGGCACTACGCAATTTAATGATGCACAAGCTTTAGAAAATTTACAGAGTAAATTTAACAATTTAATAAATCTTTTGCGTGATCATGCCAGACATGAAGATCAATTTATTCATCCCTTATTGAAGAAAAATGTGCCTGAAATGGAACACAGACTGGAAGCTGATCATGTACAGCAAGATCTTTTATTGAATAATTTATGTACTCATTTTGATGAAATTCTTAAATTTGCTGATCCTGCACGACGTGCTCAATGTGGACATCAATTTTATCAAGCAATGAATTATTTTGTGGGTGAATATTTATTACATCTGCACGAAGAAGAACACAAGATTACTCAATTATTGTGGCAAAATTATTCCGACGAAGAAATATTAAACGCCATTATGAAATTGATATCGAGTTTTACTATAGCTGAGACCCGCTTATCGTATGCAGTTATGTTACCAGCGCTTAATCCAGATGAAAGAGTCGCTTTATTTAACGGTTTAACAACCGAGAAATTGCAAGATTTAATGAGTGTTGCAGGAAAAGTATTGAGTACTAAAGAAATGGAACAATTAAAACAAAAGATACTTTTATAAAAACGCACATTGTTTAGCCAATCCGTTTGCTTAAACAATGTGCTCTGCCTTGCATGCATTTTCATCCCTTAAAACTCAAGTGATTGCATCCTGCTACTTGAGACAACTTCCTTTTGTGGCGACAAGATTACCAAATGTATAAAAGTTTAATAAAAGGACATTAGTACTTGATATTATATGATTATCACTCAATTTAGTGTTGCTAGTTCGTAGGTGAATCTAGGTAACCATCTTGTAGAGTTACTCAGCCAATATCTCTGACTAGCTTCAGTACAGTAATTACTGGGTGTGCGAATTTGCTTACATATTAAGATAATAACGCTACTGCAATGCCTGTAACAAAACCAAAGACATGCCCTTCCCAAGAAACTTTGTCTTCTTGAGGAAAAAGACCCAATAAAATACCACTAAAATAATAAAGACAGATGACGGCGAGAATAATTGCTGAAATGGATGGATGATGATAAGCGTTAGTAATTAAATAACCAAAATAACCGCTTATTAAACTACTAGCCCCAATATGAATACCACGACGACCCATTAACCATAGTAGTAAACCACTACCGAGGATTATGTAAATGCTAACCATTAAAAATTGATGCATACCTTCCATTAGCACAAAATCGACTAAAACAAATAATGGAATTGAATTAAAAAATAAGTGCTCAAAATTACCATGTAAAAAAGTATTAAATAAAATACCGGGTAAGCCAAGTAAATGTCGAGGATAAATTCCTAAAATAACCAAACGATGATTGAGCAAAACATCTAATAAATAAATACCCCAAAAAACAGCAACGACATACAATGCTGTTAGCGCATTTTGCTGCATTAAATTCAATGTTTGTATTAATTGATTGATAAAGTTATCCATAATTCAATATTTCACTCAAAAATTTATTTCTTTTCCTTCTTCCCTTCGGGGAGAAGGAAAAAAATAGAGAGGGTAAAGGTTAATTTTAAAATCCAAAAGAAATATAAACATTAATTATTTTATATGGGAACGTATATAATCTTTGATCTTTTCAAATACATCCTCATCTAAACTATCAAACCATTGCGCATTTGGCCAATTTCGCAACCACGTTAATTGTCTCTTTGCTAATTGTCTAGTCGCAATTATTCCCCGCTCAACCATTTCATCATAAGTTAATTTACCATCCAAATATTCCCACACTTGCCTATACCCTACTGCACGCATCGAAGGCATATTCAAATTTAAATCATCTCTCGCGCGTAATCGCACAACTTCTTCAATAAATCCTTGTTGCAGCATATTGTGAAACCGTGTTGCAATTCTTTCACGCAATATATCGCGATCGCTGGGGGCGAGGATAATATTAATCATTTTATATGGAAAAATAGATTTATTTTGTTGCGCATATATTTCTGAAGGTTTTTGTTGCGTAATCTCATAAATTTCTAATGCCCGTTGTAATCGTTGTGGATCATTAGGATGAATTCGTTTCGCTGATTCAGGATCTATTTTTTTTAGTTTGTCATGTAATGCTACCCAACCCAATTGTTGAGCTTCTGCTAATATTTTTTGTCTAATAGCGTCATCTGCAGTTGGTAATGGTGAAAGACCTTGTTGTAAGGCTTTAAAATACATCATTGTTCCGCCCACCAATAATGGAATCCTTTTTGTGTTAAAAATAGACGTTATTTCGTTATAAGCATCTTCACAAAATTGTGCTGCAGAATAATTTTCATGGGGATCACAAATATCGGTTAAGCGATGAGGTGCATTTGCAAGAATACTATTATTTGGTTTAGCCGTACCTATATCCATGCCCCTATAGATCATCGCTGAATCAACACTAATAATATCAATGGGAAATATTTGAGTTAATTTAATGGCGACATCCGTTTTACCAGAAGCAGTAGGCCCCATTAAAAAAATGACAGTGTTATTGCTTTTCATCGTCCACGCAAAAATAATTTATCTAAATCAGCCATGCTCATCGCAACCCATGTGGGACGTCCGTGATTACATTGATTACTGCGTTCTGTATTTTCCATATCACGTAACAGCGCATTCATCTCAGTAATTGATAATTGTCGATTAGCTCTAACAGCACTATGACATGCCATGGTTCCCAACATTTCTTGTAATTGTTGTTTAACACGATCTGTCGATTCGTAGGTTAATAAATCTGCAGCAAGATCGTGAATTAATTGCGCAATATCAACATCCGTTAATAATGCAGGAATTTGTCGAACCACAATGGTTTCTGGAGTCAATTTGGCTATATCAAAGCCACATTGTTTAAATATTTCCTGATGTTCATCAATACAATTAATTTCTTTATTATTTAAATTAACGGTGATAGGAATTAACAAATATTGTGTTTTAATGGGTTCACCATCAATTATTTTTTTCATTTTTTCATAAGCAATTCTTTCATGCGCTGCGTGCATATCAACAATAATAAGGCCATTTTTATTTTGTGCCAGAATATAAATGCCATGTAATTGCGCTATAGCATATCCTAAAGGTGGAGAATCACTCACATCATGATGACTTTCATTTTGCTCAACGCGTTCTATTACCACATTTTCAGAATTATTTTCAGAAATATTTTGCATATCTAATTTTATTTCTGGTGGATTATGCAAGGCTTGATATGCTGCAACTTGTTCTCTGACTTGTAACGGTAGAACATGTTGAGTTGCAGGTTTTGTAAAATAATTGACCGATGATTCCTTAGCAGGTGTGTTGAGTGAAATATTTTTAATTGGAATTGAATTAGATGAAGTATCAATAATTGATTGGATATTATTATTTGTATTTGAACTTACTGGGTTAACAATATTATTGGGTTTAGTATTTGCTAACACCTCTTGAATACGTCGCAAAATAAAATCATAAACTGAACGGCTATCACGAAAACGCACTTCATGTTTTGCTGGATGCGCATTAACATCAACACTCAGTGGATCAATTTCTAAATATAAAACATAAGCAGGATGTCGGCCATTATAAAGTACATCATGATAAGCTTGGCGAACGGCATGAGAGATTAATTTATCTTTTATCATGCGGCCATTAATATACACATATTGCAGATCAGTTTGGCTACGTGAAAATGTGGGTAATGCAATCCAGCCATAAAGATGCATATTATGCGAAGAAACATCGATATGTAATGCATTTTCTAAAAATGCATTACCACAGATTCCTGCAATACGTTGTTCACGATCAATCATTTCAATGGCGGGACGTAATTGCAAAATATTTTTTTGGTTATGACGCAATTGAATAGCAACATCAAAACAACTTAAGCCTATTCTTCGTACAACTTCTTCAATATGACCAAATTCAGTCGTTTCAGATCTTAAAAATTTGCGTCGTGCAGGTGTATTAAAAAATAAATCACGCACTTCTATTGTTGTACCACGAGGGTGTGCAACCGGTGATAATGTTGTATCTGGATCGCGCCCCTCCGCTTTAATTTGCCACCCTGATGTTGCTTCAGCAATGGTTGATGATAATGTCATGCGCGAAACAGAACTGATACTAGCCAATGCCTCACCACGAAAACCGAAACTAAGGACGCGCTCCAAATCATCCAAACTACTAATTTTACTGGTAGCATGTCGACTTAGTGCTAAATTTAATTCTTCTTTCGCAATACCATGCCCATCATCTCGAATACGAATTAACTGTATTCCCCCTTTTTCAATATCAATATCAATACGTTTAGCGCCAGCATCTAAACTATTTTCTACTAATTCTTTAATGACAGATGAAGGACGTTCAACAACTTCACCAGCAGCAATTTGATTAGCTAATTGTGGATCAAGAATGCGGATTTGAGACATACGATTTTACCTACACATAACAAAATTATTATGGATAATTACTATAGAAAGATAGCGATCATACCAATCAATTATCAGAGAAGCAAAGTAAATGAGGAGAGTAACAAATAAAATGAATTAAATCAGATCCAAACATTTTGCTTTATAAACAGCCTGAGTAATATTAGCTGAATGTAATTTTTTAATTGCATTTTTAATATGTTGTCGAACAGTATGAGGAGAAATGTTTAGAATTAATGCAATTTCGACAGCAGTTTTGCCAAAGCTTGACCAATGTAAACAAGTAATTTCCTGTGTGGTCATTTCTTCCAATGATTCTATAATTTCATTTTTAATGACCCTTTTTCTAAAATCATTGTCATAAAATAATCTGGAATTTTTAATGGATGGATTTGTTAATGTAAAGCTAAATATCATTTCATCTAAAATGTTTAAAATAAAATTTTCAAATGCATGGTAAGACTGACGATAAATTAATTTAATATTATGTGTTTCAATAACCGGTTGTGTATCAAGCGCAAACAAAAAAATATGACACTCACTACAACCACGATGTAAAGTATAAATAAGGTGTAGGTTAAATATATCATTCAAAATCAATTTATACATATTATATAAGGGATCATGGATTTCTAAATCAGGAAAATAATGACACTGTTTCATAAATGATGTACTGATTAAACTGACATCCAATTGTTGTAATTTAAACACATGATAGGGAATAGTTAATTCTTGATAATTATTGGAAAGCCAATAACTTTGGTTGTTATATTTGATTAACACAGCAAAACGGTTAAATCCACAGCGTAAAAATAAATCTTTGCTCATGGCGGCAATTTTTTCTCTGTTATAAATAGTAGGAATAAAATTGTAATCATTAAAATTAAAGTTGATCTCACCGATAGAAGATATATTTCGAAATATATCTGACACATTAATATTATTAGATGGATTTTCAATGTTTTGTGAAGTAGATATTGTGTGATGAAAACATGACTGATGACAGTTGTAATTGAAATGTCGCATGGTAAATCCTCCTATATCCTTGAAGATCCTGCGCGGCATATTCCCTGCCTCTATTAATTCCTTGTTATACCCATATTAATTAGCACATGGATTTTTACTTGTCTACCTCCCTAAATTTGGGGAGCGCTAAATAATAGGCATTGTCTAATCTCTTGATAAACGCACCAATAGCAACAATGATAAGGAGAATATGTCATGAAGAACTTGGCTGAATTTAAAGGTCACTTAGCTGAACTAGAAGGAAGAGGTAAGGTGGGCAAACCCGGTTTAATGTATTTGGATCATAAAGGCATTCCTACAGTGGGAGTGGGTTTTAATTTACATCGTAAAGATGCTAATGATTGCTTAATTCACTGTGGTGTAACAGAAGACAAGCTAGCAGATATTAAGAATGGCAAGCTGTCTCTAACAGAACAGCAAATGATGAATTTATTAGAAGTAACAGTGGCAGAAGCTGAACAACATGTAAAAAATAAAATTGGCGCAACTACATTTGATGCAATGCATGAAAAACAGCAATGGGCATTAGTATCACTGGCATTTAATAGCCCTGCATTAATTGGTAATAATTTGAAACAATTTGCAGGATCAGGCGCATTATCTGGCGATCAAGAAAAAGCTTATATAGAAATATTATTAAAAAGCAATAAAACGAATCACGAAGGATTACAAAATCGACGAGAGAAAGAAGCTGCATGGTATTTAATCATTTACGAGCTGAACACAATTTAAAGCCAATCGATGAACATCTTTTAGCGCATCAGTGTAAAAAAAATGAAAGTGCGCATAAAAAATTATGTCACAATTATAATAATTCACATCATGGTCAAGATAAAAATTGGCATCACGTTGCTAAAGGCCATGATCATGAGCATGATCATACCAGTATCGATCGTTTATTAGAAAGAATTGAAAAAATGACTGAAAATATCAAGGAAGCAATAACGCATGAAAAAAATCACAAAAAAGAAGAAACACATACAGCTGATCATGCAGTTAATCATGAAAGACATTATACGCCTTCACCCCGATCACCATAATTGAAAGTAGTAAAAAATGAGGTGGTTTATATGCAAATACAAAACCTTATTATATTAAATACAGTATCAAAAGATGATGTTGATAAATGTTGGGAATTCATTAGAGACACTATTCATTCCATCAATGCGACTGAATATTCACAATCACAGCTAGATATTTGGATGAATAAAAAAATAGATAAAGAAAGTTGGTGGAAAATGGTGTCTACACATATGTCATACATTACTGTGTTTAACAATGAAATAATCGGCTTTAGTGAGATGACAGCGAAAGGTAAATTATGTTGCTTATATGTTCATAAAGATTTTCAAGATTTAACCATCGCTTCTATTTTGCTTAATAAATTAGAAGAGGATGCGAAAAAACTAGGAATAAATAATATAACAACTGAAATTGGTAATGTTGCGAAACCCTTATTTGAAATATTAGGTTATCGGGTCTATCAACAACAACAAGTGATTTTGAGTGGCATTAAATTAATGAAATTGCAAATGATTAAAGTAATTTAATTGAAATCATTAATAATACATTTTTAATAACTTAAATGCTTGAGACATTATCGGCATATCTGGTTTTGCGCTGGGAATAATATTGTTCTGATTATCGCTTATCTCAAAATTACCCGAATGATATATGGTGGTAATTCTTGTTGGCTGAATAATACCAAGGTCAATATAACTATTGGTAATAAAAAAAGGCAATGAAGATTGAGAGACTGGCAAAATACGGCCTATGCTGTAATCAGTGGTTGCATTCGTGCAACCAAAAACACGTGTTAATAAGGTTGGTACTAAATCATAGTGGCTTGTTTGTTGGGTAAAAATTTGTGGTTTTTCACCAGGCCAATAAATTATAAAAGGTGTTCTTACTTGGTATTTGGTGAAATTACCGCCATGGCCCCAAAAACCTTGATGATTATCATCAAATTCATTACCGTGATCAGCAGTAATAATAACTATAGTATTTTTTAATAATTGATATTTCTCTAATTCAGAAAGATCTTGCGCAACTAAATTATCATCAAAAGATAAGGCATTTTTATAACGATTAACATAAAGTGGAGCGTCTTTGCCGGGATTTAAATCTAAACGATCACAGGTATTAATGATAGGTAAAAATTTATTATCTTGCGGAAATTCTGTGCAATAACTGTGTGCGGTATCATAAAATAAAAAACTAAAAAATGGTCTGTGTTGTTGCTGAGATTTATCGATAAAATTTTTAAATTGTTTGGTAATCATTTGATCTCTATCTGCTGGTAAAGCTCCTTGGGTCATAAGCTGTAAATGAGGCACATTTTCAAAAACAGTTTGATTAAATGCAGGTAATGTCAAAGCAGCGCTCGCATAAATTCCTAATTGATAGTTGTGTTGTAATAATTCATTCATAAAAACCGGGCTTTTATGTTGCTGTTGAGCCGCAGTCCAGTAAGAGGCAGGGATACTATAAAATAATGTAAAAATGCCAGGTTGTGTGGTATTTCCACCGCTCCAATGATTATTAAATTGCCAAGCTTGTTGTGCAAATTGTTGAATATGCGGGGTGACCATATTATTGAGCATATCGTAGCGCCAAGTATCGATGGCAATAATAACTATATTTAATGGTTGTGTTGGCGCATTACAAGTTAATGGATGCAATGGATAATGTAAATGTTGATGAATAGTATTTTGTGGTTGACGAATAATGTCTGAGCCCAGATTATTAAAATCAGGCAATTGTTTAATGTCGGGCAGTATTTTCATTATTAAAGTTGTGTACAAGGGAAATGATTGGGGTTGTTGATAAATAATTGAAGTAGGTTGTACGCTAGATAATAAAAACATATTGTATGATAAAAACAAGCAAACACTAATTTGAGCCGCTATTTTTTTGCCATGAAGATTTTTATTATTATTTTGCAAAAACCGTGCTAACCAATTTGCATAGCCTGTTTCAATTAACAATATAGTAATGATGATGCCGCATAAAATAAATTTTTCTAACCAAGTGAAGTCAAATATTTGACCCATGTCTCTGCTAAATACCATATTCAAAAAAATACTATTTAAATGAAAGTGATATTGACTATAAACAACCATATCAATTATTAATGTGAGCAATGCTACACTTGAACAAATAATCGCAGCGGTATAAATGATATTTTTTTTATGACAAACTATTATTAGCGTAATAGGTATTAATGAGGATAAAAAGGCCAATAATGCAAAATAACCAATCCAAGTGGTCAATAAATATATCCAAACCAAGGTGTCATTTAAATGTGTAATTAGATTGAGTGATAAAGGCGTTATGCCATGAAAATAATAAGTACTTAATAACCAAAAAATAAACGTATTGCCAAAATAAAACCAGCCTAACCAGCGTAATAGTTGAGTACGATTTGTTATAGTGTTCTTTAACATAGAGTGTTGGCCATCGATATTTTCATGGGTTATAATGTGAGTTCACAATTTTACAATATGTTTTGAGGAAAAGGTATGGTAACGCCTGTAGAAGCTTTAGCAATTATCAAACGTGGTACAGAAGAAATTTTATTAGAACAAGATTTAATTGCTAAATTAAATTCAGGCAAAACATTACGTGTCAAAGCCGGTTTTGATCCGACAGCACCCGATTTGCATTTAGGTCATACCGTATTATTGAATAAATTACGCCAATTTCAAGATTTAGGTCATGAAGTGTTATTTTTAATTGGTGATTTTACCGGCAGAATTGGCGATCCTACTGGCAAAAATGTCACACGCCAACCTCTCACTGCCGAAGAAGTGACCGCGAATGCACAAACTTACCGCGAGCAAGTTTTCAAAATTTTAGATCCACAAAAAACACAAGTCTTATTTAATTCAGCATGGTTAGATAAATTATCTGCTGCTGATCTGATTCGACTCGCAGCAACACATACTGTTGCACGTATGTTAGAACGAGACGATTTTAATAAACGATACACTTCAGAACAGCCAATTGCCATTCATGAATTTTTATATCCACTATTGCAAGGATACGATTCTGTTGAAATGCGTGCTGATATAGAATTGGGTGGTACAGATCAAAAATTTAATTTATTAATGGGCCGTGAATTACAAAAACATTACGGTCAATCACCACAAGTTGTTATTACATTGCCTTTAATTGAAGGATTAGATGGCGTAAAAAAAATGTCTAAATCCTTAAATAATTATATTGGAATTAATGAACCTGCTGATCAAATTTTTGGTAAAATGATGTCAGTTTCAGATTTATTAATGTGGAAATATTTTGATATTTTAAGTTTTCAAAGTAATGAAAAAATTGCGCAATGGCGCGCTGAAGTAAATGCAGGAAAAAATCCGCGCGATGTCAAAATTGAATTAGCTAAAGAAATAGCAGCACGGTTTCATGGGCAACAAGCAGCAGAATTAGCGCATGAACATTTTGTTGCACGTTTTCAAAAACATCAATTACCTACAGATATACCTGAAAAAATAATCACTATTACCGATAGATCTATTCCTATTTCTAATTTATTAAAAGAAGCTAATTTAGTTGCCAGCACCACCGAAGCGCGTCGTTTAATTCAACAGGGTGCTGTAAAAGTAGATGGTCAAAAATTAGAAGATATTCATCTTCACATATCTGCAGGACAAGAGCATCTTTTGCAAGTTGGTAAATTAAAATATAGTAAAGTAATTGTAAAATAAGGTCGTTCTATTGATGATTTTACATTCTTTATTATTGCTAAAAAATAAAAAAAATAACTAACTGTATTTCTTGTCAAAAACCGCAACATTGAAAATTTGAGACTATTACGATAAAATGGCCAACTTGTTTTCATCCAAGTGTTACAATTTTTTACAAAATTAGTGCTTCGTTGGCACAACTAAGGATTGTTGTTAAAAGTAATATAATCACTTTACCTCGAAAGCATTTACACTCATAAATTATTAATAATTGGAGATTCTAAATATGAAAAAACTACTCACAGCAGTATCAATTTGTTCTATCGCAGCATTAGGTTTTGCTGCTTCTTCAGCTCATGCAGACGTGGTATTAAGTTCTAAAAGCAAAACGGCAACAATTCATTTTGTTCCAGAAGAAAATGGTAAAGAGTATTTTTGGTGTCAAGTCAGTGATCCAACAGCAACAGTGATTGTACAAACCGCTGATGTAGATGCTCAAGGTTTTTGCCCAAATGGTAATGGCACTGTACCAGGATCAACTTTTAACACTTCTTATTTTGCTGTTAACGGTGCGGGTATTGATCCATATGTTACTTTGACTGTAACAAAAGGTCATTTTATTGGTTGCCCACAATATGGACAACAAAATCCACCTTCTGGTTTGAATCCTTATCAACCTAATGCACACTTTTGTGTAGTCGGTCCTAAAAAGTAATGTAATCATTAATAAAAAGCCTGGATTTGTGAAAACAAATCCAGGGTTTTTTTATGTTTAAAATGAGCAAAAATTATTGATCTTTTGTAGATAAGATATATTTATTTGAATTGACTGTAGGTGGCACTAGCGATTTTAACCAAATTTCTAATGGTGCAAATCGCGGAATTAAATCTGAATTATGCCACCATAAACTTTGTGGCATGGGTGTTAATTGTGCTAGCAGTAATAATACAGCAACTAATAATACCCCTCTCCCCGCGCCGAAAACCGTGCCGACTACTCTATCGGTACTACTCAATCCTGTTTTATCAACCAATGTGCCAATGATAAAATTAATTAATCCGCCAATGAGTAACACGGCAATTAATAATATAAATCCCGCCGTAGGAACACGCAAAGCGGGTGATTTAATATAAGGTGCAATGATTTGCGCCATAGTTGAAGAATAATGAATTGCAGCCCATACGGCAGCGATCCATGCACCTAATGAGATCGCCTCGCGAACAAAGCCACGGATTAAACTCATCAGTGCAGAAAATAAAATGATTCCTAAAATGGCATAATCAGCCCAATTAAACATTCGTATTAGAACCCTGTGTTAATGAAGTTGATTTTTTCTGCTGTAAATTAGTCGCATGTGATGCATGAATAGATGTCGTTGTTGCTGACACTAAAATCGCATTCATATTCATCGTTTTTTGCAGTTTATTGACTAATGATTGTGCTGCATTTTTATCTAATGATTTTGCACCCACATAGACATGAACTCTTTCACCTTTGCTGGTATTCATTGTAATTGAATAGACACTAAATTGATGCGCTTTTAACTTTTTGCTTAACGCAATAGCATTCGCAGAATCTTTAAACATACCTACTTGAACTGCCCAAATTTTTGGTCCATGTGCAGACTTCGCAGTAATAGTTGAATGATTTACTAACGCAACATTTGATGAATTAATTGATTCACTCGCTTTAATGTGCGTCTGATTTTTAATGGTTGAAATTTTTGTTTTATGATGTTGCGTTATAGTGTTTGTATTATTGGGTATTGTTTCAGCGGGTATATTTTGCGGATTCGCAATCGCTGTTGCAGTCGAGCTATTATCATCATCTGCAATAGATTGATCAGTCATATTTTGATTTTGTGCCGTTGTATTAGCTGTGTTATTGGGTATGTTTTGTTGAGCAGCAGTCGGTGAATTTGTTTTATTTGCTGAATTAACATTATTATTTGTTGCAATTGTTTGTGCCGCAGTGGTGGGGTGATTGTTAATCGCTTGATTATTTAATGCCGCATTATTTGTGATATTGTTTTTTATTGCATTGTTATTTGCAACAGGAGTATTAGGATTTACAGCTGGATTTGCTGCATTAACTGATGGATTATTGAGTGCAGTTTTATCAATATCGTTAGTTTTAATTGCAGGATTATTTGCTATAGCTGAAGTTGGGTTGGCAGTTTGGTTTTGTATATTAGTCGTTTGATTATTTGCCCCTGCATTTCCTGCCGCACTATTATTTTCATTAATACTATTTAGCGCAGCTTGAGGTGATGATGGATTTGTAGAGTTTTCTGCTGCGATATTTTCTGGTGATGGAATATTATTATTAGCTGGTATTTGTTGCGGATTATTCATGGCCACATTGGTTTGCGTGTTATCATTAGCATTTATTGCATTATTAGTAGTGTTGTTATTTATCGATGGTATTGCAGGTACTTTACCATTCAACGCCTCTTGTTGTTGTGTGGCATTATTATTTTTTAATAAAACAGCTAAAACAATAAATATTAATGCAGCAATAACGCCTGCGCCGACCAATCGTTGTTTTAATTTTGCATCCATAAAAATCCTTTCCATCAATAGTTATTTGAATTAAATATCATAATACGAATTACTGATACTGGCTATATCTCTGATTGTACTTTAACAGCATGAGAAGGCTGCCAGCGCATTAAGACATAAACAGGAACACTACTTAAAAATAATAATGCGCCATAAAAAACGGTGTCATGACCGGAACCCACAATTGCATAAAAAGCAAATAGGGATGCTAAGCATGAAATAATCACAGACCCAATTATTTTCTTACCATTTAATTTATCTTTTTGTTTGAGAAATATCATTAACTCAGCTAAGCAAGTATATAAATAAGGAATTAATGAGGCCAATGTGGCAATGAGAATAATGAGGGTAAATTGCGTTACCAAACTTTTATTAATAGTGAGTAATAATAATAATGATATTAAGATACTAGAAACCACTAGGCCAACTACAGGTGTACCAAAACGCGAATCTTTTGCGAAAATAGCTGGAAATAAACCATCCTTAGCGGCGGCGTATGGAATTTGTCCCTGTAATAAAGTCCAACCGTTTAATGCACCAAGACATGAAATTAAAGCGCCCAACGCAACAATAATATCGGCAGTAGGACCCAGCATAATTCTTGCCGCATCTGCATAAGGAGAAACAGATTTTGCTAGTTGAGACATCGGTAACACACCCATAATAGCTATGGTACTTAAAATATAAACAGCGGCGGCAATACAAGTTCCAATAATAGTTGCTCTGGGAATGGTGCGCTGTGGATCGATAACATCATCAGCTGGAACGGTAGCAGATTCTAAACCAACAAAAGCCCAAAATGTTAACGTTGCAGCATTTGTTAATGCAGAAAAATTCGATTTACCACTGATATTAAAATCCGTTAAATAATGCGGATGTATATAATATAAACCCACTGTTGCAATAAAAATTAAAGGCAATAATTTGAGAACAGTTGTTATTAATTGAAATACACCTGCTGTGCGTACTCCAATGATATTAACTAATGTGAGTGTCCACACAATGGCTAAACAAACAAAAAAACTGAGAATATCATTCGATTTTAAAGCAGGCCAAAATACACTGAGATAACTAATTAATGCGACAACAATTGCAGCATTACCTACCCACAACGCAATCCAATAATTATAAGCTATTTGAAATCCTGCAAAATTACCAAATCCCGCGCGCGTGTAAGCATAAGGCCCGCCCACTTTGGGTAAGAGACTGCCTAATTTGGCAAAGACTAGCGCAATAAAAATGGCTCCCACAGAAGTAATTATCCAAGATAAAATACTGATACTGCCAAAACCGGCTAGTGAAGCAGGTAGTAAAAAAATACCTGATCCAATCATATTACCCGCAACGAGCGATGTTAAAATCCATAAACCAATTGTTCGTTTATGCGTTGGTGTTTGTGATGACATTAGGCGCCTCTTTATTAAATTTAAAAATGTTTATTTGAAATATCAAAATTAAAAACGTAGCGCGGACACGTCGCTGCGCTCCTTTGTCCGGGCTATGTTTTAATAAATAAATTTTTTGTTACATACTTATTTTCCTTCTCCCACAAGTGTGGTAAGGAAAAAACTTACGCTTCTTGCGAAGTAAACTCCTCAATTTTTTGATTTTTTTCATTTAAATTTTCAAAATAATGTTGTTCAATATCTTTTCTTAAATACCACAATAAAATCAGACCAGGAAATGTGATAAAGAAAGTGACAATATAAAAATCAACCCAGCCATAACTTTGGACTAACCAGCCAGCAACGGGCCCAACAAAAACTCTTCCTAAAGAAAATAATCCTGAAAATAAAGCATATTGTGTTGCTGAATAACGTATATTACATAAACTCATTAACCACGCTAAAAATGCTGCATTGGCCATGCCACTGGTTAAATTATCAAGAATGACAATCAAGATCAGTAAAGAAAAACTTTTGCCAAAAAAAAGTAAACTGACAAATGATAATCCTGCAATCGCTTGCGCACTGCCAAAAATAAATAAACTGCGGAATAAACCTAAGCGAGGATAGAGAGCGCCTCCTAAAAAAGCACCTAATAAAATTGCAAAAACACCAACAATTTTATTCGCAGTACCCACATCCGTTAATGTAAAACCAACACCGCGTAATAAATAAGTTGTATTTAAACTGAGTGTGAAAGCATCGCCGAGTTTATATAAAACAATTAATAATAGAATTAAATAGGCATTATTTCTTTTGAGGAATTCCAAAAAAGGTTCACGAAAGGCTGATGATAAATTTTGTGGTGGCGTAATATTATTTTCAGGTTCAGGACCAACGAGAGTTCCAATGATGCCAATTAACATTAAACACGACATAATAATATACGTCACGCGCCATCCATAGTGATCAGCCATTATAAGTGCTATGCCACCAGATATTAACATGGCTATTCTATAACCCGTTGCTAGACATGCAGCACCAAATGCTCTTTCTTGTTCTGAAAGTAATTCAACACGATAAGCGTCAATCGTAATATCTTGAGACGCTGAAAAAAATGCAACAATTAAAGCAATAATCGCTAATAAAGTAGGATTTGTTTGAGGATGTAAACTAGCCATGGCAATCATGGAAATAATTAAACAAATTTGAATTAGCAAAATCCAACCGCGACGTCTACCCAATAAGGGGGGAATATATCTATCTAAAAGCGGTGCCCATAAAATTTTATAATTGTAGGGTATGCCTATAAAACTTAAAAATCCGATGGTAACAATGCTGATCCCTGAAACGGTATACCAGGCTTGTAAGGTGCTACCTATTAAGGCTAGAGGTAATCCGGAGGAAAAAGCCAATAATAATGTCGCTAACTGACGTCTGTTGAATAATAGCGAACCATATTTTTGTATCGACTTCATTATCAGTCCCCACAGCGATTTTAAAATTGCCATAAAAAAATGGGCTGGAAATTTATCCAACCCATTTTAGGATATCACTGTATTAAATTATTTTGGTGCAGTCGTTGTAGCGGGAGTAGCTGATGTATTAGCAGTACCTTTGGTTACTGAAATCAAATTGACTTTAAAGAGTAAAGTTTGATTTGGGCCAATAGGACCAATGCCGCGTTCGCCATAAGCAAGATTAGGTGGAATAAATAAATACCATGTTGAACCTGGTTTCATTAATTTCAACGCTTCTGTCCAACCAGGAATAATTTCAGATACAGGGAATGTCACTGGTTTACCACGGGTATAGGAGCTGTCAAAAATTTTACCGTTAATAAATGTACCTTCATAATTCACTGTTACAGTGTCTTGATCAGAAGGCGGCGTGCCAGATCCTTCGGTGATAATTTTATATTGCAAGCCATCTGGTAATGTGACAACACCTGGTTTTGTTTTATTGGTGGCTAAGAAAGCGTCTCCCTCTTGCTTATTTTTAGTGCTCAATGCTTGCAAATTTTGTTGTCTTTGCGCAATTAATTGTTTTTGGAAATCCATTAATGTGGTTTGCATCTCTTGTTGTGACATGAGTGGCGTATTGCCTTGTAAGCCATCTTTAATACCTTGAGAAATTGCATTACTATTTATTTGCAATCCTTGATTTTTAAAGTTTTGTCCAATATTGACACCAATCGCATAGCTCACTTTATCCATCGTAGTATTCAATGTAATACTACCGGCACTTGTTGCAGGCGTGCTTGGAGTAGTTGCAGGTGCTGTTTGTGCAAGTGTTAAAACTGGAACGCAAGCCAATCCCAGGCTCATAGCAAATATTAATCGTAATTTCATGGGAACTCCTAGAGGCATAAAAGACTAATAAAAATTAAGTTGAGCATTTTGCCTAATTTCGTTAAAGAAAACCAGTTTTATTTATAACTAAAGGAAGCAATTCCTGTGTATGGCAAAAATATAATTGTATACCTTTCATCAGAGTGCAGCGAGGTGTCCGGAATAAATGCGAATGTTCTCCTGGACACATCGCTGAGCTTTGATGGAATGGCTACTATCTTGTTTCAAATTGCCTATAAGAAAAAGCTTCGCTCAGATGATTTATTTGAATTTCATCACTTTCTGCTAAATCAGCTATGGTTCTTGCAACCCGTAATGCGCGGTGATACGCGCGGTTAGAAAGCTGTAAACGATTAACAGTATTCGTTAAAAATTGTTGATCGACGTGATTTATTCTGCAGCTATTTTCTAAATTTTTACCTTGTAAAAATGTATTTAATTGATGCTGACGATTTAATTGTCTTTGCTGAGCTGCAATGACGCGTGATCGAACTGTTGCACTATTTTCAGCTGAATTATTGACTGATTCAGTGATATGGATTGCAGATAATCGAGCCACTTCAATTTGCATATCGATTCTATCCAATAATGGCCCTGATATTTTATTGCGATAACGTTTAATTTGATCTTCATTACATTGACATTTTTGTTGATCACTATCACCTAAATAACCACAGGGGCAAGGATTCATCGCTGCGATTAATTGAAATTGTGCAGGAAATTCTGCTTGTTTTGCAGCCCGTGAAATTGTAATTACGCCTGATTCTAATGGTTCACGTAATGCTTCTAAAACATGTCTATTAAATTCAGGTAATTCATCTAAAAATAAAATGCCTTTGTGCGCTAATGAAATTTCACCCGGTCTTGGTGGGCTACCCCCGCCCACTAACGCAACACTGGAAGCAGTATGATGCGGCGATCGAAAAGGCCTTTTTCGCCATAAATCTGTTTGAAAATGTCCGCGTGTAATTGAAAGAATTGCAGCGGCTTCTAATGCTTCATGTTCAGTTAAATCAGGTAATAATCCAATGAGTCGTGTTGCTAACATGGTTTTACCGGTGCCTGGTGGGCCAACCATTAATAAACTGTGTCCCCCAGCTGCCGCAATTTCTAATGCGCGGCGTGCGTGATGTTGTTGTTTGACATCACTTAAATCTAAATAACTGGCACAATTGTGATGAGTAATTTGCTGCTGATGAATTGTTAATAATTTCTGTTGTGTGAAATGTGCGCAAACATCTAATAAATGATTTGCAGGTAAAACAGTTATTTCACCTACTAATGTTGCTTCATTTGAATTAGCTAATGGCACAATTAATTGTCGTTTACTGTGTAATGTTTGTAATGCAAAGGGAAGCATTCCTTTTATAGATCTTAATTCACCTGATAATGCTAATTCACCGGCTAATTCATATTGTAATAAGTCAGTATCGGGAATTTGTGATGTTGCTGCAAGAATGCCAATGGCAATCGCTAAATCAAATCGTCCACCTTCTTTGGGTAAATCGGCAGGCGCGAGATTAATGGTAATTCTGCGTGATGGAAATTTAAATAATGAATTTATTAATGCGCCACGTACACGTTCTTTACTTTCTTTAACAACTGCTTCAGGTAAGCCGACAATATTAAATCGAGGTAAACCATTTGAAATATGTGTTTCTACGGTAACAAGAGGCGCTTGAATTCCAACACAGGCACGGCTGTAAGTTATTGCGAGAGGCATTGTGATTTTCCTTATTATTATTTTTATTAAATTATATTATTGGTAGCTTAAATAATAGTCAAATATATATTTGTTATTTTTCCCGCTATAAATAAACTGTAGCCTGGGTGCAGCAAATGAGAATGTTGAAAAGAGTAATATAATCATTTATTGACTACAAAATAAATTTACCAAAGGCGGAACCCGGGAATTCGCTAATGTAATTTCAACCTTGGTTTAACTCGCTGGCTTAATAAATTAGCAAATGTTAATAACGAAACACGCCAAAACCCAAATAAAGTCAGTTGATGCAATTTATAAAGGGAAATATAAAATAATCGCGCTAATTTTCCTTCAATCCAAAAACTGCCTAACAACCGTCCCATCAAATTTCCAATAGCAGTATGTTTGCTTAAACTAATTAAAGACCCGTAATCATAATAATTAAATGGTAATAATGGTTTGCCGTTGATCTGATTGATTAATGATTTTGCGAGTAAGCTGGCTTGTTGATGTGCTGCTTGTGCTCGGGGTGGTACTGGTCTATCACTATTTAATTGTGGGCAACTTGCGCAATCACCAAAAGCAAAAATATGTTCATCATTGCTAACGCGTAAAGTGTTATCAACAATTAATTGATTAATTCTGTTTGTTTGAAGCCCATCTAAATTCTGTAAAAAATCAGGTGCTTTTATTCCTGCTGTCCAGATTTTAAATTGTGCCGGAATAATTAAGCCACTTTGCATATGAAATTCAGATGGTGTGACTTTTGTTACTTTTTCATTGCAATAAATTTTAATACCTAATTTTTCAAGTTCTTTTTGTGTATTTTCAGAAACACGTTTCGGTAATGCGGGTAATATTCTGTCGGCAGCTTCAATGAGTGTAATTTGTGTATTTTTAACAAAATTTGCACTGCTTAAACCATAATAGCTAGATTGCAGTAATGCGTAATTTAATTCGGCAGCTAATTCAACGCCAGTTGCGCCACCGCCAATAATTACAATATTTAAAATATCATTAACCGGTATAGAATTTTTATTTTGAAGACTAATTAAAGTATTGATAAATTTTTGATGAAATTGATCGGCTTGTGCACGGTTGTCAAGGAAAATACAGTTATCTTTAACGCCTGGCGTATTAAAATCATTGGTAATACTACCAATGGCGATCACTAATGTGTCATAAGATAATGTTCTTTGTTCAATAATTTGTGTTGTGTGATTTTCTGAAACGAGCGGCGCTAATATAATTTCGCGATTTTTTCTATCAAGACCAATCATTTTGCCTAAACAAAATTCATAATGATGATTAAATCCATGAGCAAGATAGTTAATTTCATCTTCATATGAATTTAATGTGCCCGCGGCTACCTCGTGTAATAAAGGTTTCCAAATATGCGTAAATGAGTAATCAACCAGAGTAATTTTTATCTGAGATTGTTTATGAAGTTTATGACCAAGGTGGGTGGCTAGTTCTATACCGCCTGCGCCCCCACCAACAATGACGATATGATGAAGTGTATTCATGAATTGTCACAGTTCATTATCATTCCGTTGATTTCTTTTTATCTTTAGTTGTAGATTTTGTTTTGGTAGTAGCGCTTTTAATACCAAGATGCTCTTCTAAAGCGGCAACTTGTTTTTCTAAAGCATCCACTTTTTTACGTGTTTTTGCCAATACGGCAGCTTGAACATCAAATTCTTCTTTGGTTACTAATTCCATTTTGGAAAAAGTAGATTGTAAAACATTACGAAATGTTTTTTCGGTATCTTCCTTAAAATGCTTGAATTTTTCTGGAATTGCATCACTTAATTTTTTAGCTAAGTCATCATAAACCTTGCGATCAAACATGATAATTTCCCTCAGAAATGAAATTAATTCAATTATAGACTGTTATAAAGAAAAAAAATAGATAAGTAACTTAATCATATAAGTAAATTACCACTATTTTATATGTCATTTTTATCATGATAGTCAAATAAGCGAGGCCATAAAATTGTATATAATGGCTTCGCTGCCAGATTCTAAAATTATCGATTTAATATTTATTGTTCAAATGTAGCTAATTTTTTTCAAAATAGTTGCTCATATTTTTTCTATTTTCATATTAAATATTTTTCACTATCAATCTATGCGTTGATTTTCGTAGCGTTTATTAAATTCTTTGATGAGTCATGGGAGATCACAAAATGAAATAAATTTTGTCTGATCTTCCATTTTGATATATATCAATGCTAATTCAGCTCGCTTCATTTAAAAAAGTAATACAATTTTTTAGGAGAATTAGCCATGACACGAGGTAGTAAGGAAAAATATACTGATAAACAAAAAAGACAAGCAGAGCACATCGAAGAAGGATATGAAAAACGTGGTGTGGGTAAAAAAGAATCTGAAAAACGTGCTTGGGCAACAGTGAATAAAACCACTGGTGGTGGTAAAAAAAACGGTAGCGGCAAGAAAAAATCTTCAAAATAACCCTATTATTTTTGTATAAAAATTAATAAGAAAAGGAGAGATTAATTATGTCTACTACTACGAATAAACATCCTGTGCCGCCACAGCCCCCACAACACCAATCAAAACAACCGGGTGTTGAATCTGAAATGTGTCCTTTACCACAAAGCAATGAACCCGCATATCAGGGAAGTAATAAATTAAAAGATAAAGTTGCTATCATTACCGGGGGTGATAGCGGGATTGGGCGTGCTGTGGCAGTTGCCTATGCGAAAGAAGGCGCAGATATTGTGATCGTTTATTTAAATGAGCACGCTGATGCTGAAAAAACAAAAAAGATGATCAAACAATATGGCAGACAATGTGAATTAATCGCGGGCGATATTGGCAATGAACAATTCTGTCAAAATGTTATTAAAACAACATTAAATGTATTTGGCAAAATTAATATTCTGGTCAATAACGCTGCTGAACAACATGAACAAAAAAATTTAGAAGATATTTCAGCTGAACAATTAGAGAAGACATTCCGTACTAATATATTTTCAATGTTTTATTTAACCAAAGCAGTATTGCCTTATTTAAAAGAAGGATCAGCTATTATTAATAGCACTTCTGTTACAGCGTATAAAGGTAATGCTGAATTATTAGATTATTCCTCAACGAAAGGAGCCATCGTTGCATTTACGCGATCATTATCACAGTCATTAGTTGATAAAAAAATAAGAGTGAATGCGGTTGCACCCGGTCCCATTTGGACACCGTTAATTCCAGCGAGTTTTGATGAAGAAAAAGTGGCCCATTTTGGAGAACAAGTGCCTCTGAAACGTGCTGGCCAACCAGAAGAAATTGCACCCAGTTATGTTTTTCTCGCATCAGATTTAGATTCAAGTTATATGACAGGGCAAGTGTTGCATCCTAATGGCGGCACCGTAGTAAATAGTTAATGTATCAGAGACAATTAATTTTATGAAAAATACGAAGAGTGCAAATAAATCGAATCGCTGGTCTGCTGAAGTGACCAAAAATAGTCATGCATTAGATCTAGAACCCAAAATATTTACCTGGAAAGATCCTAAAAAAATTGCCTCTTCATTAAAATCTTCAGCAGAAAAAAGTAAAAGTCGTAAGGGAACACCTTATAAGTCTGCAATATCAATGCTCAATTTTTACATTAATCGCGGTGGCAAAAATTTAGAATCTGAGCAAAAGAAAATATTAGAAAATGCAAAAACGGAATTAAAGATATTATTCAATAAATAGGTTATTTATATGACAAATGCTATTTGGAAGGGTCATATTACTTTCAGTTTGGTTAGCATTCCCATTGCTTTATATTCTGCTGAAAATCGAACCGAATTACATTTTCATCTATTAGATTCTCGTGATCAAGCGCGTGTGCGTTATGAGAGAATTAATGATGAAACCGGTAAAGAAGTACCCTGGGATAAAGTGATTAAAGCATTTGAATTTGATAAAAATAATTACGTTGTATTGAGTAGTGAAGATTTTAAGCGCGCGGCGCCTAAAGAAATTAAAACCATAGACATAGAAAATTTCGTTTATATGGATGAAATAAATCCCATTTATTTCGAAAGACCCTATTATTTAATTCCTGATAAAGGTGGCGAAAAAGGCTATGTTTTGTTGCGCGAAACATTAACAAAAAATAAAAAAATCGCGATTGCAAAAGTGGTGATCCGTGATAAACAATATTTGGCAGCATTAATGCCATTGGAAAATGCATTGGTGATTAATTTATTACGATTTCAGCAGGAATTAATATCCATGGAAAACTTTGCTTTTCCCACAAAAGATGCAAAAGATTATAATCTTAATCCCAGTGAGTTAAAAATGGCTGAACAATTAATAGATACTATGACCGAAAAGTGGCAGCCAGAGAAATACCATGATGACTATCGAGAAAAATTATTTAAATGGATTGAAGAAAAAGCATCGACTCAAAAAGTGAAAAAACCCCAAGAAAAAGAAGAAGCTGGTGCCGCAAAGACGATTGATTTTATGGCTGCATTAAAAAAGAGTTTGGAAGCCAAAGGCAAAATCAAAGATAAAACAAATGCGAAATTTCATAAAAGTATTAGGAAAGTAAAAAGATGAGTTTGACGAAATACCAATCAAAACGTCATTTTAATCTCACCCCTGAACCGAAAGGTACTGTAAATAAAAAGCAGGAGCCTATTTTCGTGGTTCAAAAACATGCTGCATCTCACTTGCATTATGATTTTCGATTAGCCGTTGATGGCGTGCTAAAAAGTTGGGCAGTACCAAAAGGTCCTTGCTTGGATCCTTCAATAAAAAGATTAGCGGTTGCAGTAGAGGATCATCCTTTAGATTATGCAACATTTGAAGGTGATATTCCCGCGCATGAATATGGTGCTGGTAGTGTCATTGTTTGGGATTATGGGATTTGGGATGCTAAAACAGATTTAGCGAAATCATACGCTGATGGTGTTATGCAATTCACATTAAGTGGCCATAAATTATCAGGCGAGTGGCGATTAATTAAATTACCGAACGCTATGTCTCAACCGCAATGGCTATTAATCAAAGTAAAAGATAAATATGCGCGTAAATTAAGTGAATATGATGTATTAGAAGCTGAGCCAGACAGTGTATTATCTGGTAAAAAATTAAAAGTGACAAAACACGCAATAAAATCATCAAACCAGCAATTAATTAAACAAAAGGTCAGGAAGAAAACTACTAATAAAGAGATTTTTTCAATGACTTTTAATCCGCAATTAGCAACATTATCGAACATTGTGCCCTCGGGGGATCAATGGATATATGAAACAAAGTTTGATGGATATCGCATATTGGCATATTTAAATCATCAAGATGTCAAATTAATTTCTCGTAACAATCAAGATTGGACAAATAAATTTTCTTCTGTTGTGGCTGATCTTAAAAAATTAAATCTGTCTGCAACGGTGCTTGATGGGGAAATGGTTATCCTTGATAATAAAAATGTATCTAATTTTCAATTATTACAAAATGTATTAAGTGGTGAAAAATCACAACATAATTTACACTATTTTATATTTGATGTGTTGGTATACCAAGGGCAAGATATAACTTCGTTACAATTAAAGGAAAGAAAAAATTTATTACAATCATCTTTTTTTAATCAATCATTTTCTCATATTCATTATACAGAACATTTGCAAGGCGATGCGAAACAGCTATTAAACGCAGCATGCAAAGCTGGTTTAGAAGGCATAATCGCCAAGGATAAAACTTCAATATATCGTCAAGCACGAACGCAGAATTGGTTAAAATTAAAGTGCCATCAAAGGCAAGAATTTATTGTCTTAGGCTACACAGCGCCAAGTGGTTCTAGACAATATTTTGGCTCTTTATTAGTGGGTTATTATGATGATAAACATCAGTTAAAATATGCAGGACATGTTGGAACAGGTTTTAATCAGCGCAGTTTAAAATCAATTTACGATAAACTGATATCAATACAACAAGACATCATGCCTTTATCAAAAAAACCTAAAGATCCATTGTTGCGTAAAATAAAATGGGTAAAACCTGAATTAATTGTTGAAGTCTCATTTTCCGAATGGACACGTGATGGCATTTTACGTCATCCATCATTTCAAGGATTGCGCGTAGATAAAACATCTGCAGAAATTTCACAAGAAGTTCCATTAACCGAAAATAATACAGTGCAGTCGCTCACGCATCCCGATAAAATAGTTTATCCCAAAGCTGGCATCACTAAATTAGATTTAGCGAATTATTTTGAAAAAATTGCTGATAATATATTGCCATTTGTGAGAAATAGGCCTCTTACCATTTTAAGATGTCCTTCTGGTACAACGAATCAATGTTTTTTGCAAAAAAATTGGACACGAGGATTACCTCAAGGATTACTTGCCACTTCAATTTCAGATAAACCTTCCGCGACAGAATATATTTCTTTACGAAATAAGAAAGGATTAATTGATTTAGCGCAAATCTCAACTTTAGAAATTCATCCCTGGGCAAGTAACAATATGAAATTGGATTATCCCGATCAGATGATATTTGATCTTGACCCCGATATTAATACATCGTGGCAATTAATAATTGAGGCCGCAAATATATTGCACGAGGCTTTAAATAATTTGAAATTAATTAATTATGTAAAATTAACTGGTGGAAAAGGATTGCATTTGGTTGTGCCTTTGCAAGGGTCGCAAAAATATGATGAAATAAAAAAATTTGCTAAAGTGATGGCGCAAAAATTAACGAAATATTATCCAAAAATTTTTACAGATAATTTAATTAAAAAATCGCGGGTTAATAAAATATTTATAGATTATTTGCGTAATGAAAAAGAAGCAACTGCTGTTGCTCCTTTTTCGCCGCGTCATGATGAAGATGCAAGTATTGCTGTGCCTATTGCATGGGATAAATTGTCTCAAATAAAAAATTCAAAGGCATTTAATATAAGAACAATTGATGAATATTTCAAAAAACATTCACAAAACCCCTGGCAAGATTTTTTTGATATTAAGCAGGTCATTTCTAAAATAGATTTTAAAGTATTGAATAATATGTGAATGATAAACTTCTATTTTTTTAAGATGAATATTTTATTATTTAAATATAAATATTTATTAGCTCTGTTTCCTGCCAAGCTATTTAATTTAATAAAAAATTTTGCTTCTAATTGACAATCATCAAAGTACTATGGGGATTAACTTAATATTATGTTCAAGCAATATAAATATTCCTTTTTTAACTAACAATTTTTGGAGGTTTTTATGACAGGTACAAGCGAAGGCGCACAAAAAGCTAATGAAACCCGTAAAGAGAATCAAGGTTCTCAAGGTGGTAGCCAAAATAAGTCCCAACAAGGACATAACTTAAGTGAGGAAGACCGTCGTAAAGGTGGTGAACACTCACATGGTGGCGGAAGAAAAGAATAACACTACCGCGAGGCATCTATTAAAAAATAGATGCCTCATTTTTATCACAGGAAATTTCGAATGAAATAAGTAATGGATTTGATTCAATTGCAATTACGAATGTAGATTATAATTATTTAAATTTTATTTATTCCTGTCTGCAAATCATTTCATCAAAAAATACAACAACTCAATTTAAACACCACATCCTGTTTATATAATGCTGCGCGTTCTTTTACAGAAGGTGTATAGAACCGCAAACTCACTCCATGTCTTCCCACGCTAATTTCAGGAAATACCGCTGTTGTTGTCGGCACAGATATGCGAATTAATTGTACAGATTGTGTCGGATCTAAATTGGTTTGATAAAATCCACCATGTGCTGTTTGTAATTGTGGGCTGCTACTTTGTCTAATTAATCTTAACATCAAACCCACAGCACTATTAATTTGATCAAAATGTCCAAACCATGTATGCAATAACACATTACGTTCATTAATCGGTTGCTGTAGCCAATAATGATAAGCAGGCACATCAAATCCAGATGCGCCACCGGGATTTGATAAATGTTGACGAATGGTATTTAAAAAATCATTATCTCGTAATTCTTGTGCAAACCGACCATTAGTAGCATGCATACTATCTAAAACATTTTCTACTTCAACTATCGTTGCCGATAATTTTTTTTGATCAATATGATCGACACTTTCTAAGCGAGATAATGTTGCTAAATAACGTACAAATTCTTTAGTTAATTTAGTGCGTAAATCAGGGCGATCTAAAATATTTAAAATATCATGAATAGTTAGCATTGATGCTCGACTATCCCAAATTGTTGTGCCCCGTAAATTTTCTAAACCCTGTTGCAACAAATGTTCCAAGCGCAAGCAGACACGAATTAATTCATTGACCGGTTGTTCATATAATATTGATTGTGATTGAGTAGCCATAATAACGACAAACCTTGGTAAATAGCGTAATCTTATCACGAAATTTATCAGACACCGAGAGGTGAATTCAACCATTTTGAGGCAAGCATGACGACTGATATTGATTACGACATTATAATTATTGGAGCTGGTATGGTTGGTTTAACCGCTGCGCTGGCCCTTTGTGAAAGTCAATTGCGCATTGCTATTGTTGATAAACATCGTCCCATGGCGCTTTCAAAAGTTGAACATTTAGAACAACGAGTATCCGCTATCGCGCCAGCATCTCTTAACATTTTTAATTCATTACATGCTTGGCATGAAATGAAATCTTTACGAGTAAGCCCCTATAGAGAAATGTTCGTGTGGGAAGCTAACAATAGTGGAAATATCCATTTTGACAGTGCTGATGTAGGCGCAGCAACTTTGGGATATATTATTGAAAATAACGTCATACAATCAGCATTGCTCTCCCAGCTTGATAAATATTCTGTGGTCAATTGGTTATGTCCTGAAGCTATTAGAGATGTTCAATTATTGGATAAAATTGCGTTAATTACTTTAGAAACAGGTCGACAGCTTTCTTGTAAATTATTAATTGGTGCCGATGGTGCAGTCTCAACTGTGCGAGATTTAGTAGGCATTAAAACAACTGAATGGGAATACGAGCACACTTCATTGGTTGCAACAGTGCAAACTGAGCATGTGCATAAAGAAACAGCCTGGCAAATATTTTTACCTACGGGGCCTTTAGCTTTTTTACCTCTCGCAAATAAACATCATTGCTCCATTGTATGGTCAACAAATCCTGATCAGGCAAAAAATTTACAAGAAGTGGATCCCGCTGAATTTGAACAACAATTAACAGCCGCATTTGAGAATAAATTAGGCAAAATAAAATTATTAAATGAGCGTCACCTATTTCCTTTGAAAATGCGACATGCAAAACAATATACATTAAACCGTTTAGCATTAATTGGTGATGCAGCTCACAGCATTCATCCGCTCGCAGGGCAAGGTGTCAACTTAGGTATTTTAGATGCCGCCTGTTTAGCCGAAATAATTGTGGCAGCAAAAATGAAAAATCGCGATTTCGGTGCGCATTATAATTTAAGACGATATGAACGATGGCGCAAAGGCGGAAATTTAACAATGATTAGCGCGGTAGAATTATTTAAACGACTATTTGGTATACAAATGCCACCGATTAAATGGTTACGCAATTCAGGATTGAAAATGATGGATAAATCCACATTGATAAAATCTTGTATTATGCAACAAGCGATGGGATTAAAAGGAGATTTACCACAGTTAGCGCGAATTCGAAATTAATTGTACGGATTTATCTGGCTCTATTCAGTAGTGATTTACCATACAGATATATTTTCCTTTTGATATTGAGATACTGGTGAGGATAGGTAATATAATTTAAATAAAAAAAGAATATTATGAACAGGGAATAAATATGTTACACAAAAGAAAAGGAAAAATTCTTGCATTATTCACACTCATTTGCTCGACGTTATTTGCTGGGTGTGTTGGTAATGATGCTAAAAATACATTACGAAATATTCCGCAAAACATTTGGAATTATATTGATCCGGTGTTAATCGATAGTAATTTAATGAGCGCTGAGGATCAGCAACAACATTTTGCGGATTATTTGTCCCATTATTTTTCACCATGGACCGATCAAGATCGCTTTGAAAGTGATCAACAAATTCAACAATCTGAAATCAGTCATATACAAAAATATACACAAAACCCAGGTTGGAATGAGAATCATCAACCTTACAGTCAGTGGTGGATAAAGAAAATCATCGAAACAATGGATGTTGCACATTTTCCAAATAATAAACATAAAGTTATTGTGGTTGAAACCACGGCTGTTAGAAATTTGCCAACCAACGATCCCAGTTTTACTAATTGGACAGATGCGGGTGAAGGATATCCGTTCGACAATTTACAAGAATCTTTAGTGACAACGGGTACGCCAGCTTTAGAATTACAAACAACAAGTAACGGTGAATGGAGTTTAATATTATTTCATAATGATTATGGTTGGGTTAAAAGTAATACCATTGCAACAGTTGATGATGATTTTATTAAACAATGGCACACAAAAAATTATGTGGCAATTACTACCGATCACACTTCATTGGCCGATGAAAAAAATACTCTTATTTTGCAAGCAAATCTGGGATCTATTTATCCATTAGCACGCCAACACATCAATAATTATGAAGTATTAATTCCTATAAAGGATGATGAGCAGCAGGCCCGAGCTGAAATAGCAATTGTGAATAATAATGATGCAGCAATTATGCCAATTAATTTTCAGCTTAAAAATATTGCAACTATTGCCAATAAAATATTAGGTAATCCTTATGGCTGGGGTGGTATGTATCAATACCGTGATTGTTCTAGCACCGTAGCTGATTTATTAACACCTTTTGCAATATGGTTGCCACGAAATTCATCGGATCAAATGAATGTCGGCGCTTATATTTCTTTTGCCGGTTTATCACGTTCAGAGAAAAGAGAATCCATTGTAAGTCATGGTATCCCCTTTTTAACCTTGATTGGTTTACCCGGACACGTAATGTTATATATTGGTCATAATAATGGTCAGATATATGTATTACAAAATATCTGGGGACTGCATACCAGGCCGTTATTCATGCCATTTATTCCAGAAGGTAGAGCCATTATTGGTCAGACTATTGTGGTGCCATTAGAATTTGATAAATATTATCTCAACGTACCTACAGCGCTTATTGATAAAATAAAAGGGATTACCGTATTGTAAAAATGAATGCCTCTGTGCATAATTTGCGGCCTTGGTGAAAAGAGAAAATAGTTAATTCCATTTTTCATTTAAACCTCTTAGAAATTATCAGACTTTAATAAGATTTCTTAATTATTATTAAGTATATTTTGATAATTTTTTTGTAAAAATAGAATTTGAGAAGGACGTAAAGCATTGGATTTATACTTAGGATTTATCAGGATCTACAAGCGTGTACCCATTGAGCTCATCTTTCTGTGAGTTGTAGTTAATGTTTTTATGTATTTTATAAATCTTAATTTATAGGTAGGATTTGTAAAGTACCCATGTGAATAATCGAGATTAGGTAATTATTTTTATTTATCACAAGGAAAGCATTAATGATCGCGTTTTTAATTAAAATTAAAATTAAAATTAAAAATAAAATTTATGCCTATTTTGCAACAAGAAAAATGTTGCGAGTAATAATGTCTGATATTGCCTCAAAATATTCATTGTATATTGTGAATATATCTTCACTGCCTAACGGATTTGTACATCTCAACTATAAATGTGTAACCAATAAAAATAAATCCATTGTGCTACGTATATATAGAAATTGTCACTTAAATGAAATAAAAGCAGAAACCCAATTGCTGGACCAACTGTCTACTCACCCGGCTATACAAAAACACATAGTTACTATGATTCAAGACAATAACGGCCAGAAAGTAGGCCAGGTTGGCAAATACTTTTATTCATTGTTTGAATATATAGAAAATGATCCCATTACATATTTGGATTTAGCTCAGGCTAATAATGTGGCCAACATTTTGAGAAAAATTCATGATATTGGAGTGCATTTGTGCAATGATTTTAAAGACAGAACTTTGGTTAGTATTGAGCAGGTAACAAATACTTTATCGAATTTTTATTCAAAAAAAATCGTTACACGAAATGAATATGGTAATTTAATGAATATTGCTCACGCGTATGGCGAATTGATAACAAAATATCAACAAAATACTATTCTGCATTGTGATGTTCACCGTAATAATCTGTTGCTTGATAAAACAACAAATAACTTAGTGATAATTGATTTTAACGATTTTTGCGTTGGCCCAGCCATTATTGATCTGGCCATTATGATGCGCATGTTATGTTTAGAGAGAAATATCTTTGATATTGCAATGGCTAAGCAAATATTCTACGGTTATTATTCAACATCCCCTGGTAATGTTCAAATTAATGTCAATGATTTATTAATTTTCATGTTATTTAATTTGGTATTTTGTTGTGAATACTATTTACAAGTAGGTCACGCAGATAATTATGAACAATTTCATATTGCATATAATAAAATTCTCATTTTACAGAAATCAGCGAATAGAATTATAAAAGAGCTATCGATATTCAATCATACGACAGTTAATCCATCTTCTTTAACAAAGAGTATTGCAGAAGGATGAGTAATTTATGATCGATTTCAATTAATATCTTTTTTAGTTGACACAAAGAATGAGGTGGTCTAAATTTAGACTATATTTAGTCAGCATGAGTTATGCCATGAAATTAAGTACATCAGTTAAGTCGATCAGTTATTTAAAGGCAAATGCTGCAGAAATCATTCAAGATTTTTCAGGCAATAGCCAACCTTTGGTCATTACTCAGAATGGCGAAGCTAAGGCGGTATTGCTAGACATCAAGAGTTATGAAGAGACCCAAGAAAGTCTCATGCTGCTCAAGCTTTTGGCTTTAAGTAGCGCCAGTATGCGAACTGGAAAAGTTCAGTCAGTTAAATCAGCTTTTATGTCCCTTAGAAAAAAAATTAAAAATAAGGACTAATCATTGAAAAAATATCAAGTTGAGGTCATCGAGGATGCATGGAATGATATATATGATATTTCTCAATATGTATTAGGATCTGATTCTGTTGCAAAAGCCGAGCAATTAATAGATAAAATTGAAAATCTCTGCTTTAGTTTAGAAAATATTCCGGAACGAGGTCATATTGCTCACGAATTAGAACGATTGCAGATATCTGATTACCGTGAAATCCATTATAAATCTTACCGTATTTTATATCAGATTATAAATAATTGTGTGTATATACATCGAGTTCTTGATGGCGGAAGAGATATAGAACAATTATTGATAAAACGATTGTTACAATATGAAAGAATATGATTAGAATAAAATGATTTATTAAAAAATATAAATATTAAATTTAGATAATAAAATAAAGATTAATTTTACTAATGTATGTTGTAACTCAAAGTAAATTAAATTGTATTAATATCTTTCATCAAAAATCACGAACTGTATTTCCTTGTTCACTCAAACACAGTAAAATCCCCCCTTTAATTGTTACCTACTAGGAACACTCATGTTACAGCGCACACCACTCTATCCTTTACACCAACAACTGGGTGCAAAACTGGTTGATTTTGCAGGTTGGGAAATGCCATTGCATTATGGGTCTCAAATAGAAGAGCATCATCATGTCAGGCAGCATGCGGGTATTTTCGATGTGTCTCATATGAACGTCGTTGATGTGGAAGGTGAGCAATCAAAACAATTTTTACGTTATTTAGTTGCCAACGATGTTACTAAATTACAACGCTATGGATTGGCGCTCTATACTTGTATGTTAAATGAACAAGGTGGGGTAATTGATGATCTCATCGTTTATTTTTGTAATGATGATCATTACCGCTTAGTTTTGAATGCAGGCACTCGTAACAAAGATTTAAATTGGATACAACAACAGGCGAAAACTATTTCAGTAAAAATTACACCACAATCACATCTGGCAATTTTAGCTATTCAAGGGCCGCAAGCAATTTCGCTGACTTTACCATTATTACCACCAGAATTAAGTGCAGCAGTTTCACAATTAAAACCATTTGAATTTAGCCAACGAGGCGAATGGTTTGTTGCGCGTACGGGTTATACTGGTGAAGATGGATTAGAAATAATATTACCGCATGCACAGGCAAAAACATTATGGCAAGCAGCAATTGATAAAGGCATTTATTCAGTGGGATTGGGCGCAAGAGACACATTGCGTTTAGAAGCAGGATTAAATTTATACGGCGCAGATATGGATGAAACTATTTCTCCTTTAGAATCTAATTTAGCTTGGACAATTGCATGGGATCCTGCTGATAGAAATTTTATTGGCCGTGAAGCATTAACACAGTTACAAAATAAAGGTGTACAAAAAAAATTAATTGGGCTTGTATTAAATGAGCGTGGTGTATTGCGTAATCATCAACATGTATTATTTGATGATAAAATTGTTGGTGAAATTACCAGCGGCTCTTTTTCTCCAACATTAAATTGTGCAATTGCTTTTGCACGAATTCCAGTAGGAGATGAAACAAGTTGTTATGTTGATATTCGAGGTAAATTAATTCCAGCCCGTATAGTAAAACCCACTTTTGTAAGAAAAGGAAAAAAATTGATATAACAATTTTTTTTTCCTTCTCCCGCTTGCGGGAGAAGGTGCCGAAGGCGGATGAGGGTGTTTTAATATAAGTGTGTAATGCTTTTTAATACCCCCATTTCTTTTTGATATTTTCTTCTCTTCGAGGAGTGGGAAATAAGGTTATAAATTATTACTTAAACACACATTTTAAAAATGAAGATTATTCATTAAGGAGCAAAAAATGAGCGAAATACCTGGTGATTTAAAATATACTGAAACACACGAATGGATATTAAAGAACGCAGACGGAACGCTAACGATCGGTATCACCGATCACGCACAATCATTATTAGGTGATTTAGTATTTGTTGAATTACCTGATTTACATTCCGCATTTACTACTGGAGAAGAAAGTGGTGTCGTTGAATCAGTGAAAGCAGCTTCTGATATATATTGTCCTGTTGCGGGTGAAATTGTAGAAACTAATGAAGCATTATTAGAAAACCCTGCATTAATTAATTCTGATCCCTATGGTGATGGTTGGATATTTCGCATACAGCCAGAAGATATCCATGAATTAAATGATTTAATGAGCGCGGACGATTATGAAGCAAGTATTGCTGATGACGAAGAAACCATTTAATAATTAAAACCGGAGAAAATTAATTATGCCATTTATTCCGCACACCGAAGCAGAAATCAAAGAAATGCTGACCACGATCGGCATTAATTCATTGCAAGAATTATTTTCAGAAATTCCTGCTGAACTCTGCATCAATGAATTAACTCACATTCCCAGTGGCTTAACTGAAATGGAATTGGGACGGTTAATGCATCAACGTGCTAAACAAGATGGTGGCGTATTAAATTTTCTGGGCGCCGGCGCGTATGAACACCATATTCCTGGTGCAGTATGGGACATCGTTAATCGCGGTGAATTTATGACTGCCTATACGCCTTATCAAGCAGAAGCCAGTCAAGGTACATTGCAATTATTATATGAATTTCAAACCATGATGGCGCATTTAACTGGGATGGATGTTTCAAACGCCTCTTTATATGATGGCGCATCTGCATTAGCAGAAGCAATTTTAATGGCTATTCGTGCTAATAAACACAGTAAAATATCGCGCGTAATTTTACCTGCAACAATTCATCCAGCTTATCGTCAAGTTGCGCATGCTATTGTGAAAACACAAAATATAGAATTAATTGAAATTCCTTATGCCAAAAATAATGGCAATATTGATTTTAATTTACTTACACAATTTAATTCACAAGATGTTACTGCGGTAGTTATTCCTCAACCTAATTTCTTTGGTGTTATTGAAGAGGTGGATCAATTAACAGATTGGGCACACGCGCAAAATGCATTAGTTATTGCTGTGGTAAATCCTTTAGCATTGGCATTATTAAAAGAGCCTGGCAAATGGGGCAAAGAAGGTGCTGATATTGTTTGTGGTGAAGCACAACCATTTGGTATTCCTTTAGCATCAGGTGGACCGTATTTAGGATTAATGTGTTGTAAAGAAAAATACGTTCGTCAAATGCCTGGCAGAATAATTGGTCGTACTGTTGATACCCATGGTAAACAAGGATTTACACTTACATTACAAGCACGTGAACAACATATTCGTCGCGGCAAAGCCACTTCCAATATTTGTACTAATCAAGGTTTATTAGTTACTGCTGCAACAATATATATGAGTTTATTAGGCTATGAAGGTTTGCAAAGAGTGGCTAATGCAAGTCATGCAAATACTCATGAATTATTAAAACAAATTACTTCAATTCCTGGTATTACAGCGGTATTTAATCGTCCTTATTTTCACGAGATTGTCGTGCATTTGCCAAAAAATGCAAAAACCGTTTTAACCCAATTATCAAAATTAGGTATTTATGGTGGTTATGATTTACAAAATGATTATCCAGAATTGGATAATTGTATTTTATTATGTGCCACAGAAACAAAAACAAACGAAGATATTCAGAATTTCAAACAGCGTTTAATGAAAGTTTTAGCGGAAAGTTAATAAAAATAATTAAATACACTTAATTTATTTTATTTCTATCCATTACCTTCTCCCTTTATGGGAGAAGGTTCCATATTTTTACAGATGATTCAGATTAATTATTAAATTATTGATTAATTAATTTCCAGAGGTATTATTAGAAAATACTAAATTATAGGCGCCAGTGGCCGTTGATAATTTACCATCCGCAAGTGTTGTAATCACTACATTAGTATTTGTATTGCATACAAAGCTATCACCAGCTGGAACAGTGACAGGTGTAGGTGTTGCCTTTGAGCCACAATTTACTGTAAATGAACTTAATGAATAACCAGTGGTTGGATCATTAGAGAGAGAGGAAATTTGAACTACCATATTGACATTGTTCGCATTAATTATTTCAAAAGGAATGATGGTCGGCTTACCAATAGAGTTCCAAAGACCACTGACTGGGTCTGCCGAACTTGTGAGGGTTGGGTGTATTACTACAAAATTTTTTGCCGCAAGAGCTGTGGTACTTAATAACGTTAATGCTGTTAAGATGGTTGCTGAAATCAACTTTTTCATATGAAAATCCTTATATAAATAATTAAACCAGGTTTCGAAAATTAACGCGGAGCAATCATATATCAGATAAATATCAGTGTCATTTATATTTTGTATCTTAAAACTATTTTAAGAAAAATAAGATATAATAAGCACCTTTAAAATTATTATAAAATAGGAGAATAATTATGTATTTAGTGTTTTTTAAAAAAGAACATCTCGGTGAATTTTTGCATAAAATACCTGAAATGCGTCTAAACGAAGGATTTCCGCATGAGACTATCTATAAAATTATCAAAAATTATCCAGATTATCCTCAATATAGCAATGAATTTTATGCCAATCTAAAAAGATCATTAAGAGAGTACCGATATTTTGTCATTGATGATGTAAAAAAAATAGAGAATTTAAGTTATTCCCTTACTCTGGAGTTGCCTGATGATTTTCCAGTTGATGCAATTTTAGATAAGAAACATTTAGCAAAAGAACAACAAAAAATGGCAGATTTTCAAACAAATATATGGCAAATAATTGATCAATTAAAAAATACTATTGAAATACCCTCTCAAAAAGCAGATGTCGTAAAAGACACCACAGTATTAAGTGTGGAAGATAAACAAGATAGCTCGTCGAGTTGTTTTCCATTTAAACAATGGTTTAAGCAATGCCGAGCCATGTTGTTCTCACCGCCAAATGGTTATAAACCGTTACCCTCCTCTCCAGACAATCCCACCGAAAGCGCTGATGAAAATTTGAGAATAAAATAATTATCATTTTTAAATAGATAATGTATTGCGTATACTAGTATGGTTATATTTTATTGATCACAAGGAGAAACGCAGTGAACAGAATAATTATGGGATTGATTTTATTTTTATATACCTCTTTAACATTTGCAGCACCTTCAGCAGCGGGTGTGATGCAAGCCGGCCAAACATGGGCTAATGCGGTAGATGCACGAAATGCACAACAAATAACCGCATTATATGATTCACATGCTTATCTATATGCAACATTTCAAAATATGTTAGACAATAAAAAAGATATTTATAAATATTTTGTCAAATTAGCAGCTAATCAAGATTTAAAAGTAAATTTTAATAAAGAACACATCCGTCTTTATGGTGACACAGCAATTAATTCAGGGTTATATACATTTTCATATGTTGATCATGGTAAACAAGTCGTTGTTCCAGCCCGATATACATTTGTTTATACCTATACTCCGGCCGGTTGGCTAATAGTTGATCATCATTCTTCGGTTTTGCCGCAACAAAATCGCTAAATCAACGATGCAAATCATTTTCAATTAATAAGTTTTCATGATAAATGGAAAAAGAGATCGGATACACATTTATCATGAAACGATATTGATAAATTGTTAATCAGGAATATTGTAGGCTATAAACTAGTTCAAATTCAGGTTTTCCTAGTCCATGAAAAGGAATCAAAGAATGGAACATAAAAATTGTGCTGTAGTTGCTAATGAGTTAAGAGATGATAAATGCATACAATCAGCCATGCTTAATCATCAATCAAGATTTTATTGTCAATTCGCATCACGACTACCCCCGAAATATGAATATAAAAGTGAGTATTTTTGTATTTTGCATTTACCGTTTTCTGAAAAAAAGAAAGATCAAAGCTTAGATTCTTTAGCAAGAGATGAGCTGAAAAATGAATTAAGTAATAATACTTGTTGTTTTATTTTATTTCGGTTTGTAAAGTACATATTGAAAATATACATAAGAATTTATCATTTGAAGGAGCATATCTATGGAATATATCATTTAGTAATTGTAATATGCATAGCTTAGATTTAAGTTATTCTACAATTCGAGGGGGATTGTGTTTAGAGAAATGTAATATAAGCTATACTTACTGTTTCCATAGTAACATCAAATGCAGAGTCCAATTTATAAGATGTGAATTATTAGATCTAATAATTAATAAATCCTATCTTGCGAGTCCGATTTCTTTCCCGCGTTTTGATTACGAAAATTACGGTGTTCATCTCACAGAATGTAAAATAAAAAAATTTGCATTTAATGGGAATGACTGTAAATTAATATTGCGTCTTGATGATTCAACGGTCAATTTGTTAGATTTGAGTAATTCAATTTTTCTACTCTGCCCTTCAATATTCAATACCAATTTATCTACTGGTAAAAACGAAATTATTTTACCTCTTAAAGCTAATTATCAGCAAGAACAATTACTGCATACTTATAAGGTTCATTTTTTGAAAAGATTGTTATTTAAATTTTGGCCAACTTTTATAAAAATATATAAGATAGATAATATAAAAAAAGAAATTAATTGTAAAAAATATGGTCTTATGTATGCTTTAGAATTTCAGCATAGAAATTTTCGTGAGCTTTATAATTTGACAAGAGATAGGGCCATGTATGCAGAGCAAGGTGATTATTATTATTTAATGAAAACTTGTGCAGAAAAAAATACTAATAATCCATTTGCCTATAGGCTTTTCAGTAGAAGCTATAGATGGGTATCACTGTACGGACAAAATATAAAAAGACCACTTATTTGTTTAGTTGTAATATTTATCACGTATACATTTTTATACGCATTTATTGGTAATTATATGAGTGATAAATCTTGTTATTCTCATAATATCGCTGGCGTCTCTGTTTGTTTAATCAATTTCTTTGAGCATTTAAAAATCCCGATAATGCTCTCATTGGGACAAATGATTATACCATTTGCTAAGTGGGCTGACAGTTTAATTTCTTATGGATTAAAATTAATTGGTGCAACCAAGACTCTTTTGACAATTATAATCACGGCTGTACTAGTTCTAACTTTAAGGTGGAATTTCAGAAAAGCGTAAATAAAAATTACTTTGGAGCCTAATTGGAATATTTTTAGCTAATAAGTTTTTCTAATAATTAGCCATTTATATTGCTATGCTATACAATTAGGCATTCCTATATCGCTATTCTATCCAATATTTTTGGTTCAATTCATTTTGGTTATTATCCGGTTTTATCGTGATTTTACATCAAATCAAATTGTATAGAGAAAATTATGATAGAAATTTTATATTAAATGCTTTTTCGGGCTGGCGCGCTCAACTTATTAAAAAAACCGCAAATTAAGATTTAATAGAAATTTAATAAAGAACACATCCATCCTTATGGTGATACTGCAATTAATTCAGGGCTTTATATATTTCATATGTTGATCATGTTAAGCAAGTCGTTGTTCTAGCACAATATACATTCGTTTATGCCTACACACCCAATGTGTGGTTAATTGTTGATCATCATTCTTCTGTTCTTCCTCAGGTTGAATAACAAATTTAAAATATTTAATTTATTTAAGATAGCATGGTTTTTATAAAGTTATATTATTACACATGAAACTATCCCCATATTGATATTTTTTAAATATGGGAATAGCAATTTATTGCTGATTAACATCTTGTAAATTTAAAGGTAGTATGCAGATTTTTACTGTGAAAATCACAATATTATTAGAATTTATCTCATCATAAATTAACGCAATACCGATTGGATTTTAAAAATATATTTAAAAGAAGCTGATAGAATTTCAAGTTACCTAATATATCTAGCGTAGGTTTTCATATATTTAAAATTATTCTTAATATGAAATTAGCATAAGTCTATATCATTTGTTTTTATTAAATTTGCGATAGTTATTTCGAAGCTCTTTAATAGAGCCTGCAACAAGATGGTTTTTATCATTATACAGTTGAGGATATTTTCTAATTGTTTGTTTTACAAATGAATAAAAATTTTTGTCTAAAACAGTTAGAGCTGTGTATGGTATCACAGTGCTTTGCTCTAAATCTGCTATATCATTTGATTCCCATTTCATATTCGTGTTACGCAGCATTTCATGTTCAATATAAAATTGAATAGTAAATGAGGGTATGCTGACATTATTTTCTTTGATATGAGTAAGCAGTTGTTCTAGCTTATTAGGTTCAATTTGAATTTTGTTAGGATTAGAAATAATCAATTCTGCCAGTTTATTATTATAAAGCGTTTTCACAGCTTCTTTATGCATTTGTCCAGTTGGGTGTTGTTTTTGTGCATTTTTGTTTTGGTCCATCCAAATTGGTAATATTCTTGCTAAATTTTCATTTCTCATATCCATGCCACGAAATTGTTTTAAAATATTTATTTTTTCTAAGATAGACTTCGCTCTAATGAAATCATTGAGAATAACAGCATCAGCTGTAGGCATGATTAATTTTGTAAAATCTTTTGTAAACGGAAATTCATCTGATAGAATATTTTTATTATGTAATAACTGGCATTTAATATTATTGATTTCTAGAATTTTTCTTTCATGCGAGGTTAAAATCCATTGATAATTGAGATTTTCCATAAAATTTGCTGTCTCGCTGACTTTGCGCATATTTTCATATTGAACAGCTTCAATTAGGTTAAAGAATGTAAAAATAAATGAATAACCTGAATTCTTTAATTTTTCTAAAAAATCAACGTCTTCTATTGTGGGTAATTTATTTCTTGACCACATCAAAAGATAACAAGTATCTAAGAATATAGTTTTATTTTTATTGAGTAATTCCCTATCTTTTTTTCCTATTCTCGTAATATATCTAAGTATAGACTTTATGAGTAAAAAGAAAATAAAGTGGGAATGGATATTATTGAGAGGAAGTTAAAAAACTATGAAATATAAATGCTTATTAGTTAACTCCAAGTAGTCCAGGGTAAAATTCCAATGCCGCCTTTCCTGGGTGGTAATTCAGCTTTATCTATAGGCGCAATTAAATATCCAAATTTTGAATCTAATTTTTTCATTGCGCCTATTAATGGCCTTTCTTCCCAACTTAAACGCTGCGTAATGGATGTTACATTTGGTACAATTCTGAAGGGAATATCATTTATGATTAAATCAATAGGTGATCCTTGTCCTGATTTATAATACTGCCTTAATAAACGTTTACCTTGATATTCAGCTTGAATATCTATTTCATTCCAAATGAAATGACGAACTAAACTTAATGTATTTTCTTCTCCTAAAACGGAACCCATTAAATATGCAGCAAGGCCAGAATCTTTTAATAACCATATTTCTTTTCCAAGCCCTTGTGGATGGCATTTAATTTTCCGCAGTAAAAAGATTTCTTCCATGGCATTTAAATAATTTCTGGTTTTTCTTGCTGAACCAGAAAAATGTTTTAAGGTAGGTAATTCAGCATTGCGTAATGTTGTAGCAATTCTTTCAAGAATACTAAATGCAAAATCTGGATCAAACCCTCTTTGAAAAAAACGAGCAAGGTCACGATGAATTGTAGTATCAAGCCAAGAACGCCAATATAATTCGCGTTGATCGGATTCACGTAAAAAAGCAGGAATTGGCATTCCTCCTAAAGTAGCGGCACGACTTAATACAGCTGATTCGAATCTGGGTTTGAATTGGTGTTGAATTATGGGTTCAGATAAATGAGTAATTTTTCTAAACTCTTTATTATTTAATTCAGCTAGCGACATGGGAAATAATTCTATTAAACCAATCCGTCCTGTTAAGCTTTCGCCGATACCAATTTTATTAGAAAAAGAAGTTGATCCGGTAATATAATAAGAGCCAGGAACCCTTTGTTGATCAACTCTTAATTTAATTTCATCAAAAATTGGCGGCGCTTTTTGTACTTCATCTAATACAACAGGATGATTTAATTTTTCCAAAAATGTTTTCGGTGATCGTATTGCTTCTTCACGAACAGCAATATCATCAAATGTTGTAATGTGTTCAATGCCTAGAATGTTTTTCATCAGCGTTGTTTTGCCAGATTGCCGTAAACCAATAATCCCGATAACAGGCCATAACTTGGCTAACTTATCGATAATGGGTATCGCAAAGCGATTTCTAAAATGCGGCATCTAAGCAAACTCTATAGCAATTCAATTGATTGAGCGTTCTGGTCAATAATGCCATGCTTAAACGACATTAGCAAGACGTTTTACCATGGCATTTTGTGCGCAATCGACGTTTTTTATAACAGATTGATGAGGTTTTAGTTATTACTTAAAAGGTAATCTGGATAGAAATTTTTGACTAAAGTGGTCTTCCCTGTTTGGCGTGCTAATGTTATTAAAACAATTTTTTTGGATTTAGGTGGTAACAACTGCTCTAAATGACGTCATTTCTCTTCGTCCTGCAACATAACTCTATATTTCCTGTAAATTTAACGATGACGTGCGTAATTTCACAGGCAATTCGGCGATAAGGAAAGATTATCAAATCCTTAAATCTTTATAAATTTGGTATATTATATGTCTTTTTGGTATACCCCTGCCTCTTAAGGAACTAAAATGCAATTAATATTCGAACACAGTTCTCAATCAAGACGCGCGACGGCGCAAGCACCACATCAATTAGCAGATATTTCCGATATTCCAGCAAATTATTTACGAACAACTATTCCACTGATGCCTGAAGTTTCAGAATTGCAAGTGGTTAGACATTACACTAAATTGTCACAACGTAATTTCTCAATTGATACACAATTTTATCCATTAGGTTCTTGCACCATGAAATACAATCCTCGTGGTGTACGCCAATATGCAATGTTATCCGGTTTTTTACATCAACATCCCTATGCACCCGAAAGCCACAGCCAAGGATTTATGAGTTGCGTGTATGAATTACAAGAAATGCTCAAAGAAATGACCGGTATGCGTGGTGTATCGCTAACACCTATGGCGGGGGCCCAAGGTGAATTTGCTGGTGTAGCGATGATAAGAGCTTATCATTTATCACGTGGTGATGTAGCGCGTACTGAATTTTTAATCCCAGATGCTGCACATGGTACTAATCCTGCTTCAGCTGTGATGTGTGGTTATAAAATTCGTGAAATTCCAACAAATAAAAATGGAGATTTAGATCTCGAAGCATTAAAAGCCGCAGTGGGGCCACAGACCGCCGGCATTATGTTAACGAATCCCTCAACACTCGGCGTTTTCGAAAGAAATATTCAAGAAATGCAACGAATTGTGCATGCTGCTGGCGGATTGCTTTATTATGACGGCGCTAATTTAAATGCCATATTAGGAAAAGTGCGACCGGGCGATATGGGATTTGATGTGATGCATATGAATTTGCATAAAACATTTGCCACGCCACATGGTGGTGGCGGTCCAGGTTCTGGTCCTGTTGCTGTGAATGAAAAATTATTGCCGTTTTTACCCATTCCGATGGTGACATTTGAAAATAATCAATATCGTTGGCTCACTGAAACAGATTGTCCACAAACTATTGGTCGCTTATCTGCATTTATGGGTAACGCCGGCATTTTATTACGTGCTTATAATTATATTCGCATTTTGGGGCGCGAAGGATTGCAAAGAGTCAGTACATTCGCTGCATTAAATGCCAATTATTTAATGTGTCGGTTACGTGAAGCAGGATTTACTTTGGCTTATCCACAGCGTCGTGCCAGTCATGAATTTATTGTGACCATTTCACCTCAGGTAAAACAATATGGTGTTAATGCGATGGATATTGCAAAACGCTTATTAGATTATGGTTATCATGCGCCAACCACTTATTTTCCTTTATTAGTTCCTGAATGTTTATTAATTGAACCGACTGAAACAGAAACGAAACAGGAATTAGATGGTTTCGTTGACGCATTAATACAAATTCTTGCAGAAGCCAAAACAAATCCTGATTTATTACATAATGCGCCACACACGTTGCCAGTAACGCGTTTAGATGATGTTAAAGCTGCTCGTGAATTGGATTTAGTGTGGGAGAAAGAATAAATTTGAATTATGACCAAAGAAAAATTATTAAAATTATTAGCAGAATATAATCCGGGTGTATTAAGGACATTGGGTTTTAGGAATGGTCGGTCTGATGAATTGAGAAATATTGCGAACATTGTCAATGAATTTCCTGTTGGTAATGTGTCTGAAAATGATCTCTTGAAGTTAATTAGCGCATTGAACAATTATACAGCGACGACTGATAATCGCGAGACAGGAAGAATATTTAAATTAATTAACGAAGAAATTGCTAAAGAATTTGTTGAACGTGCGATACAACAGGAAAATGTAAGGCGTGCATGTGAATTAATCCGAGCGCGATTAGGCAACGGCTTAGAGCAAACGCATTCTGAATATTTATATCAATTATGGCGTAATAGTTATTATTATGAGCGGCCACATCAACTTCATTTAATGTTGCAAGAACTTTTTGGCATTAACTTAGGTAGAAACTCAAATCACATAGTAAATTCATTAGCAGTAATATTATCTATCGCAATTTATGAAGCAATTTTATCTGATCCATCATCTCCATTATCTGTTTATTTTTCAGGAAAAATAATTCAATCAGTGGTGTCGTTAACTCATCTGGACGAAATCTATTTATCTTATATAAATGAATATTTACACGACTATTTACATTATCTTCCCTCTTTGCAATGGTGGTTAGGTCTTGGTCTCAATCTAGGACTTGATTATTTAAAGGGGAGCGGTGCACAGCTAGTCAGTTTATATTTAGGTGGAACCGCTTTTGTATCGCTTTGTAATAAAATAAGAGAAAAGATTACGCCACCTGCATGGTATGCAAATTATTTGCAAAAATATCCTATTACTATGTCTTGTTTAAATCAGTATTTGTCAGATGCAACATTTGGTATGGGTGCGTATTTAGGGAAATCATTTTATTCTGGATTAAGCTATTTTTATAACACACAGCAAAATTCGTCACAGTCAAAAAAAGATAATAAGCAAGAATCAAAGCAGGGTTCTCAACAGAAAAATAAGGAGCAAAATAGTTATTCATCCGATCAAAGACAAAAATCTTATGATAATAAACAATCTAATAAATATGAATACACTGATGGTAAATCATCTAAACCATCTGGCTCTTCTTTTGATGAAAAAACATGTGCAAAATTTCTTCCTATCCAATTAAATGACAGCGAAAAACAATTATTTTCAAAAGAAATATCATGTAAAGCACAAAAAGATGAGTGTTTGAAAACGATATATAAAGTAGCGCGACTGGATCCACAACGAGAACACAATAAAAAAGAAATTAAACGCTCGCTAAATAGGTTGTCGTTATTTTGGCATCCTGATAAATATCCAGAAGAATGCATTAATGCTAAAAATCAACCTGCTGAGCAAATGGGATATATAAATTCCGCGCGTGAAATGTTAAATGGTTTATAATAAGCTAATTCATTGTATATAAAATAAGGCTCAGACAAATGAATTAATCATTTGTCTGAGTTTTATTAATGCTCAAGGACATTAATGATTTTAATTTAATATTGAACTACGCAACATCCAAGCAGTTTTATCATGTTCTCTCATTCGTTCAATGAATAAATCAACAGTGCCCTCATCACCAGCTTCTTGTGCTATTCTCATCATCTCATGACAACTTCTTGTGATTGTTTCATGATCAGCTAACAATTCATGTATCATTTTTTCAGCACTTAATCCCTGCGTGGCTTCTTTTAGGCGAGTTAATTTACTGAATTCATTAAATGAAGCGGATGCATGAAATCCTAAAGTGCGTATACGTTCTGCTATGACATCAACAGCTTCTGCCAGTTCTTCATATTGTTTTTCAAACATTAAATGCAATGAATAAAATAATTGGCCAGTTACGTTCCAATGAAAATTCTGCGTTTTTAAATATAATGTGTAAGTATCCGCCAATAATTTATTTAATTCTTCTGCAATTGCTTTGATGCCAGAATCTTTAATGCCAATAGCTACTTTCATAGAAATCTCCTGAGTGAATTAAAATTAAAAAAATTATAAACTGATAATAACTTAATGCATAATTGATTATATAGATAAGGGAAATAGAATAAACCTATGGATTATTTTGTAATGTTTATTTTCCTGTCAAATCATAAATGATCATCCAAAAATCACAAAATTTATTTAAATCACAATGACAGCCGCGCCAGAAAAACGACCGTTCCGTAGGTCGTCTAATGCTTTATTAGTGTCAGATAATGGATAAGTATGAACTTCGGTTTTTATGGGAATTTTAGGTGCTAATGCGAGAAATGCTTCCCCATCATGACGTGTTAAATTGGCAATAGAACATAGGGTTTTTTCGCCCCATAAAATTTCGTAGGGAAATGAAGGAATGTCACTCATATGAATTCCGGCACATACTAATATGCCCCCTTTATTTAAAGAACGTAATGCAATAGGTACTAAATTGCCATCTGGTGCAAAAATAATTGCAGCATCGAGTAAATCAGGTGGTTTTTGTGAAGAATCACTCACCCAAATCGCACCAAGATTTTGCGCTAATTGTTGAGCAGAATTGTCACCAGGTCTAGTAAAAGCATAAACCTCTTGGCCATGATAAATCGCGATTTGGATCACAATATGTGCAGCAGCACCAAAACCAAATAATCCTAATTTTTTACAATTTTCAGTTTTATGCCACGCACGATAACCAATTAATCCTGCGCATAATAATGGCGCGGCTTCAATATCAGCATAATCTTGCGGAATTAAAAAACAATAACGTGCATCAGCAACACAATATTCGGCAAAGCCACCATTGATCTGATAACCCGTAAATTGTGCAGAATCACACAGATTTTCGCGTTGTGAATGACAAAAATCACAATGCCCACAACTTTTTCCTAACCAGGGCACACCAATTCTTTGACCTATTTTAAAATGAGTAACATTCTTACCAAGCGCAGCTATTTTTCCAACAATTTGGTGACCTGGAATAAGAGGTAAATTAGGATGTTTTAATTCGCCATCAACTACATGTAAATCGGTACGACAAATACCGCACGCACTGATTTTAATTAATACTTGATTATCATCTGGCTGAGGTTGAGATACATTACTGTATTGTAATGGTTGACCTATTTGTAACAACATCATGGCATGCATTTTAATGAATTACTCCTTTGTTATAAATCGTTTCTATTACATTTAATAACTATTCAACGCTTTTATTTCCACTGCCACAGAAAAAAGCGAATGTAATTAACTATCAAGTAGGAGTCCAACTTTAAATTAAAACCTTAAATTTATACATATTAAATAAACTCTCATTTACCATTTAGAACTAGAACTCTTTATGAAAGTTCAATATTCTTGATACTTCTTTCTCTTGCAATATGACTAAACTAAATAGTTATTAGAATTTAGGTCAGGTGCGGCGGGAAACTTGAGGTGTTCTAAGAGACTCTTTATCTTCTTTCTTTTCTTCATTTTTCAATTCTCCGCTCATTCTCAAGCGTATATTTGTTGACTGTACAACTTGTGGACTTGGTGGTTGATGAACTGTGGGTGAATGTTGCAGCGGCTGCTGTAGAGGTTTGGGCGGTGTTCCTGATGATAATGCCCCCATCATTATTGATGTAGAGCTACCATCTGATTTTATATTGTCTTGAGTCTTGCGAGGTTCAGATATCATTTTAAAATGATCATATAGCGGTTTTGCTTGAAAACATGTGGATAATTCTGTTAGGTGATTAGCGGTGACGAAATTAGGCAATTCTTTCAATTCCATCATTTGTAAAATAGAGTTTTCCTTTAATAGCAATTCAATACCTATATTTTTTTTATAACCTACATAATCCATTAATTGTTTAAATAAATTTTTTTGTAATTCGGGTTCCTGTGGCGATTTGTTTTTAATATTATTTATTTCAAAATTATACTTTTCGGTAGATAATTGCGAATGAAGTTTTTTTATTTCAGGTAATTCAGATTTGGTAAGTATGGTTAATTGTCTATCTGTGACTTTTTTTATAAAATCTTTATTATTCGCTAGAGATATAATTTCTGGCAGTTTTAATAGCTCTTCGATACCTGACTTATTTTTTGTCTCTGTGTAAACAATCAATTGTTTAAAAAGTGCTGTTTGTATTTCGTCGGGTTTTAATTCGCGAGCTTTTTGAACGGCGATTTTAATTAAATCTTTAGTAATTGTATTGATGTATTTGGTCATTTCATTACAATTTTTATCGAAATTCAAATAGTAGTCTAATCCTTCTTTTTGTTCCTTATAAATTTTTTTATCTTTAGCCATTGATGAAGCAATAGATGAGGAAACATTCTGTAATCGATTTATGTCTTTTAAAGTGCTATCAATCATTTCTAATAACTCTGGTATTCTTTCTAAAGGAATATTTTGTCCTTTAGTAAGAGCTTCTAGCCCCTCAGTTTTTATTGGTTTGCCAACTTTGTCTTCAATGACGCCTCCTGTAATAACTGCCTGTATCTTTGAATGTAGTACTTTTGCTTCTTTTGCTAATTTTTTTTGTAATAGTATTTTATTCATGAATATCTCAAAAGTTTTTTGTTCTTTTTCTAAATTTTCAATTAATCCCGTTTTTGTTTGCATATCAAAAACTTTGGATGCATTTATCTGTTGTTCGATGAGTTTATATGTTTCAATAACTTTATAATAATGCTCTAACATGCTGTCAAAATAAATTTTATTATTTTCAGATCTTTCTAAAGCCATAGGAATTGTAATACTTTTGAATTTTAATAGTTTATTGGTTAAAGAAATTAATGCATCGGTGAGAAAAATTTCGGGATATTGTGTTTGTTTTGCTTCGATGTTTCCAGTTTTAATAAAGTTTTGTACACCATCAATATAAGCTTGTTCTCTGTTGATCACTATTTTGTAAACTCTGCCATCTATGAAAGCATAATCTCTATCATTAGGTACTCCTTTTTTGAATGATTCAAGTGTTACATTTTCTTTGGCTAATGATGGTGATAGTTTCAATTCTTGACACATTTGTGGGGTTAATCGGATGGGCAATTCTGGCGCTTGCGAGCGACAAATTGCGCTAAGTAAACTAGTGTCAGGATTAATTTTATCTCTACGCTCTTTTAGATCAGGCATGTTATTGATAAATAATGCGGCAGTTTGTTTTGTTTGTTTCAATTTTTCGCCAAGTAAATTAATTAATTTTTGGCTCTCTTCGAGATTAAGCTGCTTCATGTATTCTGCTGTCAATATTTCAAGCGGTTTTGGATCTTGTTGCATGCATACCACCAAACAACGTTTTTGTTATAAAAATATTTCTTTTAATATTATTATAGTTCAAATGGCATAAAATGATTTTAATCAGAATAAACACATCTTAGAAACATTGCTGTATTTACGATTTAATTCTTTTAAGGGGATTTGTTGGGCGATGTTTGAAGGCTTGTAATAGCCGTCGGAGTTGATTGACTTGTTGGTGAAGCAGATGGTGTCTGAGCGCTTCGCCATATGAGATGTTTCGCATGTTCACGCACATTGCTGGGTTGTGTGATACATAGCTCTAAAAAACGTGCAATTTCTTCTAAATGGTCGATGGTAACTACATGTGATTCATTGTTTAAGTAGTCAGGAATGTGATTGATAGCAGTTATTTGAAGTTCACAAGCGCGTTGCATGTTTTGCAATTTGTCTTTATTGATAGCACCAGATTCAATAGCACTTGTTAATTTTTCTTTGGTATATATTGAATTAACTAAAGTTGCATTTTGGCAAAAGTTGTTGGCATAAAATTCAACGCATTCTTCTATAGGAGTGCTTGAAATTTTGAGACCCAAAATAATTTTTTTAGTAAAATCCACATTCTCAATTCCATCAGATCGTACATCGCCACAAATGGCTACAAAATTATCAAGTAATATTTCGATAATTTTTTTTCGTGATTGAGAGTGATTGTCTTTGTTACAAGATGCGGCGAACAATAATGATTCACCTTCATAATTTCTACTAAAAATATTATCTGGCGTAACGAGGGATTGAAAACAATTATATTGTGCATTTAATGCAGCTAAATAAAGAGCATTTTGGCCACGATTATCTAATTGGTTAGTGTCGCTCACCTTTGTTTTTATATAGTTAACAATATCGTCATGACCGTGATAACTCGCTAAATGCAATGGTAAACTTCCTTCTTCATCTGGAATAGAAAGCAAATCGAGATTATTTTCTATAAGTGATTTAAATGCGGCTAAATTACCCCATTTAGCAGCGATATGCGCTGGAGTTGCGCCATCATGATTGGTCTTTTTAGGTTCGGCACCATTGGCAAGTAATAAGTTTACCAATTCATCTGTTTCTGCCATAGCAGCGAGGTGTAACGCTGTCATACCATTGTCTTGATCTTGATAATTAATATTCTGTTTAACAGATAATTCTGGTGATTGTGTCTGAGCAGCTAAAAGTGATTTAACTATATCTAATTTTTCTTTTTCTACAGCTTCAAAAAATGGTTGCATGGTAGTTTCTATTAAGTCTGATGATTGCGTTGACATGAGTGATCCTCGGATGCTTGATCAAATGAAATATGATTTAGTTAATACTGCATATTATAGCTTAAAACATACTTCAAGTGCATATTAATGAATGGGAGCTAAACAACATATAGGCAGTGATTTAGTTGTTGCTAAAGATTAATTCCAGCAAGAATTTTTAACAAAAATAAGAGAAATACGTATGAAGAAGTAGGTAAATTTGGGTAAAATTATGTTGATGATTGTATGAGGAATAGATATGACTATAGTCGCAGCCGTTCAAATGAATTCAGGGGATGATATTAATGCTAATTTAGCAATTGCAGCTAAATTAATTCAACAAGCAAAAGACTCGCAAGCCAATTTGGTGGTTTTACCTGAAATGTTTGCTACTTTTTCCGATCAACAAAAAATTAGAGCAAAAGAAAATTTTGGTTCTGGAAAGGTACAAGATTTTTTGGCTGAACAATCGCGCAAACATGGTATCTGGATTGTAGGTGGAACGATTCCACTTGCCATCAATGATTCCGCTAAAGTACGTGCTGCTTGTTTATTATTTAATTCACAAGGCCAGTGCGTTAGCCGTTACGACAAAATACATTTATTTGATGTGCAAGTCATGCAATCTAAAGAGACCTATCAAGAATCCAGTTTAGTTGATTATGGGGATCAAGTTGTTGTTGTAGATACACCGTTTGGTAAATTAGGATTAGCAGTTTGTTATGATGTGCGCTTTCCTGAATTATTCCGTGCCATGTTAGCAAAACAAGTAGAAATTATTGCCTTACCCAGTGCATTTACTGTCAAAACAGGAGAGGCGCATTGGGAAATTTTAGTTCGGGCGCAAGCAATAATGAATTCCAGTTATTTAATAGCGGCTGGTCAGGTGGGTCAACATCCACGTGGCCGTCTCACATATGGGCATAGTATGATTGTTGAACCTTGGGGACATGTTTTATCTGAATTAGAAAATGATGTCGGTGTCATTACAGCAGCAATTGATTTAAATTATTTGCAACAAATTCGCCAAAATTTTCCGGCCGTTGCACATCGGAGGCTATAATAAAATTATGAGTACACATCATCATCATGATCATCACCCTCACGGCCATGATCATATGCCGACCACACAATCCCTTAATAAAGCATTTGCCTGGTCTGTCATATTAAATTTAGGATTTACACTCGCGGAAATTATTTATGCATTACTGGCAAATTCAATGAGTTTGTTAGCCGATGCAGGACATAATTTTAGTGATGTCATCGGATTATTATTTGCATGGGGCGCTACTTGGTTATTAACACGTCCAGCGCAAGGTCGCTTTAGTTATGGTTATAAAAAAACCACTATATTAGCCGCGTTGGCTAATGCATTAATATTAATTCTTGCTACAGGCATGATCGCGTATGAATCGATTCATCGTTTAATGCATCCTGCAATAATTAATGAGAAACTGGTGATTATTGTTGCGCTTATCGGAATAATTATTAACGGTGGCACAGCATTATTATTTATGCGAGGGCGCGAAAGTGATTTAAATGTTAAAGCGGCTTTTTTACATCTTGCATCGGACGCTTTTATTGCATTAGGTGTAGTGTTTACTGGAATAATTATTTATTACGTCCACTGGTTGTGGTTAGATCCTGTTGTTGGCTTAGCTATTGTATTAGCAATTTTGATCGGTACATGGGGAGTGTTACGTGATTCAATTAATTTAATCATGGATGCTGTTCCTATGGGTTTAGATCATAGTGCTGTTGAGGAATATCTTTCTAATATAAAAGGTGTAACAGCAATACATGATTTACATATCTGGGGATTAAGCACCAGAGAAGTTGCGCTCACTGCACATTTAGTTATGCCAAATGACAATTTGACTGATGAAAATTATTTGCAAATTAGCCGTGAATTGAAAAGTCGTTTTAAAATTAATCATGTGACGTTGCAAGTCGAAAAAGGGAGTTTAGAACATATGTGTGAACAAATAGAGACTTGCTAGCATGATGAAAAAATTTTATTTAATTATTTTATCATTTATTCTTTGCTTATCTTTTTCAGTGTTTGCTCAGGAAAATGTTACTTTACCTAGCGATTTGCGTAATCAATTACAAAATCAACAACAAAACTATTATCAAAATTATTTAACCGTAGTTGGATTAGATAAACCATTTATTACGGATAATATTGAATATGCTATGGTTGAAGCGCAATTGGGTAATCAGTTAGCAGAAAAAATGGCAAAATCTGCAATTGATCAACAACTCAATTTGATATCTCAAACACCGCCAAACAATCAATCTACACCATCGGATATAAATCAATTTGTTGTACAAACAGCGATATCCATCAAGTTTTTTTCGTATGCTTATGCTTTATGGCATAATCCTCGCTATTTGGTTGCTGCACAAGCATTAGATAATAAGCTCATGGGATTTTTAAAATTACCTGATTGTTTATATGTCACAACGGTGCAGCTCAATAGTCAATTACAACAATTATACCCCTCATCTAAATTCATTGATAAAAATAGTTATACCCGTCAAATTGGTTTGGTTTCCAATGCCGTATCTTATTTATACATGGTAACTGGTAATAAAAAATATCTTGATCAAGCAACTAATATAATGCAATGGGTAATAAATAATCGTAATCTTTCTAATAGTAGTTTTTGCAATGACATTTTAAATTCGGGGAATTTATATCTCAGTAATAATTTAGCGTTAGGTAAAAGTTTATTATCCCTTTATCAAGCAAGTAGCGATCGTAATTATCTAACATTAGCTCAGCAAAAATTATTATTTATTAATCAAAATTTCAATACACCAAAAAACATTGGTTTTTTTGAAAAAAATAAATCAGCAAAAAATAATGTGGTGAATAACAATATTGATAGAGATGATAATGCGCAATTAGCCAGATTTGCCAATCTTTTATATTATTATACCGGCAATGAAATGGATAAAAATATTGCTAATCAAGCAATGCTTTATTTGATTCAACCTGACAATGCAAAACAATTACCAGTAGCAACTGTTTTGCTCGCTGATAAAGAAATATCACAACAACCACTGCATTTAACGATTGTCGGTAGTAAAAATGATGTGCAGGCACAACAACTTTACGCAGCTTCATTGGCATATCCTTCATTATATAAACGCATTGAATGGTATGATAAAGATGAAGGCCCGCTGCCAAATAATGATATTAAATATCCAGATATATCTAAAGCGGCTGTATTTATTTGTACGCAACAGCGTTGTTCATTACCCCTACTTAATCCTGCTGAAATCCCTACAGCAATTAATGAAATTACGCATTATAAACCGTTGTGGAATGAAACATCTTATAACGCAATTAATCAAGAAACGATTGCAAATCATCAAAATATATTAAATACGTTTAATAAAAATTTACCAAGCAATCCTAATATTTTGAACTTTACACAGAGCACGCATCCATTATCAGCACAAGAAAAAGCAACGCTGTTATTAAAAAATAATAATTGGTTTTTAATAGTGCCAGCTTTTTTTGTATTTGGTTTATTGCTCGCATTTACTCCATGTGTTTTGCCTATGGTGCCAATATTGGTCAGTATTATTGCTGGACAGGGTAAAACACTCACCACACGAAAAGCATTTTTATTGTCACTTACTTATGTTTTAACAATGTCTGTCACTTATGCATGTGCAGGCGTTTTAGCAGGATATGCAGGAAGTTATGTGCAAGCATTTTTACAAAATGCTTGGGTTTTAATTGTGTTTAGTGTGATTTTTGTATTATTGGCATTATCGCTATTTGGTTTTTATGAATTAAGAATGCCTAATGTCTGGCATACAAAATTACACGAATTTAGTAATAAACACGAAGGTGGCACTTATTTTGGTGTAGCGATGATGGGCTTTTTTGCCACATTAATTGTTTCACCTTGTGTAACAGCTCCACTAATTGGCGTGTTAAGTTATATCGGTAATACAGGCAATATGTTAGTGGGTGGTGTTGCATTATTCGTGATGGGTTTAGGAATGGGATTGCCATTAATTATTGTCGGTACAGGCGGCGGAAAATTTTTACCTAAATCGGGATCGTGGTTACATATTATTAAAGTGTTTTTAGGTCTATTGTTATTATGCGTTTCAATATGGATGTTAAGCCGTATTGTTTCTGATGCGATTAGCATAATATTGGTTTCAATTTTGGTGGTAGGCACCGCAGTTTATACCAGCACATTAGCGATTAAGAATCGCGGTAAATACTCTAAAATTTGGCAAGCAATTAGCATTATATTTTTTATTTATGGCCTCGCATTATTTATCGGTGTATTAATGGGCAATGCCAGTTTATTTCAACCATTAAAAATGAAACAAATTTCTGTTGATCATCATCAAGCGATAACAAAAATATCCTTTAATTACGTTAAAAATATGGCTGATTTACAAACAAAATTAGCTGACGCAAAATCACAACACAAACCCGTATTTCTGGATTTTTATGCCGATTGGTGTGTGTCATGCAAAATGATGGATCGTTTTGTATTAACTGATCCCAAAGTAATCGATTTATTACAAAATTTTGTCATATTGCGTGTGGATATGACTGCCAACAGCGCAGATGATATCGCCATCGCTAAACATTTTAATATGATAGGCCCACCAGTAGTGATATTTTTTGATGAAAATGGCCAACAAGTTCAACCGGCAATTGTTGGGGAAGTCACAACCCATGTGCTTACACAAAGATTACAACAGCTCACATCATCACTAATCCAATAAATTATTATTACTTATTGTTATTATAACTTGCTCTATTTTAGAGTAGGTCGGATTGAGCATGTGATCAACTCAAAAGATATTTCGATTTGTGAAATATAATGATATTGAATATATTATTCGGCGATGTCCGCCAAAAAACTATGATTGATTTATTTATATTTCATATCGGAGTTAAATGGCGTGATTAATGCTTTATTTGATAAAAGTAAACGCAAATTTATTGTTTAACATTTTGCTATACTTAAACAATAGATAAATATAATAAATTTATGGATTGTTTATGGCAAAATTACGTCTCGTGAATGTGCGTCTAGGTTTTGATAAATATGATCAAATAGATAGCTTTATGATTGATAAATACTCAATATTTTTTTGGGATTATGATCATGTTGTAGATCGCAGATATTATAGAAATCATAAACAAAACGCATATGCTGAATTTAAAGGGCCACAAGAAAATTCTATAATGTTTCGCGATGGAATTTATGGCGAAAAGTACTCATCTAGAAAGAAAATAAAAAGAAAATTAGTTGATGATATATTAGTAGTTGGATCTATTTTAAATGGTAAGAATTGGGCTTTAATTTCACGAAAAAAATATTCAAATTATCCTCTAAAACCAATAAATAGTCTTGAAGATATCATTGGCGGACAAACAAAAAATCAAGTTGAGAATTATTTTAGCAACGCAATATCGTGTGTTAAAGATAAATCATGGCAAATCCAATATGAAAATGGTTTCCATCTTATAATGTTATTAAATCACTGTAACATCATTAATTTTGAAAGCAGGTTTTTATCAAATTTTGTCATTTGGGAATGGTTGTATCCGCATTTAAAAAATCCAAATGGTGCTTCTAGACAAGATGAAGAAGATGATCTTAATAAAATAATGAGCTATATTTTAAATCTTTTTTGGCCGCATACTATATATGTTAAAAATAATATATTTATTGTTTTGCGCAATCAATTAGTCCATTCAGGGAAGCTGCCTATTAATAGAACTAATGCTGAAAATTGGATGAAGAATTTAGGTTGGGAAGACAAAAATGTTGAATCTGGTGTTAAGACGTATATTGATTTTTTTAATAAGCTAACGCAAGTAATCGTATTGAAAACTTTAGGTATTGATGCGGATATGTATATTCAGCATTGGTTAAATAATTTCTTGAAGTCTGGTAAATTATCAATTTACTGATTGGTGAACAGTTTAGTTCGATAGCCATATAATTACACTCCAACGAAAAGGCCAAGCCCAATGGATCTCAAATTGTTTTATATTCGCTTCTTCTAGTATTTCAATTAAATCGTTTTTAGTAAAAGCGCGCATTACTGATAAAGGGGCATCGTGTTTTGCTAATTCAGAGAATTTAAATATTTTAGATATTAATTTAATGGCATAATAACTTAACCAATATCGATGTAGATCGTTAATTACAATGGCCAATCTTGTTTGCTTAGAAAACAATTGCAGTAATTTTATCAAATCTTCATTATTAAAATGATGACAAGCACTATTGATTGAAACTATATCAAATTTCATTTGTTCTAATTCCGGTGAGAATACATTATGAACTTTATATTGAATAAGAGGGTATTTTGTAGAATTCTTAATGGCATAATCAATAATGCTTGGGTTGGCGTCAATACCAATCAGTGTCATTTTTATGCCATGATAACTTGACCATTTTTCTATTGCTCTCAAAAGATCTCCACCGCCACAACATAAGTCGCATAGAGTGATAGGATTCTGATGAAATTTATTAGAGAATTTATTCTTAATTTTGTTTAATGATTTGGTTAATAGTCTTTTACTGCCAAACCAATTATTAAATTTTTCAAACTCAGCTAGATTCTTACGCAATTCATCGCTTGATAGCGATAAATCATCTAATAATTCGCGTTTGTCAGATCGATTGTTGAACATATTATTTACTCTTGATTTATACTAAATATAGTACATTCAAAAAGAGTATTTATGTTAGAAATAGGTATCATATAATCTGTTAAAACGATTGATAAGATTTATATCAATTTGTTTTGACATTTGTGCTAGACTGACTGAACTGGTAAATTAATAATTATGTTATAAGTAATAGGCTTATTTATTATGCAACCTTTAAAAGCAACTCCAGAGTTAATAGAACTGGCTAAGAAGTATGTTTGGTGGGAATCACCCGAGTGGGCGCTTCAACATACCGAAGTCTTATTATCAAATATTATGAACCTTGGTTCTGGTGATGATATGCTTTTTATTTATCATATGGTAAGTAAAAAAATATTAATAAATGTTCTAAAGCGAGCAATTGGTAATTTTAGCTATCGATCATGGGATTATTGGCATTTAAAATTAGGGTATAAACGTATCCCCCCGCTTCCTAAAAGGAAATTTAAGTGAAATTAAGATTAGATATACTCCCTCCGCCGCAGTTAATTCTTTGGCCACAGCTTCAATCGATTCCTCAAGAATTTGTTTTATATGGTGGTACTGCAATAGCCCTTCAATTGGGTCATAGAAAATCAGTCGATTTTGATTTTTTTTCTTCCTTGCCTTTAAATAAAGAAAAGTTAATTTCGAATATTCCATTTTTAACTAATGCAAAACTTGTTCATCCAGAGATCAATACATTAAATTGTAATATTTTAATTGATCACGAATATGTAAAATTACAATTTTTGGCAGGTATTGGAAATAGACAAGGAAGAGTGGATGAACTTCTTAAATGTAAGGACAATGGAATTCAAATAGCATCTTTACGAGATTTGTTAGCATCAAAACTTAATACAATTCAATTGCGTCCTGAAATAAAAGATTATATAGATATAGATGCGATTATTAATCATGGCATTTCACTGGCTACAGGTTTAGGTTGTGCTCAAGCAATTTTTGGAAGTAAATTTGATTATGGAACATCTTTACGTGCTTTATGTTCATATCGAGATGGGGATTTAAATCAATTGCCTACAGACATAAAAAAAAGATTAACTAAAGCCGCAATTGCAATAGATACCATCCCACTTATTCATCCAATTTCAAAGACTATATAAATAATTAATTCTTGGATTTTATTATCGTAAAACAACACGGAATCGTTATGTCATTATTAGACAAAATTTTAGGACGTCCACTTGCCTCGCGAAACAGTAAGCAACAACAGCTCGGCATAATAACTGGGGTGCCTGCTTTAGGATTAGATGCATTATCATCCACGGCTTATGGTCCAGAAGCGGGTTTATCCGTATTATTATTTCTGGGTTTGGCTGGATTACATTATTTCTTTTATTTATCTATTGCAGTAGTAATTACGCTCCTCGTTCTTTATTTTTCATATCGACAAACAATAGCGGCATATCCGTCGGGTGGCGGTGCTTATATTGTTGCAAGTGATAATTTGGGTCAGAAAGTGGGTATATGGGCTGCAATTGCATTGTTAATCGATTATTTACTCAATGTGGCTGTTGGAATATCTGCTGGAATCGGTGCAGTAATTTCTGCATTTCCTTTATTGCATGCGCATACATTATTGCTTTGTTTAATTGTATTATTCACATTAACAATAATTAATTTACGTGGCATACGTGAGTCTGGTTTATTTTTTATTTTCCCTACCCTTTTATTTGTTATTTGTTTGAGTATTTCAGTCGTAATGGGGCTAATACATACATGGCAAACTGGTGGTCATCCACTACCGATTATTGCTCCACCTCCACCACCAACAGCATTAAAAACACTGGGTATATGGTTATTGTTAAGCGCATTTGCCAATGGTTTAACAGCAATGACGGGTGTAGAAGCGGTGAGTAATGCAGTGCCATTGTTTCGTAAACCATCAGTCATAAATGCACAATGGACTTTAACTATCGTCGTAACAATTCTCGCTTTAATGTTATTAGCATTAGGTTATTTATGCCCTGTGTATCATTTAATTGCGATGGATGAAACGCAGCCGGGTTATCAAACATTATTATCACAGCTAATCGCTGCAACGACAGGAAATGGCATTTTTTATTATTTTTCAATTATTAGTATTTTTATCGTGTTGACATATTCTGCGCAAACGAGTTTTGTCGGATTTCCTAGAGTATGCCGTTTGCTAGCGGAAGATAATTATTTACCCGATTTTTTTGCTGATAGAGGTCGGCGTCTTGTTTATTCGCATGGAATAATTATATTGGCAATTTTGTCAGCTGTGCTTCTGATCATATTTAAAGGGATAACATTATCATTAATTCCTTTATTTGCTGTTGGTGCATTTACTGCATTCCTTTTATCGCAATTGGGCATGGTTGTTTATTGGATTCGTAATAAAAAAAGCACAGATTATTCACATATTAAATTATTTTTAAATGCGTTAGGTGCTGTAACAACCGCCATAGCATTAGCAATAATCATTGCTGTTAAATTTTTAGAAGGTGCATGGATCTTAATATTACTTGCTCCATTGTTAGTCATTTTATTAATTCAAATTAAACAACACTATATTAAAATAAGTCGTGAAGTTGAAAAACCATTGCAATTACAAGTTTCTAAATGTCAATCACCGATTGTCATTGTGCCTATTCAAGGTTGGGATCGCGTTGCTGAAAAAGCGATTCGTTTTGGATTATTAATTTCAGATGATGTTGTGGCATTACATGTTAGTACAGAAAAAGAAGACACTAAATTGTTGAAACAAATCTGGTCTGAAAAGGTTGAAAAACCTGCGAAATCAGCTAATTTTGCTGTTCCTGAGCTTGAAATAATAAAATCACCTTATCGCCGAATTTACCAACCCATTGTAGATTATGTAGATAAAATTAAAGAGAAAAAAACAAATCGGCTCATTGCTGTTGTAATTCCTGAGTTAATTCAGGCCCATTGGTATGAATATTTACTGCATAATATACGTGCCGCGATATTGCGCACTTTGTTATTTCTTGATCGTGATCAAAGAACGGTTGTAATAACTACGCCATGGTATATTAGTGATGCAACAAATGAAAAAAATAATCACTAATTTGATTTAAACTATGTCTTCAACAACAATGTTATGATTTACGGAGATCCTTGTTTAGTTTGTTGGTTATTTAATCCAAGGCTATTATAAATATAATATCTCATAATCCCGGCATATTCATGTGCAGCGAAATCACTGATTGCGAAATTAAATCCTAATGTGTCTGTAAACATTTTGGGTTCGATGTAGTCTGCAATTGCAGGTGTTGCAGAGATACCAAAGTGAGAAAAGTATAATAATGATCGTTTCATATGGATGCCGGAAGTATCAAGAATAATATTATCAAAATGTTTTGAGTTTATTATGGTGCTAGTGAATTCGGCATTTTGATAGGTATTTATGCTGCGTGGTTCTAATATAATATCTGAATTATTTATACCGATGTTATTCAATTCATTTTGATATACTTCCGCTTCAGATTTACCTTTTGAAAGCGCATCACCACCGCTAATAATAATAGTACAGGCATTGCTATTTTTTTTGCAGGAGTTATAAAGGCGTGCTGCTTCGAATATCCTTGAATAAGCCATAATGGTGGGTTTGACATTATTTGAATGGGGTATGTCAACTGCACCAGCACCTAATATTATAATTGCATTATTTTTTTCCCAATTAGGTATTATTAGAAATGGATAGGTTTCTAAATTCTGTAAAAGGATTGCTGAAATAACACCGAAGCCATTCATCATGGCTAAGATAAGAGCGATAATTAACAGAGAAAGTCCTGATTTAAAGCATTTAGACAGTAGTAATATTATAGATAGTGAAAATATAAAAATGATAAAAAATGTAACCACGATGGTTCCTCTATTTGTTAAATATAACTAATTAAATATAAATTATCTAACCCAATTTTCTACAATTTTAGCGACACTTGCCGCACATCCTGGTGCTAAACTAATGCCACCACCTGCATGACCATAACTATGGATAATTAATTTTTTATCTTTGGTCATTTCTGTTTCCAATCGAACACCATTTTTTCGGCCAGGACGTAAACCAACCCTTCTTTCAAGAATTGTTGCATCAGCTAATTGTGGAAAAAATTCACATGCGCGCAACAATTGTTTTTTCTCTTCAATCATATCGTAATTCAAACTATCATTATTAACTAAATAACTCACACCAATTATGACATGTTCTGTGTGAGGAACTATAACGGTGATGAGATCATTATTTGTATAAAGAATACTTTCCGTTATTTTTTCGCAAGGTTGCTTAACAGAAAATCGTTGTCCTTTTATCGGATAAAGATTATTGTCACCTGTTAAATGCTTTGCGCCAAATCCAGCACAATTAATAATGATTTGAGATTCATTTAATTCGTCAAAATGTGTAATACGACGTTGTATAATATTTCCACCCAGTGATTTAACAGTATTTAATAAATAAATAATATATTTACGAGTGTCTATATTCGGTAATTTTATGGAATAAATACTCGCTACCTCATGAGGGATCTGACATTGTGGTGCTGTCCCCTCTTCTAGTAAATTCATCCAATGTGGTTTAGAAATAACGATATTAAAAAATTCAGTATGATTACGCCAAACTACCCCAGACTCACTATTGTTTTGCATTTGTTTGTAATGAGCTAAGCTAGCATGTGACCAGTCATCAATCTGATCAGACTCAACGCCAAATGGCATCCAAATTGCAACAGCTACTGTAGAAGTCGTTAATGCGGGATCAAGATCAGTATATATATTTACTGAATAACCTTTTTGTAGTAATTGAACAGCGGTACTAAGTCCCATGACACCTGCACCAACAATAGCAATATTTATCGACATAGTTTTATATCCATATTAAAATCATTTAATTATATATTACGCGGCTATATATAAATCTAGCTTATTTTCAAATAATAAAAATAAATAATCAAAGGAAATTTCAATGATGATTCAGGCCCAACAAATCTTACAAAATGTTTTTGGCTATAATGAATTTCGGGGTAATCAAGCTGAAATAATTGATCATCTTATAAAAGGTAAAGATGCTTTTGTATTGATGCCCACAGGCGGCGGTAAATCTCTCTGTTATCAAATTCCGGCGATTGCGCGTCGAGGCGTTGGTGTTGTTATTTCACCATTAATAGCGTTAATGCAAGATCAAGTTGATACTTTATTACAATTAGGTGTTAAAGCTGCGTATTTAAATTCTAGTCTCGATAGCAAAGCGGCACAAAAAGTGGAGCAAGATTTTGTGACGGGAAAATTAGATTTACTTTATGTCGCACCGGAACGTTTATTAACACCCTACTTTCAGCAATTATTGGATCGTGCACAAATTGCGTTATTTGCCATTGATGAAGCACATTGTGTATCACAATGGGGTCATGATTTTCGGCCTGAATATATTCAACTATCTATTTTACATAAACGATTTCCACAAATACCAAGAATTGTTTTAACGGCAACAGCCGATAAACCAACACAAGCGGAAATTATTGAACGATTAGGATTAGAAAACGCCCGTTATTTTACTTCGAGTTTTGATCGACCAAATATTCGTTATCGTATCGTGCAAAAACAAAATTCTCGTGATCAATTAATTCAATTTCTCAATGAGCACCGTGGTGATGCGGGCATTATTTATTGTTTATCACGTAAAAAAGTAGAAGAAATAGCACAATGGTTACAAGAAAAAGGGTGGGATGTTTTGCCTTATCATGCAGGCTTAAATAATTCGATACGGCAAAGAAATCAGCAACGATTTATACAAGAAGAAGGTGTAATTATTGTCGCAACAATCGCATTTGGTATGGGAATTGATAAACCCAACGTACGATTTGTCGCGCATCTTGATTTACCAAAAAGTATTGAAAATTATTATCAAGAAACAGGACGAAGTGGTCGTGATGGTTTGCCTGCCGAAACTTGGTTGAGTTATGGTTTAGGTGATGTGGTGACATTACGCAAAATGGTTGATAGTTCAGAGGCAGATGAACAACGAAAACGATTAGAAAGGCGTAAATTAGAAGCTTTATTAGGATTTTGTGAAACGACTATTTGTCGCAGACAAGCATTATTACATTATTTTGGCGAAACTTATTCCGCACGCTGTAATAATTGTGATAATTGTATTGATGAAATAGAGACATGGGATGGGACAATCGCCGCTCAAATGGCATTATCATGTGTATATCGAACAGGCCAACGATTTGGTGTAAAACATTTAATTGATGTGTTATTAGGAAAACAATCGCCACAAATCGAACGATTTAATCATGATAAAGTTTCCACTTTTGGTATCGGTAAATCTTATTCGCAATCACAATGGCAAAATATATATCGTCAATTAGTGGTTGCCAATTTATTGTCAGTGGATATGACCGGTTTTGGTAGTTTGCGTTTGACTGAAAAAAGCACAACTATTTTGCGTGGTGAACAACAGATCTCTTTCCGTACTGACCCTCAAATCACTAAGAAAAAACCTAAAGAATTAACTAAAAAAGAGAATAAAATTATTCCACCTACGAATGATATTTTATGGCAAGCCTTAAAAAATAAACGTCTTGAATTAGCTAAAGATCAAGGTGTGCCGCCTTATATTATTTTTCATGACAGCAGCTTAATTGAAATTCATCAAAAAAAGCCACGCACATTAGATGAATTTGAAAATATTTCAGGCGTGGGTCAAAGCAAATTACAACGCTATGGCGAAACATTTATTAAAATTATATTAATGCATAATGAAATTATTGAGTAAAACATACCATTAATATATGTCCGTCTCTTACTTTTATGACCGTACTGCAATCATTGAATTTCTCAATAGATTCGTTTCAGTTAGTTTTTCACTGATATTTTCAAGTTGTTGCACAGTTGTAGATTTGAAAAAGAAGTTTCTGTAATCTGTCAGTAGTAAAGGTGTAAATAATACCGGCAATGATAACATTACCCCTAATAATCCTTTAAAGAAGGCTGCGACTTTATTGCGTCTGTTTGAAATAAATCCATCACTATCAGCATAATATTTAACTATATTTGCAACAGAATATAACATTTGTGGTAATGTGGTTGTTGGGACAGGTCTATTCTGAACAATATTATCTTCAATCGTTTTTTGAATCGATTCGGTTGCTACTTTTTTAATTTCATTTTTCACTTCAATCATTTGCTGTGCTTTAAGAGTGCCGTCAGCTTTGAAGCTAGAGCCGCCATCTTGATTTAAGCGATTGATTTCCTGATTGATAGGTTTGAGGACATATTCATTCAATGCTCTGCAGTGGCTACCCAATAATATTTCTTTCAATTTTTGAAATTGAGATTTTAATTGCGTTTTATTGTTCCAATTTGCACTTCTAACAAATGTTTTGTAGGCAGTATATTCAATGGATTTATACTCTATATTTTTAAATGCATCACGGCTTATTAAACCTTCATTAACTAGAGGTAAAAGTCGATACTTATCGTTATTAAGATCTAACATATCTTCTAAAACATTTTTAATTTTTTGTGAGTTAGATGAAAAATAGTTATCAAAATAATTTTCTTTGAATCTATATAATTGTTCTTGGTTTAATTTAAGCAGGGCAGTCAATGTCATATAGTTTTTCGCAATAAAGTTGCATAAGGTGTTTTGAAGTGCTTCTGCAGGATAAATTGGCCAATTAAAATATGAGCCGTGCTTGATAAATAAAATATGCAATAAACCATGTTTGTTCTCTACGCCAAAATAATTCTCAATTAATGATAGAGATAATCGTTCATCTTCTATTTGCTTTAAGATTTGAACGATTGCTATGTTGGAAGTGGCATCATCTTTTTTTAGTATTTGACCTATTATTTTGCGGATTATTTCTGTGCCAAATTGATTTATGAAATATTGAATATTATGAGTGTTATTCAGTTTTTGTACAAGGTGGTCAGCGAATAATTCAATTATTTGTGCATTATCACTTTCGTTAAATAATGCATTCAATTTGGTTTTGCAGAATAGGTCATTGACGAACGCTTTATTAATTAATGAATTTAATAAATTATAGTTAAGTTTTGTTTTTATTTTAAAATGGCATGTTAAAATGGCATTAATATTTTGTGCGCCATATATTTCACCTATTTCATCATAATTAAAATTGTTAGCATTAATGTGGTCTATTATACCTATCGCATTTTCATTTTTATGCGAATCTTTAGTTGAAAAGATATGCTGGATTAATTTGGTATAAATTGCATTATCAAATTCTTTAACAGCGTCTAATCGAGTAACGTGAGATGATAATAAGGAAAATAGCTGTTTCGTAATAAACTCACGTTTATTAGGGTCATTAAACCAATTTTTTAATGTCACTACACAAAATGAATCGCCATTAATGGCCTGTTGAATAATATCTGATAATAAGAAATCGTTGTGTAATATGTCATATAATACGAAATAATTATTTAATAGCGCATCTCTATTTATTTCACCAAAGTGTTGAGCTATAGAGGATAATGGTAATTTTTCTTTGCTGATTTGCGCTAATATTGTTGTAATAATAATCTTAAATCTAACGTTCTCATTGCCAAATATGTGAAATAATATGGCGCTAATTATATCCTTATTTAAATTGGTTATTAAGTCATCAAGCGCAACACCTTCTCTTAATTGTATGGCGAAATGGGTTGCAGCTAAATTGCAGCTAAGCGGTTTCGTGGTTTCTCCATTTAATTGTGTAATTAATTTTTCTTGACAGAAAGTGTCTTTGGCAAACGCTTTCGTTATGAGGGACTGTAGCAATGTTTCAGGTAAGATATTGTTATTTTTGTATAGTATATAATTATTTAAGATATTATTTCTATTTGTATCACCATAGAGTCGTACGATTTGATCAATGTCATAATTTCCATTGTCTACTTCATCATTAATTAATTTAATTAACCGGTTATTTAATGATGGATATGACTGTGTATAGGAAATTAATTTTATAAAAATGGGTTGCGACAAACTTTCTCTTAATGTTTTGAGATCAGTTGTGCAAGATGCTTCATTAATGATTGCTGCGATAGATGAAACGATGAAATTTTCATTGGCATCATCGACAATGAGTTCATTTATCAGTTGTTGTGAAAAAGGATCATTTGATAATCCTGATATGATGACTGATTTTATTAATAGAGGATTATTTTGGATGTTGTTTGATTGTAAATATGAGCTAACAATAATATTTCTGTTATTTTTACCAAAATTATCAGCAATATCATCAAGTGTTAAATCATATTGACTAATTTTATCGGTGATATATTGTTTAATATGATGTCTATCTTCAATTTTCTGTGAATAGATATAAAATACTATTTTTTCAAAAAGTGATATGCCAAGGCTATCTTTAATAACGCCTAAACTGATTACTTTATTTTTCAATTTTAGTTCAATTTGTTCAGTTAGAGTAAATAAAAGCTGGGTAGATTTGCTAATATCAATTAGCCATTCAGCTAGCATAGCCACATAAATTTTGTCACCGTTTAGTGACTTTTCTATTACCGACAATAACAGTTTATTGTTTTTTGTTACGTCGAACTGTTTGCTGTAGGCCGTTATGAGTACTTTACAATTGTTATTGCCGTAAAGTGCCGCAATATCTGATGCTGATAATTGATGACTATGTATATTATTCAATATATTTTGTAATGTAACACTTGTAAAAGAGCTATCTCTGCTAATAAATTGAGAGACTAAGATATATATTAGGTCTTTTCCAAAGATATGGCTCACTGTTTCAAGTTTTATTTTATTTGTTGTTAGTAATACATAAATCTGTTGCAATTTATCATCACCATTTAAGCGGAAAACTGATTTAATATGTAAGAGCTCTAATAGTGTCACTAATTCTGAATATATATATTTGTCGAAGAATTCGTTAAGAAACGTGTTGATTTTTTTATCTATCAGGTTTGTATTAAGCTCTAATAATTTATCAGATACAGGAATGTCTGGATTGTATAATGTTTGATTCTTTATCAGCAATTCTTGTGATATTTTATTACATTTAATTAATGACATGTAAATGCAATTCATTATGTATGAATATATAATTTCGCAATTTGCATAGCTTTTGTTTGGTTGTTTGTCATAAAAATTGTTATGATTAAACATCTCTTTCAGGTAGGGTCTTATTTCTCCTTGATCGTCAAAAAGATCAGGAATTACACAGTTGATGATTAAATCCCATAACCACGAATCAAATTTTGCTTGATTTAATTTGTAATCATCGCGATTAATGCAATCATTAAATGACGCATTATATTTATAGCTATGAGTGGGTGGATCGATAAAGTTAAATATTCGAGAAATAGTATCGCTTTTAACATTTGCAATAAATTTTGCTTTTTGAGATGAAAAGAACTTTTGAATATGATCATTTAAGAGTTGGTCAACATTGATCACTTTATCATTTATGCGATAAATATTATCGAGATAAGGAAGATTTGTTGCATCGCTAATAGAATTAAAATGATGTGCTATCGTAGAATTTTCTTTCTTGATAATTTTTGTATCAGCAATACCACGGATTATTGCAACGGCATCGATTAATTCACGCATGCTATTATAATTCTGATCATTTAATTCAATTTCATCTTCTTCTTCCAATTTGTGTATATGTGTATTCCAGCGCAATATACGAAGTTTACTAATAACCAAATTGAACAATGCTGCAATCATGGGTGAAATACGACCCGCTTCTTCAAGAGCAGCTATGATTTTTAAAGGATCATTTGGGTCGGCAAAATCTAATAGAGGATGTTCAAAACGTAAAGCATCTAATGCAGAAATAATGGGTCTTAGAAGATCTCTTTTGAGGTGTATAATTTTTTTGTCTCGCGGGCCATTGAATACCTGAGCGATTTGATGATAATAAATATCACTCAGTGATCGATAGGGTTTACCCATATCATCATTTAAGGGTAACTGGCATAAATCATTTTTGAACGCTGTTAATAATTCATGATTACCAGCAATGTAGTCTGCTGCTAATATACTTCTCCGGTAAATTTCGAAATCACCTTCTTGCATTTTCTGTATTAGTTGTGTTCTCGTACCACAAAATTTCACCATCTCAAGACCAACAATATCAATATTCATGAACTTGTGCTGAGATGCCTTAGAAATGTTTGCCATTCGTTTTTGTAAAGCTTTTGCTGCATTCTGTATAACAACCACATCTTCTTCTTTATCAACAATGAGAAAAGCATCGATATCAGAAAGTGGCGTACCGCATCCCTTCATATTGGAACCTGTCAAACACAACGAAAAAGTATATTTACCACTTTTAGGATTTTTCAGATTGTTCCCAATTAAATCAAAAAATGCTTCTCTCAAAAAATTGATTAAAAATCTTTGCCAAACAGTAGTTGCATTTTGACTGGAAGCAACATTCATTTCATTTATCAATTTCCAGATGGAGGTTACAATTTGATTTACGCTTTCATCGTGTGTTTCTTGGCCAGTTTCTGTCTTAGGATCTGAGTGAGCCTGAGGATGGGTTTTGAACACCTTCATATGTTATTTACACTCATTAAATCTTGTAAAAAGAATCGCTATTTTACTTGAGCAAGATTAAGGAAGTCTTAAATGTAGCGATGTGACAATAGATTTTCTCTGTACATGACAAAAAGTTATTCTGCGTTGTTTTTCCTTCTCCCGCTCGTGGGAGAAGGTATCGCTTCGTTATGTATGAAGGGAGTAAAAAGAGTCTAATATTTACTTTTTTCTAAATTATCATTTATTAACTTGTTCAATTGTGGCGCCCGCGTTTTGTTTTATAGTATGTGTAATATTTCTCATCACTTGTTCATCCACACAACGGTGCACAGCGCCACATTGCTGTTTGCAATTCTTTTCAATTAATTCAAATAACTGTGATTGTGTAGATTGACGATTATTTCGGACTACTTGTGAAGTTACAGGGATACGGATTTTTTCATATTCTTTTAATGCTAATTCAACATCATTATATTGCTGCAACATATCCCGAATAACGCTGGCATCAACGATGGCTTGTGAGGCGCCGTTGCCACCGCGTGGATACATAGGATGTGCGGCATCACCTAATAAAGTGATACGGCCTTTACTCCAAAAAGAGAGTGGTTCTCTATCTACCATAGGGTATTCAAGAATTTTTTCGGCATTATTAAATAATTTGTGAATATCTAAAAAACCTAAATCCCAATCTGAGAAATGATTAATAAAGTCATTTATATTACCAACACGACTCCAGTCTTCTTCAGAAAATTTTGTTTTTTCAGGAAATTGAATTTCAATCACCCAATTGATTAATGCAAGACCTTCTTTATTAACATCAGAAACAGGATAAACAATTAATTGTACTAATGGATTTCCACAGGCCAACACTGTTTTCCCATCAAGATAGGGTTTGGTATAAGTGGTACCACGCCACATCATAATACCTTCAAACTGCATGGGTCCTTCATTAGGATGTAATTGTTTGCGTACCATTGAATGAATGCCATCGGCGCCAATTAATAAATCACCAGAAAATGTGGGTTTATTTTCACCTGATTTATAATCAATAAATTCCGCGGTGATAGTATTATCTTTTTCAGTATATTTTTTAAAATGATGTGATAAATGTAATTTATGATTACCAATTTGTTGATTAAAAGCATCCAACAAAACCATATGTAATTTACCACGGTGAATAGAAAGTTGTGGATATTGATACCCTGCATTTAAACCACGTGCTTCATGTAGAATTAATTTACCGTCTTTTGAATGAAATTGTAAATTGGGAGTAATAACGCTGACTTGTTGTAATGGTTCAAGTAAATTTAATTTTGCTAATTCACGTGTGGCGTATGGTTGTAAATTGATGCCTACGCCAAGTTCTCTTAATTCACTGACTGAATCAAAAACCTCGACTTCAATGCCTGCGCTATGTAGTTGTAATGCAGTCGTTAAACCACCAATACCTGCACCAATAATTAATGCTTTCATAATATCGCCTTAAATTATTCAGTCTTTATATGTTTTATTGGGAAAATTTTTCCATACTTGGATAAACCTATGGTTTTTTCGCATCAAACAATTGTGCTGTTGCTGCTGTATATGCCTGACCATTTCTTAAAATCTCTTGCGTATTTTCTATTAATGCTGCAAGTTGTCTTTGAAATTCATTTTGCGGCTGCGAAGATGGACCGCGACTATTCAATGCAGCTTTCATAATGGGAGATGAAGTCGATGAGTCTTGTATATCATTAAAAGATAATTCACCTGATTGCATCCCCGCAGTAAAAAATTCTTGATTAAATTTACCCTTATTAAATTTTGATAAAAATTTTCTTTCGGTAGAATATGGAAAGAATAAAAAACCATAATATAACATAGAAAATGCCAAACAGTAATTGTCCATTGGCCAAATTAGTCCAATCAAATAACTGTTCTGTAATATAAATACGTAAATTTTCTGAAGACCCATTTACATTTTGAATGTGAATGGCCGCTAAAATTTTAATAAGAATTACATGAAGACAATAAGCAGCAATTGCATTTAATCCAAAAATTTCGAAGGGTTTTGCCCATTTTTGCCACCCTTTGATTTCTATAATCCAATAACAAAAAGCAAAAAGTAATAATGCTAATCCTCCTGTATATAAAACGTATGAACTAGTCCATAGTGCTTTATTAATTGGAAATGTTAATCCCCATAACCAACCTAATATTACTGTCACAATTCCTATAGCAGTTATGCTTTGCACTTTCTTGTGATGTGATTGTTCAGAAATGAGCCATGCACCTGTTAAATTACCTAAAAGAGCAGTAGCTATAGCCGGTAATGTGCTTAAAATTCCTTCAGGATCATAAATTTTTCCATATAAATGTGGAGAAGAAAAAGTGAGGCGATCAAGGTATGCAGCAACATTTCCAATGGGTGTCAGATTATTTATTCCATAATTGGGTAAAGGTATGCATGTCATAATTAACCAATATCCAATTAATAATGCAGTCATGATAATTGCTTGAGTTTGTATGCGCGTTGTTAGAAATAAAAATGATGCAACAAAATAACAAATTGCAATGCGCTGTAATACGCCAAAGACACGGATGGTAGCAAAGTGAAAATGGTATGGAAATGCATTGATAAATAATCCAATCAAAAAAATGCTAGTGCTGCGCTTTATTATTTTAGCAATTAGCAATTGTTTAGCAGGGTCATTTGCTAATAATTTTGATAAAGAAAATACTAAAGAAACACCCAAAATAAACACGAAAAAAGGAAATACCAAATCAGCTAAGGTGCAGCCATTCCAATCAGAATGGCTGATTAAATGGTAGGCATCATTACCTTGGCTATTTACAAGAATCATCAGTGCAATAGTCAAACCGCGGAAAATATCTATAGTCAATAATCTTTGCGCATTTTGTGTGGCAGTAATCATTTGTAATTCCTCAATTTATCTATTACAAAAAAACATTGATCTCAGCTGATGACGAGATATTTGAATAGAAGAGAGTTATTTTGATTTATATCAAATGATATAGGAGAAAATTAAGAAACAATAGTATTTATTAATATTAAGGAGTTAAATAGTATGTTAACTGATACCAAAGAATTAAGGGCCAGAGCCAGAAAACACATAGAAGAAGGCGCTATAACTGAAGATTACCAAGCTAATACAGCAATCATTGTGGATTTATTAAATAAAGCGTTAGCTACCGAATTGGTTTGTGTTCTGCGCTATAGATATCATTATTTTATGGCCAAGGGAATTAATGCGAGCAGTGTTGCGCAAGAATTTCTTGAGCATGCTGATCAAGAATTACAACACGCAGATAAAATAGCAGAACGAATAGTACAGTTAGGTGGCAAACCTGATCTCAATCCGAATACATTAACTGAAAGAAGCCATGCGGAATATAATACGCCCTCTTCTTTAAAAGAAATGATCAAAGAAAATTTAATTGCTGAGCGTATAGCAATCGAAAGTTATAGAGAAATGATTAATTTTATCTCGCATAGTGATCCCACTTCGCTCAGAATTTTAGAGGAAATATTGGCTGTTGAAGAAGAACATGCTGAAGAGCTGGCGAGTTTAAATGATGATATCAATTAAACCCAATGATTCTCTATAAATTTCAATTAATGCAGTGATTCATAATCTTCAATAAATTTTAATAAATTAAAACCTGATGTCGTTTTAAATTTTTTGGTAAAAATTTCCACATAGGAATTTAATACATAACGATAATCACGCTGCGATAAAATAGGCATTATTTTCTCAGCACGTTCAATATCTTTCGGATTTTCATAATGAAATTTCTGAAATAAAATCGCTGCTAAAATTGCTGCTTTAGAAGCTTTTCTTGCGCGGCTTGAGGTATAGAAACTTTTAACGCAATCATCCAATGAACGATCGCGATCCCAATCTATCCATTGTTGATAAAAATTCAATGCTTCTTCAACATAACTATCAGTGGATCTATGTGCATTGGGATCACGATAAGTCATTAATAATAAAAACAGGATGGTGGGAATAATCGCTTCTACATTGGCCCAGGAACAATTACCTGTGATTTGTGGTGGAACGGGTAATTGCATCAAAGGCTCTAAATCTAATACGCGTTTATAGCCATTTAAAATAAACTCCGGGGTTTGTCGTTTATAAATTAATTCTTTAACCAAATTTTGAGTAAATGCGCGCGGATTACGTATGTTATAAATAACAACGCTGCCTTCTCTTTTACTGTTTTCACCTCTATCGCATTTGGCAAATAAATTACCAAATTTTATAAATGTAATAGCATGACCGCGGTGAGCAACTGGGATAATTAAAATGGGGTGATCAATTAATGTATTAATTTCTTGTTCATGATCGCTCACTTTATAAGTATATTGTTGATATTTTATTAAACGTGATGCGACATTCAGTGCAGCAATAATTTCTTCTATATAACGAAAATAATGTCTTAAATGTCTGGCGCCGAAATTATTTTTATAACGCCGTAAGGAATTCTGGATAATGCCTAAAGTAAATTCTAAATAAAATCCTTCAAAATCTAATTCAATAAATTCACCTTTTGTATTAACAATATCAACTTGACCGGTAAGTTCGTAACGATGTCCTAATAATTTTGCACTGATAAAATCTTGAGCAAATCTTAAATCAGCTCCATATTGATAAAGTAATTTTTTCATCTCTGGTTGATCGCGTAACAAAGGTTTGACGAGTATAGGTTGGCTTCCTTTGCTATAAGAATTAGGGTTGGCTTTGTTTTTTAATAACAATTCAGAAAGCGTTAAGTTACTATTATCTACTGACCAATGTAATGCTGTTCTACCCGTTAAATCAGCTTCATCTACTTTTGCACCTGCACGTAATAATACTTCTGCTATAGGTGCGCTATTCATAATTGCGGATTCGATCAGAGGTGTATAACCGTAAACATCTATTTCATTAACATCAGCGCCAGCACGAATTAAATCTTCAACACCTGCTTTGGTGCCAAAGATAATTTCATCTGCTAGTGAACGAACGAATTTCATAATGAGATACAACCTTTCAAAAAAAATATTTATAGTGATATTTTAGTACCGTCATTCCCGCTGGTACAGAAAATAGCGGACTGAAATATCTATCAAATTCGTAGGTTGGACTGAGCGCAAATGAGAAATGCTTTCAAGGGACGTAAATACAATTGCATTTGAATATATCCAATATAATCGCGCGATGTCCAACATACATTTGTCGGACATCGCCATAATCTTAATAATTGCACAGTGTTATTCAAATCTATATGCCATGAATAATATTCTACTTTGCTCAGCTCGACCTACTAAAATTACATTTTTGTATAATATCCAATTATATTAAATTGGATAATTTTTCTTCGCTAACTTTCGACTATGGATGAGATTGTCCTGGTTTTGGATTAAAAGAAGGTCGTGGTGTAAGTACATGTTGTAAACGGTACGCTTCTTCCGCTGCTTGAACTGCTTTAGCATTATCTACTGTATTGGCATTATCGTTAGATGGCGCACCATCAGTATAAGGAGATTCAGATAAAGCAGGATGGGCCATTAAACCACTATCATGTCCTGCATCAGGACGCATACCCCCATCATTGCTGAGATAATTGATTGCATTTAAATACGGGTCTTGTGGTGGCGTCATCACTTTGCCAAATTGCTTTTCACCTTCACGAATTTGATTTAAGCAATCTCCTTTAAGGCCTGGTCGGCATTCGCCACTTTTCCACAAATGACAATCTTTTTCAGGAGATTTAGGCGCAGGACATTCTCCTCGTAACCACTGTGGGCAAGGGATTTTGCGCGGATTTTCATAGTCTGGATTTGCCATAAAATTACAACCTTTTTAATCTATAAATTATAGCTGTTTTTTTTCCTTCTCCCGCAAGCGGGAGAAGGAAAAAAAATGTCCTTGTATAAAAAAATTTTTTCATTATAATGAGCGATTTTCTTAATATTAACCTAGGATATTGTCTATATAATATGTAGCCATATACCCATAATTCAATGGGTAAATATCTTAAGTGCCAAGAACTACAAGGAAGAGTATCTGGTTAGGAAATGTAAGGGCCGGGTATTTTTTTGAGTGAGTTAATTTATTTCGCGCAAGTATCCCATCTTCTTATTCAATTTCTAATCAAATTATTTTCTTAAATTATTGATTAATGGAACAGACGATCGATCTGTGTAAATGATTTGCAATTTGTCGCAAGGATGCTCTGACAGAGACACGTTTAAATTATAAATTGTCGGAGTTTTAGAATGCCAAGTCCTATAAAAAATGGTCGTGTTGTAATATATGATAAAAATATAACGCCAGATAAACGAAATACAATTACAAAAAAAATAGCTAAACGCGTAACAGATAGAAGTGCTGATGCAATCTTATTAGATGATAAAGAAAATGTCGTGCCACATGGTCAAACACCTACACATGCAACAACACCGGGTGGTAGCAAATATGATGACTTTACCGATTTCACTATTGAAGATAAAAAGAAGAAGAGAAAAATTCGAGTCATGTTTCATAAGAACAAACCGCAAAAACGTTCTTCCGATAAAAGAACTATCACCAAAAAACATCTTATGCGCGTACGAAGAATCATGCCTTTTAATGACGCAGAATTTCATTTAGGCGAATATACTCTGGAAGAAATTGCAAAAAACAGAATTAAACGTGACCAATTACCCAGCCAAACTTCCGTGATGAATGGTGTACCCGCTGGAAATTTATTAGCTATCACAGCAATCTTAAAAAAAAATCCTGATATAGATTTGTGTGATGACAGGCAATTACAACAATTAAGTGAGGAAGTAAATTCCGATACTAACGGGGATGCCGAAGCCCGACTAGAAGCACATCTCTCTCATGGGCATGCCGTTAGTCTTACGCCAAATTATGTCAATCCACAAATTCCTCAAAACTTGCCCGCTGCCACAATGGCAACGAATTTCTCTTCAAAAAGACCCGAGACCGCTGCACTTGAACTTGCTAATGAGGGAAAATATCCCAAGACCATTTTCAGTGGAGCTGTGAAATTTGAGCCTAATCCAAAACCGGGTGGTACTTTTGCAGGTCAATATATTCCGGTGGCAAAAAGTTACCACTATCGTTTTTATAGTGATCTTGAAAAAATCAAAATTGAAGAAGAGCTAAATGCGCATAGAAAATCTGTTTTAGCGAGCGAATCTAAACATGTCACCAAAGCAGTAGTAGAAACCTATTTTGAGCAGGCTGCGTTTTCACCTTCAAACAAATAATAATTTTATTCTACTGTCACTGATTTAGCTAAATTGCGTGGTTGATCCACATCGGTACCTTTTAATACCGCAACATAATACGCAAGCAATTGTAATGCTATTGTATAAATTAAAGGCTCACATATTTTTTCCACTGTGGGTAATAATATTATTTTTTCATTATCTTGCGCTTCAATTTCAGTGCTAGCATCAGTAAAAATATATAATTCCGCGCCGCGTGCACGCACTTCATGAATACTCGATTTCATTTTTTCTAATAAATTATCATGTGGTACTAATGCAACAACAGGCATTTCTTTATCGATAAGTGCTAAAGGACCATGTTTTAATTCACCAGCAGGATATGCTTCGGCATGGATATAAGAAATTTCTTTTAATTTTAATGCGCCTTCCAAAGCGATAGGAAAATGTACACCACGTCCAATGAATAATGCATGTTTTTTATTGGCAAAATTTTCTGCTAATAATTGTATGGTTTTATCTAATTCTAATAATTGTTCGATTTTCTTTGGAATATGTTTTAATTGATTAATATAAGTTTGTTCATCTTCAGCTTTTAAATGATTTCGTTTACCTAAAGTAATTGTTAATAGTAATAACGCTGTTAATTGTGAAGAAAATCCTTTGGTTGATGCAACTCCAATTTCTGGTCCTGCGTGTGTTAATAAACATAATTCGGATTCACGGACTAATGAACTTTCAGGCACATTACATATTGTTAAAGTGCTTAAATAATTTTTAGATGATTTTGCTGCACGTAATGCTGCGAGTGTGTCAGCTGTTTCGCCAGATTGTGACAAAGTAATAAATAAAGAATTAGGTAAAGTAACATGTTTTCTATAACGTATTTCACTGGCTGGTTCAACTTGACAAGAAATACCTGCAATTTCTTCAAACCAATAACGTGCAACAATTCCTGCATGATAACTGGTACCACAAGCGGCAATTTGAATATGTTTTACTTGATCAAAAATAGCAGATGCATTATTTCCAAAAGATTGTTCAAGAATATGATGTCGTCCAATACGACCTTCTAATGTTGCTGAAATTGCACTGGGCTGCTCAAATATTTCTTTAAGCATAAAATGACGATAGGTGCCGCGATCGATAATGTCATAGCTAATATCCGAAGTTTGAATATCACGTTGTACTGAATTACCTTCCGTATCATAAATTAACATTTTATCGCGATATATATCCACAATATCGCCTTCTTTTAAATAAATGAATCGTTGTGCTATAGATAATAATGCTAAATGATCCGAAGCAATAAAATTTTCTCCGATACCTAATCCAACAACTAAAGGGCTTCCGGATCGAACAGCAATAATATGATGTGGTTCAGCTGCATTCATAATACCAATGGCATAGGCGCCTTCTAGTTGTGAAACTGTTGCTTGAACTGCTGCTAAAAATGATTTGCCTTGTTTAATGAAACTATGCACTAAATGACCAACAATTTCTGTATCGGTTTCAGATTCAAATTGATAACCCATTTCGATTAATTGTTTTTTTAATGTTTCATGATTTTCAATAATGCCGTTATGAACTACAGCAATTTCACCTGATAATAATGGATGTGCATTATGTTCACTGGGTTTGCCATGTGTAGCCCAACGTGTGTGCGCAAGACCAGTTGATCCCGATAAAGGTGCATTTAATAATGTTTCTTGTAATTCTCTGACTTTACCTAGCGTGCGATGTCTGTTTAATAAATTAGTAGAATTAATAACTGCCATGCCAGCAGAATCATATCCACGATATTCAAGTCTTTTAAGACCTTCTAATAAAATCAGTGCTACATCTCTTTGTGCAACAGCGCCGACAATTCCACACATTTTTTTAGTTCTCCGATAATTAAAATTTTTAATTAATGTTTTACTCCTTCTCTCGCTTGTGGGGTGAGAAACGAAGTTTCGAACGCCCCTACATGGATGTAGGGGCTGGGGTTTTTAAGCGGAGCTGGACGCGTAGCTTAAAAACAGGTGCCTTCGGTAGATGAGGGTGTTTTTATAATCGCTTTTTTATTTCTTCTTTTTTTTCTTCACGACTTTTTTAGGCGGTATTTTCGCTTTTTTCACAGGCGTTATTTCTTTTGTTTCTGTTTTTTTCGTGGTGCCTGCACCTATAACCATTTCTAAATCAATCTTTTTATCATCTAAATCAACACGCACTACTCTTACCATCACTTTATCACCTAAGCGATAACGAATTCCTGTGCGTTGACCTGTGAGACGATGTTTGGTTGGGTCAAATTGGTAATAATCATTTTTTAATGAAGTCACATGAACGAGCCCATCAATAAAAATATTGGATAATTCAACAAAAAGACCAAATCCAGTTACGCCGGAAATAATACCAGAAAATTCTTGCCCTACCCGATCTAACATATATTCACATTTTAAAGTATCTAACGCATCACGTGTTGCCTCATCAGCACGACGTTCAGTAAATGAACAATTATCACCAATTTGAATTAATGTGGGCACATCAAGAAAAGAATTATTACTTTCATCTTCTTCTTTGGTGAGTAAATGCCGGATGGTTCTATGAATAATTAAATCAGGATAACGTCTTATGGGTGATGTAAAATGTGTATATTCACTATAAGCTAAACCAAAATGTCCTTCATTAGTGGGACTATAAATTGCTTGTCGCAGTGAACGTAATAAAACAGTTTGAATTAAATGTGCATCTGATCGTTTTTCGATCGCTTTTAATATATGCGCGTAATCTTTAGGCTGCGGATTTTTACCGCCTTTTAAATTTAAGCCAAATTCACTTAAAAAATCACGCAAATCAGATAATTTCTCTGCCGTGGGTCCTTCATGAATTCTATATAATGCTGGAATTTCATTTTGTGCTAAAAATTTTGCAGCACAAACATTGGCACACAACATACATTCTTCAATAATTTTATGCGCATCATTGCGTTGTACCGGAACAATTTGTTCAATTTTACGATGTTCACCAAAGATAACGCGTGTTTCTATAGTTTCAAAATCAATTGCACCACGTAATTCTCTGGTTTTTTTTAATACTTTATAAAGATTCAATAAATTTTGTAAATTCGGTAATAAGGACAATTCTAGTGATGTGGGTTGTTGTTTCGATTTATTTTGTAATAAAGCGGCAACACGATTATAAGTAAATCGCGCATGTGATTTCATAATGGCTGGATAAAAACGAAAACGGCTTATTTTGCCGCTGGGGCTAATTTGCATATCGCAAGCCAAACAAAAACGTTCTACGTTAGGTTTTAATGAACATAATTCGTTGGCTAATACTTCAGGCAACATGGGAATAACAAAACCGGGAAAATAGACAGAATTACCTCGTTTATGTGCTTCTGCATCTAATGCGGTACCAGGGCGGACATAATAGCTCACGTCAGCAATCGCCACGATTAATCGCCAGCCCCCGCCTTGATGGCGTTTTTCACAATAAACAGCGTCATCGAAATCGGCAGCATCTTCACCATCGATAGTAACTAAAGGTAAATGGCGTAAATCTTCTCGACCTTCAATGACTTTTTGTCCTTCAGGGACGTTACCAAAGTGCATTGATTCTTCAAGTACTTCATGAGGCCAGATATAGGGAACAGAATGGGCACGAAGAGCTACATCGATTTCCATGCCAGGCGCCATGTGTTCGCCTAATACTTCTACGATCTGTCCGATAGCACGTTTATTAAGAGAAGGCTGTGTCGTAATAGCAGCGGTCACTATTTGACCGTGTTTTGCTGCGCCTCTTGCATCGGGTGGAATAATAATGTCGTGGCTGATGCGTTTATTTTCAGGGATAACGTAGGCAATACCATGTTCTTCCTGATAACGCCCCACGACTTGCTGTGTTTTATGTTCTAAGACTTCAACTAGCGCTGCTTCTCGTCGTCCTTTTCGATCAATCGCTGCGACCCGCACCAATACGCGGTCGCCATCGAATACTGCTTTCATATAACGGGGTGTGAGGAATAGATCATCGGTATTATCGTCTGGGACCACAAAGCCAAAACCATCTCTATGACCTATCACGTAACCAGCAACTAAATTCATTTTACCCACTGGCCCATAGCTGCCTTTACGTGTACTAGCCAGTTGGCCTTCTCGTTCCATGGCGCGTAGTCGGCGACGCAACGCTTCACGTTTATCTTGCGTGATGATGTCAAGAATTTCTTCGAGTTCTGTAAGTGTTGCTGGAGAACCTCTTTTTTCTAACAGCGTCAGAATATATTCACGGCTTGGGATGGGATTAGGATATTTCGCAGCTTCTCTCGCTGCATGAGGATCAATCAGTTTTTTACGTTTTGCCACAGTTTCTCTCGTTAGTAAAAATAAAAAATTAAGTGCATCTTCATTTTATCTTGTGGATAATAGCATATTTATGCTGGAGAGAAAGAATGAATAAGGGAATATTCACTATAATTCTTGCGGTAATTGTCGTAATTCTGATGTGGGCAATTGCTACATTCAATGCGTTGGTGCGTTTGCGAAATCTGGTGAAAGAAGGATGGAGCGGCATCGATGTACAATTAAAAAGACGTCATGATTTAATTCCTAATTTAATTGAAACTGTTAAAGGCTATAAAGGTTATGAAGAGAAAGTATTAACAGAAGTGACGCAGTTGCGTGCGCAAGCGGCTTCAACAGATGATGTCAAACAGCGTGGTGTATTAGAAAGTGCGTTATCGGGGAAAATCGCAAATATTATGGCAGTTGCTGAAAATTATCCTGATTTAAAAGCTAGCGAATCTTTTATTAATTTACAAAAAAATCTGACTGATATTGAAGATCAAATTCAATTAGCGCGACGATATTACAATGGTACTGCGCGAGAATTAAATACCAAAATCCAAAGTTTTCCTAGCTTGATTGTTGCAATGTTAACTGGATTTAAATCAGTGGATTATTTTGAAATTACTGATAATACAGAGCGTGCTGTGCCCGAGGTAAAATTTTAATTATTATTTTTTTTCCTTCTCCCGCTTGCGGGAGAAGGAAAAAAATAAAAAGGACTTATTTATTTTTTCAGGAGAAATAAATGAAAAAATTCGACAAAAATAACTTACTCACTATTTTTAAAAACTTTATCTTAATTTGTCTATTTTTTATTTCTCCAATATCATTTGCGCAAAATAATTATCCGACTATTGAATCATATCTATGTAATATCAATTTAGATCAAAATGGCGATTTAAATATCACTGAAACTGAAAAAGTATACGTTGATGGTAATGTCATTAAACACGGTATTTTCAGGGATTTCCCCACAGATTATGAATTATTAACAGGCACTAATAAGCATATTGATTTCACTGTGCTCAATACTGCAATCGATAACAGCCCTTCTGAATTTCATATGCAGGATATCAATAATGGCAAAAGAATCTACATAGGAAATCCTGCAAATTTATTACCCATAGGTTGGCATACCTTTACATTTAATTATGCAGTAAAAAATGCATTAGGATTTTTCCCCGATCACGATGAATTATATTGGAATGTCACAGGCAATGGCTGGCCTTTTGCTATTCAGCAAACGACTGTTAATATCACAGTGCCACCCGCTGTTGCAAATGCAATTACTGGCATCACAGGATATACAGGATCATATGGTGCCAAAGGAAAAGCATTTAATTATTCGCAATTACCTAATAACGAAATTCAATTTAATACAACAGCATCATTAAATCCTGGCGAAGGATTGAGTATTGTCATTGGTTGGAAAAAAGGCATCATTGCACCACCAGCCTTTTCTATGTCTGATTTTCTACTCAATTTATTGCCTACACTGCGTCATTATGAATATACAGCCAGCTTTGTATTAGGCGCAGGATTATTAATTTTATTAATATATTTTCTTAAATGCTGGCATCAATTCGGTAGCGCACCACGCAAGGGAATAATTATTCCTGAATACGAACCACCCACTGGATTTTCTCCCGCTGCATTACGTTACATTTCAGATATGGGTTATGACCAAAAAGTATTTGTATCTGCTTTGGTCAATATGGCAATCAATGGTTATTTAATTATTAAAGAAGAAAATAAAGAATACACATTAACGCGCGTAAAAGCGGATACCAGTATTTTAAGCGCGCCAGAAGTGGCAATTGCCGATCATTTATTCATCAACAGTAATGGCATTAAATTAAGTCAAGAAAACTATTCAATATTCAATGATGCAATTACAGCATTTAAAAAAGAATTACGCGATGAATTTGACGCACAATATATTCAAGAAAATAAATCAGTGCCGGTTAAAGGGCTGATATTTTCAAATTTGATAATATTATTAAGTTTATGGTTAAGCCATCCTTTTTCATTTTCACATATTATGGCTATTCTAGTTGCTATGGTTGTATTTGTTAGCATCATTGCGCAAATTGATGAAGAAGCATGGCTCAGTTATTTTTTTGCACTATTTGCCAACTTTTTTGGTTTATTCATAGTGATGGATCTTTTTATTGCGCGGATTAATCCTGTTACTTTGTTGTCACCATCGCATTATTATTACTATGGTTTATTATTAACATTGGTATTAGTGAATACTTTTTTTAATACAAAATTCAAAAAAACCACGATTAAAGGACGGCAATTAATGGATCATATCGCCGGCTTTAAAATGTTTTTAGCCGCAACAGAAAAAGAACGTATTAAATTTATTAATCCACCAGAAATGACCACACAATTATTCGATAAATTATTACCTTTCGCTATCGCATTAGATTTAGACGCCAATTGGTCAAAACAATTTGCCACTGTCTTAGCAAATGCCACCCAAACAGGACAGTATCATCAACCCGTTTGGTATGTAGGCCCCAGTTACGGCCATTTTAATTACGCCAATTTTTCAACTAATTTAAGTAAATCTTTAAATGCAGCAGTGAGTAGCACCATGACACCCGCCAATACGAGTAGTAGTGGCTTCTCAGGATTTTCAGGTGGAGGTGGGTTTAGTGGGGGCGGTTTTGGTGGCGGTGGTGGCGGTGGTTGGTAGGTGCTAGTCCCGCCATCTCGTAAGGGCTTTTTTCCATCAGTTTTTCTGATTCAAAGATTGCTTTATCTGCTTTTCGCTTGGTATTACGTCGGTATATCAGAATTTCTACTATACTAAAATAAAAAATAAAATAATTAGTTTTTTTCTGATAGGAATGCTGAATTAATAAAATAATATTAAAACATAACAGGCATTCCGGGATAATCATCATGTCTCCAAATCCATTTAATGCCCAGTCGCTTGCGAAATTAGAAGATCTCAATCATGTTCAAAAACAGCTTAGAGAAGATGATATTGAGAGTTATCTTAAAAGAGTAGCGCATGTCGAAGTCTATAAACAAATTAGAAATCATATATTCAATTTAAGTAATGAATTTGATATTAGAATTACGGAACTTAATGATAATCTGAACAGCCCTGCATTGTCTCTTGCGCAGAAACAAGAGATACAAAATGAGATTGAATTAATGACGATAAGGGCTGAAAGAGAAGCAAAAGAAATCTATCATGCTTATGTTGCAATAAGAAATATAATGAATGAGGAATATCTTGAAGAAGCTCTATCGGTTGAAAAATATCTAGATATATCTAAGAAAACTCGGGCTATATTTCCAATTAAATGATAAATTTCGAAAAAAATGGAAAGAATTGACCGCTTTAAGTGAAGGAAATGATGAAGAACTGAAAAACATACATTCAAATCAAATAATGGAACAATATAAATTAGAATATTATCTTTATGCTTTAGTGCAAGAAGAGATTGCTAAACCAAAACAGAATATCAGTGCTGATAATAATTTAGAAAATGAATTGGCCAATAGCAAACGACATGAATTGTTTTTACGATCAAATTTACGTGGTGAATTAGTTATGCTAGGTAGTGCTAATCTTCCACCACAAGAGGTTTATGAAACTACTTCAGCCCTACTTCATAGGCATGATAAAGAAGTAAGTTTGGTGCGAGGATATCAGCAAGGTTTAGAAAACTTTATCAAATTTTCGAATCAGCCATTCATATCAAACAGTCATTTAGATGATCTTAAAAATAATGGCATGACACTATTAGCCATTGAATATGAGAATACATTGAAAAAAATTCAATCTCTCAGCCAAGCATTTAATGAGAATCTCGCTATGATAAATCAAAAATTTCCAGATCCAAATGATCGAAAAGAAGTTGCTTCAAAAACTTTAATGACTTATATACATGAAATGAATAATACGAGCAATAAATTGCAAAAATATATGTTTCTTATTAATAAATGCATTGAAGGAGATGTAAATTTTTTACAACAACATTCTGTTGGTATTGATAATAATATTCAAGCAGTACAGCAACTAGTAAAAAATATTGATAGCACTTTATCAGACTTAAACGAAAAAAAGCATCACCACAAGTAGACTCAAAAGAAATAGATCAGCATTTAATGAAATATACAAAGGAACAAGACAGCCTCAACATGCAACTGCATCATTTCCAAGATTACCATCAACAACTCAATCAATTTATACAACAAATTTCAAAAGAAAATATCTCAGATAAAAAAACTGCACACTGGAAAAATACTAAAGTCGCAGAGCCATTGCAAAAAAGCATTAGTATCCAACCTGAAATTGTTTCTGCTGGCGTTAGCGCTAATATTGCAAATAATATTGAAGAAAATTCTCAAATTTCACCCCACAAATATTCACCACATTAGTTTCATTGTATCTTTGATATAAATGGGCTAGTACAATTAGCCACTGCCTTAGTTAGCAATAAATCTATTGTTCTTATGAATTTAATCTGGTAGTGCATTTTGGGCGACATTAAGGAGATTGCTAGCTGTAATATATTAAGTTGTTTAATCCGCAATATTATTTCTTTACTTAAAATGGCGTTATCATTTTGTACGCTTAATTCTTACAATTTTAAGAATAACAGATATAGTATCAAAACAATTTTTAATGTTAAATGATGTCAAATCAATATTTGCTTGATGAAAAATACATATAAACCATCTTGAATGTTGATTTCATTAGATAATTGGATATAACACAGTGTGGAGTGTTGCCATGGCTAAAGAAAAAAATCTATGATTTATGTGCAAGGTGTAGACGTAAGAATTTTTACATGTCGAGATGATGACTTTATTTGTTTAACTGATATGGCTAAAAAGTTTGGTGATGATGCCCTAATTTATAATTGGATGCGTAACAGGAACACATTGGAATTTTTAGGCATATGGGAGCAAATGTACAACCCGAGTTTTAAAGGTCTCGAATTCGAGACCTTTAAAAAAGAGGCAGGCTTGAATAGCTTCTATTTAACGCCAAAAAAAATGGATTGATGCAACTCAGGCCATTGGTATTCAATCTAAGGCTGGTAGACATGGCGGCGGCACATATGCTCATAAGGACATCGCTTTTGAGTTTGGTTCATGGTTAAGCCCTGCATTCAAACTCTATTTGATAAAAGAATTCCAGCGTCTAAAAGAGGATGAAAACAAACGCTTGTCGTTGGACTGGGACCTCAATCGAACTTTGTCCAAACTGAATTACCGTATTCATACCGATGCAATTAAAACGCACATCATCCCAGCGATATTAAATCAGGAACAAATAAATTTTGTTTATGCGAATGAAGCTGATGTGCTGAATGTCGCTCTCTTTGGTCAAACAGCTAAACAATGGCGAGATTCAAATCCAAATCTCGAAGGCAATATGCGTGAATTTGCTACTATTGAACAATTATTAGTGCTAGCCAATATTGAAGCGATGAACGCAGAATTTATTCGTATGGGGTTAACCCAGTCTGAACGATTAATAAAGCTTAATGAGGTTGCAATTTTACAGATCAAATCATTGGCGACCAATTCACATGCTAAAAAATTATTAAATAATGTTTAAAAAGACGATGTTTTTTATAGCAAGAGTATGGAGAATTTTAGCTATGTAATAACTATTTGTGTCCATTTTTATCGGTTAGATCATTATTTAAAATTTATTAGGTATTCATTATATATTTTTTCTACAAGATCACCGTCAACTGTTTTGGATAATGATATTGTTATATTTTCCCAGGTATCATCTATTGCTTCACTTCCATACCGAAATTGAGCATTAATTTCTTCCTGTTGCTGATGCAGAGTTACCAATCGACGTCAAAATACAAATTGAAGAAGAAATAGAAGTATCAAGTTATAGCAGAAAAAAATATCCTGTCCGTAAAGCATTGCCCAAAGATTTGCCACGAGAAGTGATAGTCCATGATATTTCTGAGACGGAAAAAATATGTCACTGTGGTACGCATTTGGTGAGAATTGGCGAAGAAATCACCGAGCAACTCAAATATATTCCTGCACAATTATCAGTTATTCAACACGTACGACATAAATATGCCTGCAAACCTTGCCAGGAAAATATCAAGATTGCACCAATGCCAATATTATTGCTGCCAAAAAGTATTGCCACAGCAGAATTAATTGCCTACACAATTGTTGCAAAATATTGTGATCATCTACCACTTTATCGTCAGGAAGGAATATGGCAACGATTAGAAATTGATTTACCGCGAAGTAGCTTGTGTGGTTGGATATTAAAAACAGCAGAGATTTGTGAACCTTTAATAAAATTATTAAGGGATGAAATTATTAATCATGATTATGCGCAAGCAGATGAAACGACAGTACAAGTATTAGATGAAGTCGGTCGCAGTAATAAAACAAAATCGTATATGTGGTGTTATCGCGGCGGTGATCAAAATCATCCCAGTATTGTATTTGATTATCAAGAAACACGTGGCGGTTATCATGCACAAACATTTTTAAACGGATTTAAAGGATATTTACAAACGGATGCTTATTGTGGGTATAACTTTGCTGATAATGATAAAAATATTATCTCAGTAGGATGCATGGCACATGCCAGAAGAGCATTTGCTGAACTTGCGAAATTATCAAAGAAAACAGGTCTGGCCGCTGAAGCATTAAAATACTTTCAAAAATTATATGCGCTAGAAAAACAAGCCAGAGAAAATCAATATTCACCACAAGGACGTTATGAATTAAGAAATAAAAATGCGCCACCAATATTAGAGGCTTTTAAAAAATGGTTAGAACATCATCTAACCAAAGTACCGCACCAACATAAAATTGGACAAGCGATTCAATACACATTAAAAAATTGGAGTGAATTAACCAATTATCTCAAAGACGGTCGAATTGAAATTGATAATAATTTAATTGAAAATGCGATTAGGCCATTTGCAATTGGCCGCAAAAATTGGTTGTTTCATGGCAGTCCATCTGGCGCAAAAGCAGGTGCTATTCTTTATTCGTTGATTGAAACATGTAAGATAAATCAAATCGAGCCTTACAAATATTTTTGCACGATGTTAAATAAAATACGTCTGTGCAAATCTGATGAAGATTATAGAAAATTATTGCCGCAATTTATTCAATTTTAATTCGATGTATTTAGCCGAACGCACACCGTATTTTTAACCCTTTGTAACCATCTTGGCATAGGAAAAAATGATAAGTTACTTAGCACATCTTGTTAAAGAAAGAAATTGTGGTCGAGTAGAGTGGGTAGGTGCTTGATCGGAATGAACCAACAATAAATTTTTATATGCAATTAGGTGTTGAATCAATGATTGATTGGACAGTGCATCGAGTTACAGGAAAAGCGCTAGATAAGTTGGCATCAATAGCAGTATGAATTTTTGTATAATCAAATTTGTATTGAATGCAATTGTTCTAACGATTGAAGAGGTAATTTATTATTTATCAATTATATTTAATATCATTAAATTTGAAGCCTGACCATATTTGAGGACGACGAAATTCTTGATGACTAATAAAATACTGTAAATCTTCAATTAATTCTTTTCTTTCCTCGTTTAATAAATCACGCTCTTTTAAGAATGATTCATATTCCTTTGGAGTTGCAAGTTGATAATTACCATCATCGTTTATTCGTAGATGTAATTTCATTAATATATCTGGCTCTATAGTTTTTATATCTTTTGTGATCATTACTCCATGCAAATATAACATTAACATATAATATATACTGCTTGCTTCAACTATACCAGATTTTGTTAAACCCAAAATATTTAATGCTTTGTTAATTTCAGATACCATATTGTGTTTAAATAGCAATGGAAATGGGATATTAGGCATCATGTCGGCAGCGATCAGCCCAATGGTAGGTTTAGCAATAGCTTTTGCCAATATTTTTAATTGTTCTATAGTAGCATTTGCTTCGCTAATCATGTCTTTTAGTTCAGCTTCAAGTCCCCAAAGTTTAAACTTTTTTAGTTTATCTAAATTTGCTAGTAATAGAGCTCCAAAACTACTGATCATAAATATCCAAGCAACTGAGGTCTTATTAAACCATGCAATTATTGTGCTAATCACAACAATTATAACTAATAATATTTTCATTATCATAGCGAATTAAATATTTCCTTGAGTTATTTCCATAATCTAAACGGTAATGCATCGTATATATATCTAGTATTGTAGTATTTAAAAGTATCATTTTGCCAATCTTTATTAAAGACCATTAAAGTAAATTGAACGTCCGAGGAATATTTTACAAATAATGCATTTAATCGTTTTTTCCAAGATGAATGTGGACAAATTTTATTATGTAGCTTGCTAATCATATATATCGTTTCATGAAAAGATTGAGGTGTCGTTTCAAAAGAACCAAATGCTTTAAACATTTTTGGTGAAAAAACGAACCAGCGATTCCAAAGTCTTGCATGATGAGCACATAAATTTCTGGTATAACGTAACGACTCTAAACAAGATTCTATAACTCTTGGATGATAATCAAAGATTTCACAAATGAGTTTTTTATCAGCTAGCTTAGATAGATTTCTAAATAAACTAGTACATCTTCCAAAAGATAAACACTCAATGATCATCCAGCTTGGAGGATATAAAGGGTCATCGTATTTATTGTATTAATGTTTGATGGAATCTTCTTTCTTTTTCTCACAAATTTCATTTACCTCTTTTATGAAGAGTTTTTGTGGGCTAATTCCCGTAGATAAATTTGGTTTAGTCCATTGCTCTATAAAAGGGTTAGAAGATAGATACCATAAGTTACCGTATTGTGTAGTTAATATATTAGATATTGATGTTCGTAATGCTATTTATAATCTTTCAAGAGCATCAACGTATCCCCGCAAGAATCCCATCTATTCCAGCTGACAAATAAATGATTAATTGAGCTCTTAAATTCACATTGAGGGCAAAGCCATGGGAAATACAGAAATAAGAAGCGATGAGATCAAATATAAAAGAAAAACCACAGAAGAGATAAAATTTATAATTGAAAAATGGCGCGCATCAAAACTGTCGAAGATAAAATTTTGTCGACAAGAGAAACTAAATTTCCAGACGTTTTATTACTGGTTAAAAAAATACGATGAAAATCCCAAAACGAAACCAGCGTTGTCATTTACGGCGATGGAACCATCAAAGCTACATCAGTGCAATCAAAGCCAATATATAGAAATTAAATTGCCTAATGGAGTGCAATGTCGTTTTACGATGAATACAGGCATTAAACAAATAGCGCAAATAACAAAGGAGTTGGTAGATGTCATTAGTGATTAAGAGCAATGAAATATGGGTTGCGCAACGCCATGTGGATTTTCGTTCATCAATAGATGGATTGTGTCGCTACATACAAGAAAATTTTGGAAGTAATCCACAAAAAGGCCTTTATATTTTTTATAACAAATCGCGCAATCGGTTAAAGATGCTGGTATGGCATCATAACGGATTTATGCTTTTGTATAAACGCATTGAACGCGGAAGATTTCCTTATAGATTTTCACACCGGGCAGGCAAGCAATTATTAACAGCACAACAACTGCAAGGATTATTGTTAGGCGTAGATTGGCAATCGATCTCGGATTGGGAAAGGACTGGATTCGATGATTATTTTTAATAAGATACGAATATTATTAAATAAAATATTAAATGTATTTTACTTAAATATGCTTCATTGTTATGAGCATATTTGTTATTATTTGGAGTTGATATACCTGATAATACATTAGGTAATTGGGTAATGCGAGCAGGAGAAGGATTATTAGAATTAGATAATGCTTTTGCGACAGAAATTATCAATTCAAATTATATTCAAGCTGATGAGACCCCGGTAAAAGTATTAGAGCCAGAAAAGAAAGCTTATATGTGGGCATTTTTAAGCCCACTAGCAAATCATAAGCTCATTCGATTTCAATTTGATTTAACTCGCGGTGGTAATGTAGTAAATGAAGCATTAAAAGGATATGACGGATTATTGCAAAGTGATGGCTATGCCGGATATAACAACATACGCGCCCAATCAAATATCATTGCCTTTGGATGCATGGCACATGCAAGACGCAAATTTGCAGAAGTTATCAAAACAGGATCTAAAAAATCATTAGGAAAAGCAGGTGAAGCATTAAAATACTTTGTTAATATTTATGATATTGAAGAAAAAGCACGACTCGATAAAATGAATTATGAACAGCGAAAAATATTAAGACAAAGCAAAGCTATTCCAATATTAGATGAATTTAATCAATGGTTAATAGAGTCAATCAAACGAGTACCACCAGAAAGCGCGATCGCCAATGCGATTGATTATACAATAAAACAATGGTCATACTTAATTCGCTATACCGATCATGGTGAAGCTGAAATCGATAATAATCTTGTAGAAAATCAAATTAGGCCATTTGCGCTTGGAAGGAGAAATTGGTTATTTATAATGCATGAAGATAGTGGTCGTATTGCAGCTTTATATTACAGCTTAATTCAAAGCACAAAAATGAATGATCTTAATCCACGAATTTATATGCATTATTTATTAACGCAAGTTCATGCTTTAAGAAAAAAGGCAGTTAACCCAGTTGATTTATTACCACACCGAATTAATCCAGATATCCTCAATCAGTTTGCTGAAATTGAATACAAAAAAGCGCAATCTATTTATAATCTCACAAATACAGCCACCAGCTCTTAAAACAATTGTTTTATCAAGATGGGATTATTGAGGGGATACTAAATTTATTGTGAAATTATAAATAATAAATATTTGGTATGTATCTTTCATATTTTTAAAATCGATTACATTTATTCTCAAATTATTCCAATAACAAGTACTGCAAAAAAAGAGCTGTTATCACTTTGTAAGTAATTAGCTCGCAAATTATTTTTTTACTAAAACAAATTTCATTTTTTGGAGTATATGGTTCGGTGCTTATCTTATTTATAGCCGGAAGTGAAATCGAAATACTTTGTAATTTTTAGGCATACTGGGTCAGATACACAATCATGGTTTTAAAGGTGTCGAATTCGACACCTTTAAAAAAGAGGTTGGTTTAAATAATATCCGCTCGATGCCAAAAAATGGATAGAAGCGACTAAAGCTATTAGCATACAATTATGTGTGGGTGGGCATGGTGGTTGCTGCGGTGATTGGTAAAAAATTTTGAAATGGCTATTGGGTTTTCTCAATTCATCCGCAAACCCACTATCAATGGAGATTTTGACTTTTGACATAGTGACAAAAAGCTAAAATATGGTAAGATGCCAAACACTCTGAGCATTGAGAAATTTATATAATAGGGCAATTTTCAGGTATTTTAATTATCACGTAAATTTTCAATCAGTGCCATTGGGCTACTAATAGCCATACCTGGTTAAACATCAATAAAATTGCATATTATATTTTCATCATCCAGTTCTCAGAACGAATAAAACATAAACAGTTTTAATAGGGAAACCACCACAGATCTTAATTCTGAACTTTCATAATAATAATTTAATTACGTTCAATTTATAAATGAATTTGATTAAGTGTCAGGGTTATTTTTATTTTAACTAACTTGAGAGTAAATACCATGAGGTTTTTTAAAGAATCACCGCTTGCCGCCGTGAAGCAGGATAATAAAGATTTAAAAAATGGACAAGAAACAAAACCGCTTGCTAAGCGTGGTATTTTTGATCCTTCTATTATCGAACATCGCGAACGACTTGCTGCGGCAAAACCGTTAGGAACTCCTGCTGATGTGCCACATATTGATACGGTTGTTCCTCTGGCAAGTAATGTGAAAATGCCTGCGAGAATTTACTTTCCAAAAGCTCAATCAGAAAAAGCAACACCATTGCCAACGTTATTTTATATTCCAGGCACCGCATTTATTGCAAACGAAGTTCAATTTACGCGGGTTATTTGCAGTCATATTTGTAAAATAGCTAATTGTAGAGTTGTTGTTATTCAGCATCGTCTTGCTCCCGAAAATCAATTTCCCAATGGGCTTAATGACGCTTATGATATGTTTAAATTTTTTTTGGAGAACAAAACACTTTTGGTTGACAGAGAGCGTGTTGCTATCGCTGGTTATAGTTCAGGTGGTAATTTTGCTGCACAGATGGCTCTTTGGGCAAAAAGAGATAAGTTGCCAATCTCAAAACAAATCTTAATTAGTCCTATGGTTGATTTATCGCGCAGTTGTACAGAATATAAAGAATTCGAAAATAAAGATGGAACAATTTCAGAACAATTTGTTAATTTTTTTCTGAACCTCTATCTTCCTGAAGATGTTAATCCTCAAGATCCCACTATTTCGCCTCTTTATCATAAGGCTTCTGAATTAAGAGGATTGCCGCCAACGGACATAATTCAAGCAGACTATGATAGGTTCCGATCGGATGCCGAAGCATACTATAAAAAACTACAAGAAGCGCAAGTGCTTGTTCAGCAAGAGACAGTTGATAACGCAGATCATTCTTATTTATGGTACAAGTTAGAAGTGGTTGAATCAATTGCTAAAAGATTAATAATGTGTTTCGCTCCATTAAGAATGTATATTGAACCTAAACAACATTATTTATTGCATATTAGACCCATGTTCAATTCCAAACAATTAAGACATGATGATATAGTCGAAACGACTAAAACTAAGAGTGAAATGGAATTAGCAAGAGCAAAATTGTAATTTTTATTTATAGAAATTGATAAAGGTTCTTTGGCAGTCTTATTTTTTTAGTAATTAAGTGCGGAGCCAAAAAATTTAGTAGTCATCCAGCAAGTCATTTACCAGTGGTAATTTGAACATAAAAGAACAAATAAAAGTTGAACCACAGCCTTGATCGCTTTTTAAATCTATTTCGCCATTCATCTCTTCAACGAACTGTTTAACAATGCGTAAGCCAAGTCCTAGTCCTTTATAGGGACTTATATGAGATGGATTGAGTTTGGTAAATTTTTCATAAATAAAATTTTGTTTATCTAAAGGAATACCAATTCCCGTATCTTGCACAATAAATCTGACAATAATATTTTTATTGTCTTGCTGTTTAATCAATTTAGTCATTAATTTTACATGACCTTTCTCAGTAAATTTAATGGCATTGCTTACCAAATTAAGTAATATTCTTTGTAATCTATATTGATCGCCAACTAAAACAGTAGGTATGTTTTCATCATATTCTAAAATAAGCTGAAGATTTTTAAGTTTTGCCGCAGGTTTTTCTATGGCTATGATGCTATCCGATAATTTTTTTACATCAAATTTTTTCTCAAGTATGGGAAGTGCTCCCAAATCAATTTTAGAAAAATCTAAAATCCCATTACAATAATCCAGTAATTCCTTAGCGCATCTTGCCATGTCCTGAATTAATTCTTTATTGGTTTTATCATGTATTTTATCTACTAATATATTTGCAATGCCCCAAACACCACTAAAAGGTGTTCTAATATCATGCTCCATGTTTCGTATAAATTCCGTCTTAACAACATTTGCTTGTTCTGCTTTTTCTTTTGCTTCACGTAGTTCAGATTCAATTTTTTTAAGGTAAGTAATATCCACTGTATTACCCACTACGCCAACAACCTCACCTTTTTCATTGTAGAGAGGGCGTTTAGTAGAGAGCTGTATAATTTTTTCACCATTATCTAATATAGCTATTTCTTCTTGTGTAGATTCTTTTCTATTTTGCATGACTTGCAAATCATGTGTTCTAAAAGTATTTGCCATCTCTTCACTAAATAAATCGAAATCGGTTTTTCCAACAATGTGTTCTATTTTCCAGGGAAAATTCATGCTTCTTAAGCTTTCTGCGCTTGTTTTATTCCGACCTTGATATATACCATCTTTATTTTTCCAATAAATACTACCAGGCAAATTTTCGATAATTTCCCTCAATTGAAAATTCTCATCTTTTAGCTTTTCGACGAGATTTTTTAAATCTTCAACGGTATCTTTATTTTGCGATTTATCGGTTTCCATCTCATACCTCTTACCAAAAATATCATTGTTTACTTATTACATAAAACATTAATAATCATTGTTTTTTTACGCATACCAGAATATTTTCATAATATACAGCTATATTAATTTACTCATCGGGTAGTTGCAAATACACAACAGTATAACAGAGAGCGCACCTATTAGCTTTGAATATTTTTGTATAAAAAAGTGAAAAAATAAGGTAATATAACATTAATAATCTGCTACATATTTGAAGAAATATTTCATTTTTTGATGAATCGGACGTTGTGAAAATGAACGCTAATGAAGTTAATAAGAATTATATTCATGAAAAATCTTCATTACATCCCCTTGTTTGGATCTTACTTGTTGGTGTCTTGCTTGCCCGAATGGGCACATCATTATCAGTTCCATTTATAACTTTATTTTTACATGAGAAAGTGGGGCTCAGTTTATTACATACAGGATTTATTGTCTCTCTCTCATTTATTTCTTATGTCATTGGTGGGTTTATAGGTGGCACTTTATCAGATCGTTATGGAAGAGCTCGATTGATTATTGGATCTCTATTTATTTTTTCCATGATCTTTTTTGCATTTGGCTATTTAGGAAAAGTAATTCATACACCCACATTACTTGGAATTACATTTGCGTTTTTAAATCTCATTTTAGGTGTAACGAGAGCTTGGTCAGAAACATTAAGTCAAGCATTAATCGCTGATTTAACGCATGCCGATCAAAAAAGAAAAGCATTTAGTTTGCGTTATACCGCTGCAAACATTGGCGCAGCAATAGGACCTTTCATTGGAGGAATATTAGGTTTTTCTGGATCGATGGCTGGTTTTTATCTCACCGGCTGTTTGTTATTTCTTTATTTTTGTATTTATTGTTTTGCCATTTACACTCATAGAGAAACTATTCAATTTCACGATGCTAAATCATCATTAGTGACTTTCAAAAAAGCATTTGATGTATTAAGGCGTGATCGAAAAATGACATACTTTGTATTGGGTGTGTTATTGGTTTATTTCGGTTTCGTTCAGCAGGAATCTTCGTTTGCAATTATTATTTTAAAATATACACATAGCACACATATATTTTCTTTATTACTTTCCATGAATGCCATCATGGTTATTTTATTGCAAATGCCCATTGTAAAATTATTAGAGAAACAATCGCCATTAAGAAATATGATGGTAGGTGCAATACTTGTTTCATTGGGATTAGTTGTTGTTGCAATGGCGCGCGATCATCGATGGATGTATTTTGTCGCAGAATTTATTTTAACTTTAGGCGAAATTTTAGTATTTCCATTTAATGGTATAGTAATAGACAGTCTTGCGCCTGATTCAATGCGTGGTACTTATTTTGGCGCAGCTGGATTTCAATTTCTTGGTAGAGCATTAGGGCCTATTTTTGCAGGGTTTTTGATACAAAGTATGGGTTATTCGTCCATGCTTATTTTGATTGCGATTATTGAATTACTTAGCGTGTTATGTTTTTATCAAGGTTATAAAGAAATGACTCAAAATACACTAGAAATATCTTTGGCTAATTGAAAGTAAATTAATTTTTATGCTGCCATTTTGGTGTACGTTTTTCTAAAAATGCGTTTAACCCTTCTTGGCCTTCAGGTGAAACACGAATTTCAGCAATACGATTCGCCGTTTCTTCTATCACTTCAGCATTAATAGGATTATTAGCAACATATTGAACGAGTTTTTTGGCAGAAATAACTGCTTGCGGGCTATTATGCAATAAATGTTTTATGATTTTTTCACTCATTGAAGATAATTCATTTTGATGGATAACACTATGTATTAATCCTAATTGATGCGCTTCTTGAGCATTAAAATTTTCTGCTGTTAAAAAATAACGTTGCGCTGCCCTTTCACCAATGGCTTTAATAACATATGGGCTAATAACGCTGGGAATTAAGCCAATTTTAACTTCAGATAAACTAAAATTCGCATCTGTGGTAGCAATTGCAATATCACAACAAGCAATTAATCCTACACCACCACCATAGGTACCGCCATGCACTAAAGCAACTGTGGGTTTATTGAGGGTATATAATTTATGCATTAATGTTGCTAATTGTCGCGCATCCGCTAAATTCTTTTCATAAGAATATTTAGCCATGCGTTTCATCCAATTTAAATCCGCACCCGCACAGAAATTTTTACCATTTGCTGCGAGTACCACAACGCGAATTTTATCATCTTGTTCAATTTCGTTTAACAATGAAATAAATTTTTGAATTAATTCATCATCAAAAGCATTTTGCATATTAGGACGATTCAAAGTGATTGTTGCAACACCTTGATGTGTGGTTTGAAATAATAAAGATTCGTTAGTCATATCGTTCTTAATTAATCATCATAATTAAATGCTGTAATATCACATTCTAAATACACCGAATTTTGAATTGGAAATGGGTGCATTTAATGCAGCCGAAATACCTAATGCTAATACTTTGCGCGTATCAATGGGATCAATAATGCCATCATCCCATAATCTTGCGCTGGCATAATAAGGATGACCTGTTTTTTCATATTGTTCTAAAATAGGTTGTTTTAATTGTTGTTCTTCTTCAGCGGAAAATATTTCACCGGCTTTTTCTTTTTTATCGCGTGTGACTTGTGCTAAAACATTAGCAGCTTGATCGCCGCCCATCACCGAAATTCTTGCATTGGGCCACATCCATAAAAAGCGTGGATCATATGCGCGTCCGCACATACCATAATTTCCTGCACCAAAACTACCACCAATAATTACTGTTAATTTGGGGACTTGTGCACAAGAAACTGCAGTGACCATTTTTGCGCCATTTTTTGCAATTCCCGTTGTTTCATATTTGCTGCCCACCATAAAGCCGGTAATATTTTGTAAAAAAATCAGCGGGATTTTTCTTTGACTACATAATTCAATAAAGTGTGTGCCTTTTAATGCTGATTCTGAAAATAATATCCCATTATTAGCAATTATTCCGACTGGATAACCATAAATGTGCGCAAAACCACACACTAAAGTGGTTCCATATAATGCTTTAAATTCATCGAATTCTGATCCATCAAAAATGCGTGCAATGATTTCATGTACGTCATAAGGTTTACGGCTATCAGCGGGGACAATGCCATATAATTCATGTGCATCATAGAGTGGTTCGCGAGGTTCTTTTAAATCTAGAGACATATTTTTAGTGCGGTTTAAATTTTTAATGCAATTGCGCGCAATTTCTAATGCATGTTGATCGTTTTGTGCATAATGATCAGCAACGCCAGAAATTTTACAATGTACATCAGCGCCACCTAAATCTTCTGCAGAAACCACTTCACCTGTTGCGGCTTTTACTAAAGGAGGACCAGCTAAAAAAATAGTGGCTTGATTTTTTACCATGATACTTTCATCTGCCATTGCAGGCACATAGGCACCACCCGCTGTGCATGATCCCATTACTACAGCAATTTGTGGTATTCCTTTCGCAGACATATTAGCTTGATTAAAAAAAATTCTGCCGAAATGATCGCGATCAGGAAATACTTCATCTTGTAATGGTAAAAATGCGCCACCTGAATCAACTAAATAAATACAAGGTAAATTATTTTCAGTTGCAATTTCTTGCGCGCGTAAATGTTTTTTAACTGTGATTGGATAATAAGTACCGCCTTTTACAGTAGCGTCATTGGCAACGATCACACATTCTTGTCCTGCAACGCGACCAATACCTGTAATTATTCCTGCAGCAGAAATATTTCCACCATACATATCGTATGCGGCAAATTGTGATAATTCTAAAAAAGCAGTACCTGGGTCGAGTAAATATTGCACACGATCACGTGGTAATAATTTGCCTTGATCAGTATGACGTTTACGTGCTTTGTCGTCACCACCTAATGAAATCTGTTGTACTTTTTGTTTCAGATCATTGACTAAGCCAGTCATTTTATCTGAATTAATTTTGAAATGTTCAGTATGAATATTAATACTGCTGTGAATGACAGCCATAAATTTTTCTCATTATCAATAGATATAAAAAATTCCTACCTAATAATCGTAGGTTGGACTGAGCGCGATAAAGATACTTTTTAATAAAGAAAAATGAAATTACGTATGTATATAATTAATTTTTCTGCGCTATGTCCAACAAACATTAGTTGGACATAGCCTTAATCCTAATGTAAAGCAATAATCGTAATTAACATGATCCAAATAATCCAAACCACTAAAAATAAATGCGGCATTTCACTGCGTTTGACTATCCAATATATAAATGCAGGAATTAAAGCGATTATCAGAGGAATAATGATTAAAGCGAGTACACGGCTGATTAAATAGCCAAAACTAACACCAGAAAATAATAAATTAAATTTACCAGCAAGCCACGCATGCCCGTAACCAATCCAGTGTAAAAATAATGCTAATTGATGAAGACCGATAATAACAACAATGCTTAATACGATGAGTAATAAAATATGTTTTAACATTTAAAATCCTTTTGTTTATTAATTGTACAAATGTAGCCTGGATGGAGCAAATGAAATAATAATCAGTCATTAAAAATACAATTACACACAAATTTAATAAATATAAAGGCGGAACCCGGGAGAAGATTCTCCCGGGTTCCGTCTGAAGTTAAAAATGAAATTATCGAAAACCTTATTATTGTGCCAGCAATGAATTATTCCGATGGTTTCACCCAGACACCATTTTAAGTCAACTCAATTGCCATGGCAGTTGCTTCACCACCACCAATGCACAATGCAGCAACACCGCGTTTTAAGTGATGTTTTTTAAGCGCATTAATCAATGTTACAAGTATTCTTGCACCCGATGCACCAATTGGATGTCCTAATGCACATGCACCGCCATTCACATTCACTTTATAATGTGGAATTTGTAAATCATGCATAGCTGCCATGGTGACTACGGCAAATGCTTCATTGATTTCGTATAAATCCACATCTTTATTAGACCAACCGGTTTTTTCATATAGCTTTTTAATTGCGGTAACAGGTGCGGTGGTAAACCAAGCGGGTTCTTGAGAATGTGTGCTATGACCAACAATAGTTGCAATAGGTGTTAAGCCTCTTTTTTGCGCTTCAGAACGACGCATTAAAACCAATGCCGCAGCACCATCTGAAATTGAGCTTGAATTAGCCGCAGTGACTGTACCATCTTTTACGAAAGCGGGTTTTAATGTAGGAATTTTTTCAATTTTGGCATTGCCTGGTTGTTCATCTGTAGTAACCGTTGTGTCACCTTTTGGTGATGTAATCGTCACTGGTGTGATTTCAGCTGCAAAAGTGCCATCACTGATAGCTTTTTGTGCCCGTGTCAATGAGGCGATTGCGAATTCATCTTGCGCTTGACGTGTAAATTGATATTTTTGCGCAGTCGCTTCAGCAAAAACACCCATCGCTTTGCCTTTATCATAAGCATCTTCAAGGCCATCTAACATCATACTATCTATAACTTGACTATGTCCTATACGGTAACCACCACGTGCTTTTGCTAATAAATAAGGTGCATTAGTCATGCTTTCCATGCCGCCTGCAACAATGACCGTGTTGGTTCCTGTTGTTAATAAATCGTGCGCTAACATCACTGCTTTCATGCCGGATCCACACATCTTATTAATGGTGGTAGAGTCAACACTATTTGGTAATCCCGCGCCCAGAGCGGCTTGACGAGCTGGTGCTTGACCTTGGCCCGCTGGTAACACACAACCCATTATCACCGCTTCTATATCAGTTGGTTGTAAACCAGCTTGTTTTACTGCAGCTTGAACTACGGTTGCACCCAATTGGTGTGCACTCACATCTTTTAACACGCCCAGCATGCCACCCATGGGTGTACGAGTTGCTGCGACAATAACAATTGGATCGTTTTGCATAGTATTTTCCTCAATTTAAAATGTACGAACTCAGATATCCATTCTTAATTATAGCGCGAAATGCTAGCGGTGTTATTCCAGAATATCAAGGAAATTGAGTGAGAAATTAAAGAAAAACTTTCTTTTAATAAACATCTGCGATTATTAGGACGTTTTAGATGATACTTAATGTACTGTGCTAAAGGTATATTGATATATATTTTTATCAAATTAAAATAACTGGCATCAGATCTACGATGATTAAACAAATAATTTGGCAATCATTTTAATTTTAAAATAAATTACCTTTGTGTTTTTTAATATATTCAATAAATACTTTAATTCGTAATGCTGTGGTAGGGTAAGTGCGATAAACCAGAAAAAGTGATAAAGGATCAGGCCAAAGATTTTGTAATAGTGGTATTAAAGTTTTATTTTTTATTTCATCGATAACATAATTTTCAAGTGTTCTGACTATTCCTAAATTATTTTTTGCGTATTCAATAAGTACTTTCGTCGCATTGCTTTGAATATTTCCGGTAACGATTTGTTTTTGATGGTTTTTAAATTCCCAATCGATATATCCCATATGATAATGTAATAAACAATTGTGATGAATTAAATCGTTAATTTTCTTAGGTATACCATTTGTTTTTAAGTAAGCAGGTGATGCATAAATGCCTAATTTTAACACATCAATTTTTTCACTTTTATAACCTGTGCCCATATGTTCGCTGGTGCGAAAGGCAACATCGACTTCCTCGTTAACGAGATCAACGTTTTTATTTGAAAGGTCGAGTATCAAATCTATTTCAGGATAGGTTGCAATAAATTCACCAATAATTTTACTGACTAATTTCGTTTCACTGAATGAAAAAGGCATAGTAATTTTCAAAGGCCCTTTCACAGCTTGTTTTTGTGTTTGTAATTGCGTAGTGATTTCATTGAGATTAGCAATTAGTTGTTTGCCTTTCTCATAAAAAAATTTTCCTTCTTCTGTGAGTTGTAAGGTTCTTGTTGTGCGTTGAATTAATGTGACCCCTAGGTGATCTTCTAACCAAGTAATTCGTCTGCTGATTGCGGCAGGAGAAGCAAACCTTTTTTCAGCTGCTTTAGTGAAACTTTGATGATCTATGACATCAATGAAGCTTTTAATATTACTAAGCCAATCCATATTATTGCATTTTCCGTAAAAGTGTATTGATAAAATGACTATTTATCATTGTAAATGAAATAATCATAATAACAAGCAATAGATACATGAGGAGTAAAAAAAATGGCTAAATTATTAGTTTTATATCAATCAAACAGTGGTCGAACTGCAGCTATGGCTAATTTGGTTGCACAAGGTGCGAAACGCATTTCACCGATTGAAATCAGAATTAGATCAATTGATGAAGCAAATGATGAGGATATTTTGTGGTGTGATGGTATAGCGGTAGGATCACCCACTAATTTGGGTGCAGTTTCCTGGCAAATGAAAAAATTTTGGGATGATCGCAGCAGAACATTGTGGGGAAAAATTGATGGAAAAATTGCTTGTGCTTTTTCATCTGCCGGAAGTTATGGTGGCGGCGCTGAAATAACCTGTTTAAATATTTTAACTATGCTGATTAATTATGGATTTTTAGTGTTTGGCGTCACCGATTATGCCGGTGCTAAATTTTCACCCCATTATGGTGCAATTTCTGCGACATATCCTGAAAGCAATGCTGAACAAGAAGCTTGCTTGTTATTAGGACAACGATTAGCGCAATGGCTTGTATATTATTCAAATAAAAATATCAAACAACATCCATTTTATCGTTCCGAGGAATTGGCTAGTAATTCATTTTAAGAATATACAGCGAGATGATTTTAGAGCTAAGGAGTTTATGCGTAATTAAAATGCAATGGAAACGAATGCAAGATCTGACTTATTGCTTAATGGTATACTGTTATGGGTTAGTTTAATACTTTCCGTATGATACCTGAGGTACTATACTTAAAGTATGTTTATAGATATACTTTAGGTATATATATAGCTCGGGTTGATTGATTAAGGAATTTAAAATGCTTTTTCCCAAGACCATAGCAACTGGTGATGCTTTTTGTAATAGAGATGAAGAAAGAAAACTGTTACGTAATAATATCGAAAATATACAACATTCATTGGTTATCTCACCACGAAGATATGGAAAAACAAGTTTAATATTTAGAGTTATTGAAGAGATTGGTTGGCCATATGCGCATGTGGATTTATTTTTGGCATTTGAAGAGCTAAAAATTACAGAACGATTTTTAGACGGAATAGCAAAATTAGTTTCCCAAATAATCCCTATTAATATTAAGGCTATAGCAAAAATAAGAGATTTCTTTAAATTGTTTAGCATTTCAATCAATGTAGGTGATGTTAGCTTTGGTCTGAAATTAGAATCTACACAATCAAGCCAAGTCACCGTAAAAAATGCAATTGAAGGTCTTGAAAATTTGTTAAAGAAATACAAAAAGCGGGCGATATTTTTTATCGATGAAATGCAAGATATTGTTCAAACCACCATGTGTAGCGAGATTGAAGCAACCATAAGATTCTATGCGCAGCAAACAAAAAACTTAGCATTTATTTTTTCAGGTAGTAATCGTAAATTGCTTAAAGAAATATTTGATGATCGTTCTCGTCCTCTCTTTAAAATGTGCGATCGCTTAAATTTAAAAAGAATAAATGCCACACATTACCAGGAATTTCTAAACCGCGCCTCATTAAAACAATGGCGGAATAAATTACCGAAAGACAGTCTGGATCTGATTTTCGAATTAACAGAATTACATCCTTATTATATTAATTATTTGTGCGCAAGATTATGGCAACTAAGCGAACTACCCAATGTTGATCAAATTAAAAATAGCTGGAATCAGATCTGTGAAGATGAAACAAACAATTTGGCAATGGACATTGATGCTTTAAGTTTTAATCAGAAGAAATTGTTAGAATATATAGCCCAGAGGGGAGTGCTTATTAGTCCTACCGCACAAGAACATTTACAAAAATTACAAATTACTTCCCGTGGTTTGTTGCAAGCATTAAAAGGGCTTACAGAAAGAGATTTAATTGAAAAAACAACCAAAGGATTTATGGTGTTAGATCCATTATTAAAATCGATATTAATAAAATAGTCATTTATTTATGAGGAACACATTATGTATTCAGGAATAACACGCGGATTGTTTGATGTAATCCATGTTGATAAACAAACCGGCTTAACAAAATATATTGTTAAGTTAAATGATGAATTAATAGATGGTGTTGAAATTGGTGCGAGTATTAATATTGATGGTGTCTGCCAAAGCGTTATTCATATCAATCACAATGAAGTTACATTTCAAGCCATTGCAGAAACATTGCAACGTACCACGCTAAATGATTTATATGTCGGTAGAAAAGTCAGTGTTGAAAAAAGCCTTTGTTATGGTGATGTTATTGGTGGTCATGAGATAGCGGGACATGTCATAGGTACAGCCACAGTAAAAGAAATTCATCCATCTGAAAATAATTTAACACTGGTTTTACAATGTCCTAAAGAGTGGCTGAAATGTATTTTTATAAAAGGATTTATTGCTGTAGATGGTTCGAGTTTAACTGTGGGTGAGATTAATCGTAATGAGAGTACCTTTAAAATTCATTTAATTCCAGAAACGATCAGAGTGACTAATTTTGGTAATAAAAAAGTGGGTGACAAAGTGAATATCGAACTTGATTTTAAAACACAAGCAATTGTTCAAACGGTAGAAAGAATTTTGCATGAAAATAATTTATTAACACTTGCTCAGGCTTGATGACAAGAATTTCTGCCATTGGGTTTTTAATGGCATTATTAGAATAATAGTAATTATGATTCCCAACATTGTTGATGCTATTAATAAAAGATAATCATTTTTTAATATTTAATATAGGTAACTAATATAATGACAAATTTAAAAGCACTTAAAATACTTACATAATTTGCCATAGAAAATATTTGGATGTTAGCGGTAGATGGCAAATTTTATGTTAAAGAAAATGGTCCGCAAGAATTTGAGAAAAGAGAAATAAATAGCGTGCAGGGTATTTTAAAAGGATTATTAACCGCATTAAGTGGATTAGGAAAAGAATTAACAGTTGAGCATATTCAAGCAATTCATAAATCATGTATGACTGATGTCAAATCGAGAAATCCTTGTCTACCTGGCCAATTTAGGCAAACAAACGTTTGTATGGATATTTTACTCGGCTGGATATCTGTTGAGGGTATGCAAGATTTAATATTGAATTTAGAACCGGATAGTTGTCTAGCGCCAGTATATTATTTGAGTGATGGAAAAAATCTCATACCACTTAAAGATGTTCCAGTTGCAGAGAGAACTAACTATAAAATTGCAGCAAGACAAGAAGATGCGCTAACGCTAAAAAATACAAATAAACAATTAATTGAATCCTGTTTTAGTAATTTTCTTGAGCAAAAAATTAGGTTGCTGTATCAACCGCCTGTAGCCTCAACAATTGCGCCATCAATTGCATTAATTACGGGGCAATATAATGAACGAATAAAGCATGCAAAATCGGAAGATGAAAAGCTTGAAATTATGGTAGAGACGATACAAAAATATACAAGAAAACATCCTTATCGTGATGGTAATAATAGAGACTTTGTAAACTGTTTATTAATTGAATTATTAATTAATAATGGGTTGTTACCTACTTTATTTTTTGAACCTAATATATTTGAGTTTCATACTGTTAAACAATTAGTATTGAAAATAAAAGAAGGCCAACAATTATTTTTGTCTATCATTAATAATCCCAACCAGCTCGTATATGGTTTTGATAATAATAAAATTAAAGATATCGAGAACGGAAAATTTTTGAAAATGGGCCAAGAATTTCTTCAAGAACTCAATGTAATGATTCATAAGATGGGGAAGGATTTTTATATTGCCAAGGATTATTTATTAGCGAGTGAATGTTTTGAGATCAATTATGAGTTAGAGAAAAAACTCACTGGCGATCAAAGTCCTGAAGCGGCTACGACATTATATAATTTGGCATCTTCTTTAAAAGAGTTGGGCGAACAGCAAAAATTAAACTCAAATGACTTGACAAAATTGCATACGGCAAAATCTCATTTTAATACTGCAATTGTTCTATTTGGTAAACACAAAAATGATACATCATTAAAAAAATCGCTTGATAAAATTGCCCAAATTGAAAAATTGATGATGGATACGGGTAACTTAAATCCACAGAAATTATTATTTACGGCTTCATGATTTTATACATTTATTTTGAATTCCAAATCAACATCGCACGCAGCCTGACCGCCTCTGATGCCCCAATTCTCAGGGGTAATCTCACGCAACAGGATTTTAATATGATCTTTAGGAATGCTGAGTTTTTCGAGATTTTCAACAATTAAGCGATATGGGGTTCTTTTGGCATCTATTGATCGCCCTGCAAAACAATCGATACTAATATGCGTATACAACTCAGGTTTTTCTTTTGAAATTGGGCAGGCAAATCTATGTGGTTCATGGCTAATAAAGCGTACATTTTTATCGTTAGATTTAATTTTAAAAGCTTCTAATAACGCAGCATGAACAGTGTCCATGATCATTATTTCCTGTTCGGGTGAATATTTTTTTCTTACTTCAATTAAAACGCTAGGCATGTTAATTTCCTCTCTTTCAACTGGTTAAATGAACAGATATTATCTTAAACAGAGTGTATTTACGTTATTATCAAAAGATCGATAAAGAAGATCAAATATATATTTATTAGCTTGAATATTATGATGACTTGATAATCTTGATCCTATTATCGTGCAATCTAAAGTGTTCCTATCAGGTAAAATATGTTTTTCATGAATTAAATATTTGATGATATCCATGTGACCATATAAAGCCGCATCATCCAGTGTACTTTTACACGCATCAATGCCTCGATCAACGCAATATTTTAAAATTTTTAAACACCCTATTTCAGCGGCACAGCTCAGTGTGAAACTATTAATGGGGATTCCTCTTTGTTCTAAATAATTCAGTGTAGAGATATTGCCACAATGTATGGCTTTTCGTTGTAGAATGCTATCAAGAGACGTTTTTGACATGAGTAATACATACTCAATTAAGGCAGGGTCTCCTATCAAAAATGCGATATCAATTATATCTATGTACTTTATTTTTTTCTTTTTTGTCATCAAGTACATATTTAAAGATATTTTTTCGAATTGCAGAAATTCTTCGACTGTATTATAAAAAGAGTTGCCATCATCATCATTTAATTGATCTAGTACATTATGAAAGTGATCAAATAATAAATTTCTTTGTCGTTTGGTTAATGCGGGAGCATCAATAAATTGTATCAGTTTTTTTTGGTGATTTTGTTGCTGAGATTTTGGATTTAAAAAAAGTAATGAAAACAAGTTGCCCATTTATTGTCCTTATTAAGCATAAATTTTAAGATCAATATTTTGCAAAAAACATCATTATGTTTTTATTATTCTATGCGAGATAAATAAATTAGTTAAATAGTTTCATTAAACAATTCTCTACCAATTAACATCCTGCGAATTTCTGAAGTACCAGCACCAATTTCATATAACTTCGCATCACGCAAAAACCGCCCCGTGGGATAATCATTAATATAACCATTTCCTCCCAAACATTGTATGGTTTGTAACGCCATTTGTGTAGCACGTTCAGAGGTATATAAAATAACGCCAGCAGCATCTTTGCGTGTGGTTTCGCCACGATCACAAGCTTGTGCTACGGCATATAAATAAGCTCTGCAAGCATTTAATGTGGTATACATATCAGCTAATTTAGCTTGAATTAATTGAAATTCACCGATGGATTTACCAAATTGTTTGCGTTCATGCACATAAGGCACAACAACATCTAAACACGCTTGCATAATGCCAACAGGCCCTGCAGCTAAAATGACGCGTTCATAATCCAAACCACTCATTAAAACTTGAGAACCTTTATTTAATTTTCCTAATATATTTTCTTCAGGCACTTCACAATCAGTAAATACTAATTCACAGGTATTTGATCCGCGCATGCCTAATTTATCTAATTTTTGTGCAGTACTAAATCCTTTGAAATTCTTTTCAACAATAAAAGCAGTAATTCCTTTTGAAGCCGCTTTTTTATCCGTTTTTGCATAGACTACGATGGTATTTGCTTCAGGGCCGTTAGTAATCCACATTTTATTGCCATTGAGAATATAACGATCGCCCTTTTTTTCAGCTGATAATTGCATGCTTATTACATCTGAGCCTGCGTTAGGTTCACTCATTGCTAATGCACCAACATGTTCTCCGCTGATTAATTTGGGGAGATATTTTTGTTTTTGTTCATGCGTACCGTTGCGTCGAATTTGATTTACACATAAGTTGGAATGTGCACCATAACTTAGGCCAACCGACCCTGAGGCGCGACTGATTTCTTCCATGGCAATGGCATGTTCTAGATACCCCAGATTAGAGCCTGAAAATTGTTCTTCAACGGTAATACCCAACAATCCCAATTCACCCATTTTTCTCCATAAATGATACGGAAATTGGTTGGAATGATCGATTTCTGCAGCGAGCGGTGCGATTTCTTGTCGTGCAAATTGAGAGACTGTGTGACGAATTAAGTCAGCAGTTTCACCCAGGTTAAAATTGAAAACAGAATTCATATGCTGTGATTTCCTTCATAATTCATAGACATGAATTCGACATTATCTATTTAAAGAGCTGTTTCGTCAAAACGAGTTGTGATCAAATCCACAAAATGTTGTATCATATATCGCTTTATTGTTATCAATGAGGCAAGCCATGATTGTGGTTACCGGTGGCGCAGGATTTATAGGTAGTAATATCGTAAAGGGCTTAAATGCCCGTGGCCAAACTGACATTATCGTTGTTGATGATCTGACCGATGGCACGAAATTTAAAAATATTGTGGATTGCTCTATTCGCGATTATTTAGATAAAGATGATTTCCTTGCACAACTTCAAAATAATGATTCCTTTGTTAAGCCTATAACAGCAATTTTCCATGAAGGTGCATGCTCTACCACCACAGAGTGGGATGGCCGCTTTATGATGCGTAATAATTATGAATATTCAAAAACATTATTACATTACGCATTAAAACAACAAATTCCTTTCATTTATGCTTCCAGTGCAGCTGTTTATGGTGGTGGTAACATTTTTAAAGAATCACCAGAAAATGAAAATCCGCTCAATGTTTATGGTTATTCAAAATTACAATTCGATAATTATGTGCGTCGTTTATTTCCCAATATTCAAAGTCAGGTAGTAGGTCTGCGTTATTTTAATGTGTATGGCCCGCGTGAAAATCACAAAGGCACAATGGCGAGTGTCGCATTTCATCATCATCATCAATTATTACGTGAAGGTAACGTCAAATTATTTGAAGGATCAGATGGATTTGGTAAAGGTGAACAACGACGTGATTTTGTTTACGTTGGAGATGTCGTCAATGTGAATTTGTGGATGTTGGATCATCCTCATTGCAAAGGTATTTTTAATGTGGGCACTGGTAGAAGTGAGCCATTTAATGCCATTGCACAAGCCGTGCTCTCTTGGCATAAAAAAGGAGAAATTGTTTATATTCCTTTTCCGGAACATCTCAAAGGGCGTTATCAAAGTTTTACAGAGGCTGATATCAGTCAGTTGCGATCACTGGGTTATGATGCGCAATTTAAAGATGTGGCAACAGGTGTAAAAGAATATTTAGATTGGTTACAAAAAAGTTAATTGTAATTAATTTTTTAAAATTGTCATTCCCGCATGGGAAAGATTAAAAATAACTCGGTTAAATCGTTTCAATTTTGTTTCATTTATTTATATATAAGGTGTTGACCATGGCGATGAAAAATGTTTTAGAAATGATAGAAAAAAACGATGTGAAATTTGTTGATCTGCGTTTTACAGATACACGTGGTAAAGAACAACACATCTCTATTCCATCACAAATTGTTGACGAACATTTTTTTAAGACGGGTAAAATGTTTGATGGATCATCTATCGCAGGTTGGAAAACCATTAATAGTTCTGACATGGTGTTAATGCCTGATGCGCAAACCGCAGTGATGGATCCATTTACTGGATTACCCACATTAATTCTTCGTTGTGATGTCATCGAACCAACTACACAAAAACCTTATGATCGTGATCCTCGCGCGGTCGCAAAACGAGCTGAACAATATTTAATTCAAAGTGGTATTGCTGATAAATGTAATGTCGGCCCTGAACCTGAATTTTTTATATTTGATGATGTCCGTTGGAAAATTGATATGAGTGGTGCAATGTGTTTTATTGATTCTGAAGAAGCACCATGGAATTCCGATAAAATATTTGAATCAGGCAACATAGGGCATAGGCCTGCTGTAAAAGGCGGTTATTTTCCAGTGCCGCCTGTAGATTCTTCTCATGATTTACGTTCTGAAATGTGCGCCACACTTGAAAAAATGGGATTAATTATTGAAGCGCATCATCATGAAGTTGCTACCTGTAATCAAAACGAAATTTCAACACGCTATAATTCGCTGTTGTTTAAAGCAGATGATATGCAGAAATATAAATATGTGATTCATAATGTGGCTCATCAATACGGTAAAACAGCAACATTCATGGCAAAACCATTAGTGGGTGATAATGGTAGTGGTATGCACTGTCATATGTCATTAGAAAAAAATGGCCATAATTTATTTATGGGAAATGGTTATGCAGGATTATCTGATACCGCTTTATATTTTATTGGTGGAATTATTAAACATGCACGTGCTTTAAATGCATTTACTAATCCAACCACAAATAGTTATAAAAGATTGGTACCAGGATTTGAAGCCCCCGTTTTATTAGCTTATGGTGCACGCAATCGATCTGCTGCAATTCGTATTCCTGAATCACCTGAAAAAGGACGCCGTATTGAAATACGTTTTCCTGATGCAATGGTAAATCCTTATTTAGCATTTTCTGCAATGTTAATGGCGGGTTTAGATGGTGTACAAAATCGCATACATCCTGGTGATCCTATTGATGAAGATTTATATGAATTACATCCTGAACAAGCAAAAGCAATTCCAACAGTTTGTCATTCATTAGATTTAGCATTGGAATGTTTAGAAAAAGATTATGAATTTTTATTAGCAGGTGGTGTATTTAATAAAGATTTAATAAATGCATATGCTGAATTAAAATTCTCTGAAGTAACTCGATTACGTATGACAACACATCCTGTTGAGTTTGATATGTATTACAGTCTTTAAAACCTCATTTTTTTTCCTTCTCCCGCTTGCGGGAGAAGGTGCCGAAGGCGGATGAGGGTATGTTAATTAAATATCTAATACTTTTTAACATCTCATCATCCGCCTTGGGTACTTTCTCCCTTTCGAGGAGAAAGAAATAATTACAAGGAATTAATTTGAAAATAGCCACCTGGAACGTAAATTCATTAAAAGTCCGCTTAGAACAATTAATTAATTGGTTAGAAAAAAACCAACCCGATATTCTCGCCATCCAAGAAACAAAAACCGAAGATCACAATTTTCCTTTATCACAAATTAATGCTGTTGGTTATCAAGCGATATTTGTTGGGCAAAAAACTTATAATGGCGTTGCAATAATTAGTAAAATTCCTGCTAAAGAAATGACAGTTTCTTTTCATAATGATCCCAACGAACAAAAAAGAGTTATTGCAGCAACTTTTAATGAGGTTCGTGTAATTAATGTCTATGTGCCAAATGGTGAATCTGTCACATCAGAAAAATATATTTATAAATTAAATTGGTTAAAACATTTTTCTTTACATATCAAACAGCAATTACAACATCATGAAAAATTAGTTATTTTAGGAGATTTTAATATTGCTCCTGAAGATGAAGATGTTTATGACCCTAAAATATGGCACGGACAAGTCTTATTTAGCGATCCAGAACGCATTGCTTTAAAATCATTAATAGCTGAAGGCTTAGAAGATACATTTCGTTTATTTCCACAATCTCCTGCAAGTTTCACTTGGTGGGATTATCGCGCCGCTGCATTTCGCAGAAATATGGGATTAAGAATTGATCATATATTAGCTAGTCATAAATTAGCGAAATCATGTAAAAGTTGTGTGATTGATAAAGCACAACGGAAATTAGAACGACCTTCTGATCATGCGCCGGTAATTGCGGAGTTTTTATATTAATAAATGGATTTTCTATGGATAAACAAAAATTTATCGAAGTATTGCAAATTGGGTCGGAAGAGGAAGTCGTAAAATTTATAAACACTGATGAGTCATTTCAAATATTTAAAACACATTATTTTAATTTTTTTGATTTTAATAATAATAGTGAGTTAATTGATTTAAATGAATTAGCCAAAGGTATTTTAGCAGAGTGTAATGAGTTAGGTATACAACAATTAGTGGATAAATTTTATAAATTTTTAAAATTGGAATCGATATCTGGTGTGCTTGTGCTTGCTATAAGTGGAATAATTGTTAATCAAATAATAGAATTAGATAGTAATTTAAAATTGGTTCCACTTAGTTTTTTGCCTGATTCAGTAACCAGAAAATTAATTGTGCCTGATATTGACAACTTTAAAGAAAAATTACGATTATTAGGTTCAAAAACGAAAACAAGTTTTAAAAAAAATATAAAATCTCAAATTTAAGATTTAATTATTATTGATATTCTTAAAGGGATTAATTTTCCTGGAGCAGTATTAATTATTAACTGCAAAATTAGCCCGGTTTTCATTTCGGCTAATGAAATCTCAAAGAATGTAAGCAATTTTGAAACAATGTTTAATTTATTAAATATGTATTGTATTTTGTTAACACTTCATAGGCCAAGTATCCCTTTTCCATTTAATATTTATAACTATCGAAGATTTCCATTAAATACCGGGGCTAGATATTATCATGAATATAAAATTAATGATGTTGAGCGATTAAAATTCGTCATTTCACTTTTTAGAAAACTTCCATCAAAAGATCAACAAAGATTGATATTTGCTGTAAAAAAAGTAAATGATTGTTTAATTAAAGATGACAATAAAGAAAAAATAATTGATTTGGCCACCGCTGCTGAATGTATTTTTGAAATAAATGGTTTCAATTTAGAGTTTAAGCTGCAAGTACGTGCAGCATGGTTATTGGGTAATAATAAAGAAGAGCGTAAATCAATAATGAATGTTTTTAAAGAAATATATGATGTTCGTTCAAAATTTATACATGGCAATATTAAGGGGATTATTAAACAACAAAATCTTAAAGAGATTATAGAAAGAGGTATCGAGTTAGTTAGTAATGCAATATGGAAAATTTTAGAATTAGGTAAATCACCAAGCTGGGATGAATTAGTGATTGATGCTTCTTTATAATTGATACCCTCAAGCTTGTTTCCCCCCTCATAATCTTTATTTTAAGCCATCATGATGGACTTGTTTTTGAGACTTGTAACCAGAAAATCTGGATTTCAAGTCCCAGAATTCCCATGCTTTTTGGGACTTGAAATCTAAATACTTGCGTTTATAAGAGGATGATCTCATGAGTAAATTTGTTGGAAGAAAAGAAGAAATCAAAAGATTACAACGATTTCTTAAAAAAAGGACGGCATCTCTCGTTGTTGTTCGAGGGCGGTGACGAATCGGCAAAAGTAGATTAATAGAAGAATTTGCGAAAAAATTTCGCTGCTATTCGTTTGCAGGATTAGCTCCAACGAAGAAAACGACTCGTGAATCTCAGTTGGTGGAGTTTAGTCAGCAGTTTAGTCAACAGACAGGTTTGCCGTATGTGAAATTCGATGAATGGAATAGCGCATTTAACTATTTGGGTAGAGAAACACAAAAAGGTAGGTGTGTAATTATATTTGATGAGATTTCTTGGGTTGGAAGTGAAGATCCTGATTTTTTGGGAAAACTGAAGAATGCTTGGGATTTAATTTTTAAAAAAAACGACGAGTTAATTTTGTTTTTGTGTGGATCTGCCTCTTCATGGATAGAAGAAAATATCTTAATGAGCAGAGGATTTTATGGACGTGTATCATATACTCTTACATTAAAAGAATTGCCATTAAATGATTGTAATGAATTTTGGGTTAATCAAGAAAATAATATTAGTCCTTATGAAAAATTGAAAATACTTGCAGTTACAGGCGGAGTTCCAAGGTATTTGGAAGAAGTAGACCCGAAAAAATCGAGTGAAGAAAATATTAAATCTTTGTGTTTCATGCCTGGTGGGCTATTAGTAGAAGATTTCAATAAGATATTTAATGTATTTTTCTTGAGTAATTCTCCTCTTTATAAAGAAATAGTATCCGTTCTTGTTGAAGGAAGTAAGGAAAATAAAGAAATTTGTGACTTATTAGATATAAGCCAAACAGGAAGAATATCTCAATATCTTAATGAATTAAAATTAGCTGGGTTTATTTCTCGTGAAGCAAGTTGGGATATAAAGGGAGCGATAGATAAAGTAAGATTATATAAATATAGATTGAGTGATAATTATTTAAGATTTTATTTTAAATATATCGAAAAAAATTTGAATAGAATTGAACAAGACAGTTTCCATTATAAATCTTTAAATACATTACCAGAATGGTCTGTAATAATGGGACTTCAATTCGAAAACCTTGTGCTGAATAATCGAGAGTTCATATGGAAAAAACTTGACTTATTACCAGATGACATTGTGGTAGATAATCCTTATTTTCAGAGAAAAACTACTCAACAACTGGGTTGTCAAATAGATTATATGATACAAACAAGATTTAATTGCTTATATATTTGTGAGATAAAATTTTCTCAGACTGAAATAGGAAAAAATGTGATAAAAGAGGTGCAAAATAAAATTGATAACATTAATAGTCCCAAAGGATATTCATTTAGACCGGTGTTGATACATGTTAATGGTGTGAGTGAAGCTGTAATTGAAAGTAATTATTTTTCTGATGTGATAGATTTCAGTGATATATTCAAAGAATAATAATGCATTAAGAATATACCATTCTCATTATGAATTTCGATATTGTATTCTCCTGCGAGTGTTATGGCATTCGGTCCAAAATTAGAAATACATCATATTTTTTATGAAACAGGACTCTTCTCTCTGCATTGATGGCTTTGCGGAAGATTTTATTAGGAAGTTTCATGATATTCGCTACATGTTAACTAATATTAATATTGTGTCAGATGATGAAGATGTTTATGACCAAGCAAGTTAGAGCTATCTTCCGAGCATGCAGAAGTGATAGCCGAGTTTATATTGTAAAAAGTAAAAGAGGCAAAATCTATTTTTGGGGTTATTATGTGGAAAAAATATTATTTAATCGCAGTTCATGTGTTATTGATTTTGTGTTTATTTGCATTATTCAGTTTTTCAAATATCAAAAGTGCTATTGATTTTTTGTATATGCTTTCTTACGTATTCGTTATTGATGGGGTAATTATTCTACAAGCTTATATTTTGATTCCATTCTTATGGCAACAATTAATGCGTTTCACTCAGATAACGAATAACGTCTCGACCACTGTCTTGATATCACCATTTCAGCAATACTGGCAAACAATAATTCGTTATGCAAAAATTGTAATTACTCAATTTATATTGAGTATTGCTTTCTTGGCTGCCATGTCTGATTTTTCTCATAATTTTATTGTTTATTATCACAAAACAATCTGCTTATTTCTGTTCAGTTGTTTGGCTATATGCTATTTCGGTGTTATATTATTTTGGTGGAGAAATAAAAAAATAAATAATAATGCTGGGACATTTACAGCTGTAAACCCTCTTAAGCGCGTTCTGAATATCGTTTGGTTATCATTGGTTAGCGTTTATTTAAACGCGACACTATTTCTTTATTTGAAACTTTTTATAATACCTACTTTTACATATCCATTCAGCGTCACTATCAGTGAAGGACTGTATAGTTATTTGTTTCTTTTATTGCAAATAATCAGCATCACGTTTGCTGTAAATTCTCCTAAAAAGTCTTGGCCTGTGTGGAAGTGGCGTTTGGGCTATGGTGTTGCGATAACTTTATTTATTTTCCTCATTGCCAAGGTAATTGGATATTTGATATTTAAAATCCAATTAGAAAATACTATATTTGATTGATTATATGGCTAAAAATAGAAAGTTTACGATCTGATGGCTCGGATTTATGGTTATTAATATAGAATGTAATCGTATGAACTTTTTACTAGGTTATAAATTGTCCTAAAACATTACGAAGTTTGTATCCGATTAAGATAATTTATAATGATTGTAGCGCTTTATTTAATTGCCCAATATCAATGACAAAATTATTATCTTTTATACGATCAACCATACCAATAACGCTTTTACCGGGTAAAAATAACAGATCAATATTCACTGCTTGCGTGAGCATGCTGAATTCGTAATAATCAATTTGACGATGATGATCAATCAAGATCATGATTTTGCAATCTCTTGGGGCGAAAATTAAATTAGCCATTCCTGCACCTTCTTGGCCGACTATTATTTTTGCTTGTGAAAATAATGTCACTTGATTTGCAAAGGAGAGATGTTCTTCATAGATAATTTCGAATCCTAGTTCGATTAAAAATTGTTCAATGGCATTGACGTTTTCTTATAAGTCATCACCAAGCGATAATTGTTTCGATATTCTGCATAATTAGGATTAAGTGCGATGGCATAAAATACGAGTTTTTTGGCTAATTTTACTGCACCTTTTTGCGCCATATGAACACCGGTGTAATTACAAAATACGGCCAGTCGATTTTTAAATGTGGTCAATTTATTATGCATAGGATTTATCATCAGATTTATAATGAATTACAAATCGAAAAAATAGCGTCACTTAATAAGTCTTTATTTACAATATAATCATTTTGTAAGATCCCATCGATATTTGTGGTATTATCAATGCTTGGAAGAAACTGTAAATCATTATCTAATATCTGTGCAAAATGACTAAATAAATAATAATTTGTCGGCGAGCGTTCGTTTATTAACAAAACTGCTTTGCAATTTTCAGGGCAAAACATAAGATTAGCCAACCCGGCTACCGCTGTGCTTATAATTATTTCTGCTTGACTAAAAAGTTTAACTTGATTGGCAAATGTTAAGATTTCAGGAAATACAATTTCAAACCCATGGTTAATCATTAAAGATTGAATTTCATCAAGGTTTAACAAATGGTGATGAATTAAATTTTTTTGTGAAATAAATAATTTTCTATAACCATTTTTAGGTATGCAGCTTATAGCGCAAAGAATTTTATCTCTTACATAATGAATTGCATCGGGGGATAATAATAAGTTATTGTCAGAGGTGACAGATGAGCGGTCGTTATCAAGTGTCGCTGTGGAAGATTCTATTAATTTGTTAATAGAGTATGCGTGCCTTTTTTTCAATCTTAATATCGGACGATTTCGCGAATTGATAATATTTAAAGCTTTTATTTGCTGAGATGTTAAATCATCATCTATTAATAAAGGGAATGTGTCATATTTGCTAAATTGATCAAGAATGAAAAATTTAGGTAGACCTTCAACTGACCAACGAAAGTAATTATGCGAATAATCATCACATAAATGTATTCCGTTAGGTATCGCTAATCCCCTTTTTTTATAAAGCTAATTTTAAGATTCTCTGAGCTTGAATGGTTAATAAAAGGATTTTTTAAATTATGATCTTGTTGTTTATAGGTGTCAATTTCGTTATCTAAAACTATATGAGTATTATCCGTTAATATTAATTTACTACCGGCAATTACTGTCGCATTATCTATTTCAGCTAAATAAGCTTTAGATAATTTCGCCATTCTTGAGCACATTGGCGTTATGTTTGATGAAGGCGTTATTAACTTAGGCGCGGCAATGTCGATTTGCTGTTCATTGCTAATGGATATGTATGGAAGATCTTGTTGTTCACACCATGTTTTAATATCAACTAATGTTGCATCAATTTGATTGTAATTGGGTTGAATTAATTTATGAATCTTATGGGTGCAGTTAGTGATTATTTTGTGGTTATAACTATAAATTCGTTGTTTAATATTTAATGTGAGCGCAGTGGTATTAAGTATAACACCCACTTTATTGCACAATTTGATTATGAGTAATCCTATGAGATTTGATAAATCAGATACGTTATGTTTAATGATATTTGCTTTAATTAATGGGTCTCCGTTATTCGCGGAGGAGGATATTTGTCCTTTCATAATTTTATTTTCCATATAAAACAGTCGTACACTAACACTATTGTCACTATACCTCGAAGAGGGATAATTAAATTTATAAAGCTTGTAACGCTTTTTGAGCTAGATATATAATTATCATTTTTTGGATGGGCGTGAGGACTTGCTTTATACTGGAATAGTATGTCTTATGCAAGCTGCCCCCAATATAAAAAAAATAATATTTCGATATTGAAAAATAAATTGTATTACAGGCGAAGAATAATATTAACCATTTATAATGGAGTAGGTTATCCCTGGCATTTAATTTGAATTAATTGTCCTATTTTAATTGTTTACTGATCAACAGTTTTGGAAGAAATCCTAATGAGAAATTTACCGACATTAAAACCTGGTGATAGTATAGATATTATTGCGCCCGCTTCACGCTGTAGTGATCAGCAATTAGCCGCAATTAAAGAATTATTTGAATCATGGCAATTAAAATGTGTTATACCTGAAAATATTTTTGGTAAAGATTTATTATGCGCTAACACGGATGAAATTCGTTTTAATCATCTTAAAAATGCTTTGTTAAATCCTCATACAAAAGCAGTGATCTGCGCACGGGGTGGTTATGGTTCAATGCGGTTAATACCAGAATTATTAAAAGTTAATCCGCCACAAACGCCTAAAATATTTGTTGGCATGAGTGATATAACCGCTTTATTGCTTTTTTTACAGCAACAATGGCAATGGCCAACAATACATGGTGGGCCAGCGCTTGATAAATTTTCAACTGAATCAATCGCAGCAATTAAAACCTTATTATTTGGTGAAGTCGATCATGTTGAATTTAATGAAATCCTGCCATTAAATAAATATGCTGAAAAACAACAAATCATTTCAGCATCTGTAACCGGAGGTAATTTATGTTTAATTCAGACAAGCTTAGGCACAAAGTGGCAAATGGATGCTAACAACAAAATTGTTTTATTAGAAGAAACCGGCGAGCGTGGTTATCGCGTTGATCGCATGTTAGAACATCTACAACAGGCTAATATTTTTAATGGAGCTGTTGCAATTTTATTTGGTGATTTTATTAAAGGAAATGATCCTGATGGAACATCAAACATGGATGCTGTCATCAATCGTTTCGCAGAAAAATGTGAAATTCCTGTGTTGCGTGTAAAAGGAATTGGTCATGATTATATTAATTTCCCTCTTCCTTTAGGCACGTCAGCAAAACTCTATCTGGGAAATGAAACAAAATTAGTTTGTGAAAGATAGACATATGTGTTATGAGCACAATATAGATTAATTCTAATATTTCCGGTTGGAGTTTTTTAATTACATTCTGGGTTTCATTTAGTTAACCTTTAACTTACATATTTTTTTTACTAAGTCGAGAATCGCAATACAGTGTATCTGCTATAATACATTTATCTTACAAATCTCTGAGGATTTTAGTTATGAGAAATCTATATGAAAAAACAGATGTCTTGGTTGGCAAATTAGATGTGGATAAAGTGGGTGGTAATATAAAAGTAAGATTAGGAAAAAATGAAGAAACTCCTGATTTTTTATTTTATGCACAAGACAGAAAGTTATTAGAGAGTATCGTGCGTGGCACACAAAATATTTCAGGTCGTACGCCTGCAATATATAAAGTTAATTATACAGATTATCATCAAATCATTTTTGGGCACAATTTTACAAAAGAACTGTGTGATAAATTGCATATTAATTTTGATGCAATTAAAAATGAGCTCAAACAAAGCCATGCTACCGTTGATAACTTGCATTTAGAACCAGCTCGTCTGAAGCGTTGAAACAAGATATCTAGATGGGTACTCGCTATTGGTGTGTTAGTAGTTTTCGACTTCGATTATTTAATGCGTAGCAAAAGAAATTATTAATAAATTATTAATGCTTTCTTTCAAGTTTGAGAATTCTATAGTTTTGGTTTAATTTGATGAGCTTTTAATTCATAGAGAATTTTACTCAGAAGAAAGAAACTCAACTGATATATTCCGGGGCTATTTGATTCACGCGGACCAGCAATATTCAGAGTCGTAATATTATTTAAACTAATCCATTCAGTAATTTTATGAGAGTTATTGGTATGTGATTCACTTAAGCTAATAATTAAAAATGGCTTGTTCTGTTTTTTAACTTGATCGATTGTCAATAATGTTCCATCCTTAATTTGCGCAGGTAAAGGTCGCTGAGGAACTACTATTAGCGTGCCGTCTGAATCTCTAATATTTAATTTAGTTCTAGCATCATAATTTTCTTTTTCATTATAAAAGTGTCCTGATACTTCTCTTAATTGATTATATTTTTCAGGCATAACCCCCATTTCATCTAAACGGCCTTTGGGACACCAACCGCCATATGCAATATTGAGATTAATTGCAGAATCTAACGCGGCACGATCTACACCAGTTTGGCCACCCGAAATAATTATTTTAACCATGTTATACCTCTATTTTTATGTAATTTCACTGGTTTAAGCTTGCATTTAAAATGATATAACTTTATGTATCATCCAGATGAATTATGTGATTTTTAAAGTCTTTTATGACTTTTCTATTGAGATATCATGCAATAACCACTGATAAATTGGTAAAACTTGAATTGTTTTATCATCAATTCTGATCGTTTCAGTTTCAGCTTCAGTCAAAATATAAGCTTGGGTCGATTTGGTTTCTTGCATAGCTTTTATCAAAGCAGTAGTTTCTCTCGCTCTTACTTTTTCATCGTGAAAAGACCACGTCACTTGGATTAATTGAATATTCTTGAGAGTATCGTACACCAAAAAATCCACTTCTAAATTATTTTGAGTTTTATAATAAAAAATATTTTTATAATATCTTCGTAAGTGGAGAAAAACCATATTTTCCAATAGCACGCCGTGGTTATCTGTAAGATGAAAACCGATTTTATCTATGAACGCATTGCAGATGTTATAAATTTTTTTCGGTGCATTAATTTGTTTTTTTAATGAAGGTGAGAATGGATTAACAATAAATAAGAAATAACTATTTTCTAAATATCCTAAATATTTTATCACGGTATTAATACTACCAAGATGAAAATATTGTTTCAGTTTGTTATAGGTGATAGAGGATGTGCTGTTACTTAACAAGTATAATGCTAATTCACGAAATAATTTGGTATTATCTATGCGATAACGTTGAATAACATCGCGAATGATAATATCTTCATACAAGGTGCTTAGAATATCACGTTGTTTTAATTGTAAATAAAGAGGAATACCATCTTCGTAAAGGTATTCACTAAAATGCTTATGTAATTCGCCGCGTTTTTCTGTTAAATAAAATTGGTCAGGATGTAATTCATATCCCGACAACCTCAAAAATTCAGCATATGAAAAAGGAAATAATTCTAAATTTAAATGTCTTCCAGTCAGTTTCGTTCCTAATTCCAGGCTTAACAAACTCGCATTTGACCCAGTAATAAATATTTTTTTACCACTATTATGCAAACGGCGAATAAATCTTTCCCACCCTTCAACGTTTTGGATTTCGTCAAAAATGAAAAAATCTTCGGGCCCATTTATCTCATAAAAGATTTCTAGCAATGTATTAAACATGGATACATCGAAAGCGATGAGACGTTCATCTTCGAAATTCAAGTAATGCATCTTTTGCGGGGCTAAGGAATCTATCAATTGTGCCATCAATGTTGATTTACCACAGCGACGCACGCCTTGAATGATAATGATTTGAGGGGATTTAGCTAAGTCGACAAGCGTTATTAATTTGTCGCGGGGGGTGCCACGCGGCAATTTCTTCATGTCCTCAATTTGTTCTAGGACAATTTCTTTCAAAAGAGCTCGTGGAAGTAAATTTCGTTCATTCATAATGAACATTATATAATCTTAATATTCATTGTCAATGAGCTTTATATATTTGTAATGTTCATTTTAAGTGAACATCGTTATTAATTAGGCGTATCTGCATATAGTACAACTTTCAAGACCGTCATTTCGTGTAGGGAAAATTTTTAAATTTAATTATCAAACAGTTGATTTTCTCAAAGTTGATAATGCAAAACGTTGTAGTACCGAGGATGCAAACAGATACTCCAAATTAACTTACAATCGCTTACTTGGCTTGCGTAACCCGCATTTGTCGACTAAAATGATTGTTCTAGCAGATAACAATAATAATAAAACGTTGTTTTTAATGAATTAATAGAGGGTAAATAAAATGAAAAAGGGTATACATCCAGAATATCATGAAGTTACAGTGACCTGTAGTTGTGGTAATACTTTTCCAATGATGAGCACGTTGAACAAGAAACAATTGAATCTTGAAGTTTGTTCAAATTGTCATCCTTTTTATACGGGTAAACAGAAGATTGTTGATACCGGTGGTCGAGTACAGAAATTCTTGAATCGATATAAGAAAGGTGGGGCGGCTGATAAGTCGGCGGCTACCGCAGCGTAAGATATAGAGTCTTTTTAGTATTACTCTGTAGTTTCGGAATAAATAAGCGCGTTTTTTGAATATTAACAACTTGGTAAGGACTAAAATCTTTGCCAAGTTTTGATTTACCCTCATCCGCCTTGGGCACCTTCTACTGCAAGCGGGAGAAGGAAATAATCAAGAATGGATATCGGATGCAAGATCATACGGACATACAAAACCACGAACAGCCTATCGAAGAAAATCGTTGGCCCATTTCTCAACGTTACACTACTGCACAAGATGATCCCTTATTGAGTTGTCTCATTGCATTAACAAAAATGCAAAACCGTCCCTTTTCAGCAACCGTTTTAACAGCGGGATTGCCTTTAGTGGATAACCGTTTAACTCCCGAATTGTTTATTAGAGCAGCAGGACGTGCAGGTTTTGCTGCAAAAATAGTGAAAAAACCCTTATCAGTAATGACCAATGTCATGCTGCCAGCCATTTTATTATTAAAAAATCAACAAGCCTGTTTGCTGGTTAAAATTCAAGACAATGGCGTGGCACAGATCATTGAACCTGAAGCAAGTACCGATGTTTCAACAGGTGTTAAAGATATCCCATTAAATGAACTTAATGACAGTTATACCAATTACGCTATTTTTGCCCAACCTATTTATCAATTTAACGAACGTAGTGCGGCAGCAACGACACAATCCGTAGAAAAACATTGGTTTTGGGATGTAATTACCAAATCATGGCCAGTATATAGAGAAGTATTAGTTGCCTCTTTTATGATTAATCTTTTCGCACTGGCATCACCTTTATTTATAAGAAATATTTATGATCGTGTAGTACCTAATCAAGCTGAAGTCACCTTGTGGGTACTCTCAATTGGTATGTTTATTATTTTTGGCTTCGATTTTTTAATGCGAATTATTCGTGGTTATTTTATTGATGTCGCCAGTAAAAATATTGATGTGCGTTTGTCATCAGTCATCTATGAGCAATTATTAGGCATGCCTATGTCAGCAAGACCAATGTCTGTTGGTGTAATGGCCAATATGGTGCATGCATTTGAATCTTTTCGTGATTTTATTACTTCGGCAACCATTACCGTCGTCATTGATTTACCTTTTGTTTTATTATTTTTAATAGTTACCGCAATTATTGGTGGCACCTTAGTTATTATTCCTGCAATTTCTATTCCGATCGTTTTGTTAGTTAGCATATTTGTACAAAAACCACTGAATAATTTAATTCAACAAACACATCGACACGCTGCAGAAAAACACGCTGCATTAGTTGAATCGTTAGTTGGTGTTGAAACGATTAAAACTTCAAATGCTGAAGGACATATGCAATATAAATGGGAACGTGTCATTAGTTTAGCAGCGAAGCTCGGCGTGAAAATAAGATTTCTTTCTAGTTTGGGGGTTAATCTTTCATTATTCATTCAACAATTTGCCAATATTGCAGTGGTAATATTGGGTGTTTATAAAATTGTTGCAGGTGAAATTACAATGGGTACTTTAATTGCTTGCACCATTTTAACGGGACGTGCTTTAGCACCTTTAACTGCATTATCTTCATTAATTATTCGTTATCAAGAATCAATTGAAGCACTACAAGCATTAGATAAAATTATGAAATTACCACCGGAACGTGCTTTAGGAACTTCACCTTTACATAGACCGGCATTACAAGGTGGCGTTGAATTTCAATCTGTGAGTTTTAATTATCCGCAACAAACCGTAGCAGCATTAACCGATGTTTCTTTTAAAATTGCAGCGGGAGAAAAAGTTGCAATTATTGGGCGAATTGGATCAGGAAAATCAACTATTCAACGATTAATTCTTGGACTTTATCAACCAATAAAAGGCGGCATTTTATTAGATGGTACCGCACTAAATCAAATCGATCCTTCTGAATTACGACATCAAATCGGTTATGTGGGACAAGACGCTTTATTATTTTATGGCAGTATTAAATACAACATTACTTTAGGTGCGCCTTACATTAGTGATGATGCTATTTTACGAGCTGCACAAATTGCTGGTGTAGATGATTTTGTTAAATCACATCCAGAAGGATATGAGCGCCAAGTGGGTGAACGAGGTGAAATGCTTTCAGGTGGTCAGAGGCAAGCTATTGCAATAGCACGGGCCATTTTATTAGATCCCCCGATTGTTTTATTAGACGAACCTAGTAGTGCAATGGATGATAAAACAGAAAATCATTTTAAAAGCCATATCATGCCGCATTTAGCAAAAAAGACTTTAATTTTAGTGACGCATAAAGGATCAATGCTTTCCTTAGTGAATCGTTTAATTATTATGGATAATGGTCATTTAATCGCTGATGGCGAAAAAGAAACCATCATTAAATCATTATCAGAAGGAAAAATTAGAGTTTGAATAATCCATTTTTTTTGTACACCACAAAAATTATTTAATGCATTTTTTCCCTTCTCACACTTGTGGGAGAAGGTACTGATAATAAATTCCTGCTTTATAGCTATGAGCAATTGATTTTTTATACGAATGGGAATGAAAAGAATTAAGAGTTTAATTTATGCCTAAAAATGATTTAGATTTTTTAAATGAAAATTCATCACTGGAATTATCTGATCCAGCTATTTCCGCGCGTATTATTATGTGGTTGGTATTAGTATTTATTATTATTGCCTTAATTTGGTCAAATTTTGCCGTTTTAGATGATGTTACAGTTGCAACAGGACAAGTCATTCCCAGTAGTCAAACACAAAATATTCAAAGTTTAGATGGTGGCATTTTACGAGATTTATTAGTGCATGAAGGTGATGTGGTCGATAAAGGACAAATTTTAATGCATATTGATGCCACACGTTTCCAATCTTCGTACGGTGAGAGTCAACAAAAATCTTTAGCATTGCAAGCAAAAGTAGAAAGACTTAATGCTGAAATAAATGGTGTGCCATATAAACCCTCAGATAAATTAATTAAAGCGGGTGGCCAGGCTTTCGCGCAAAATGAATTAGCACTTTATAATTCAAGACAAAGTCAACTACAGTCTAAAATTAATGCATTACGAGATGTTGCTACTCAAAAACAACAAGATTTATTAGAGATGCAATCGAAAATTGATCAATTAAAAACAAGTTATGATTTGATCACTAAAGAATTAACCATGACACAACCTTTAGTGCAAACAGGTGCTGCTTCACCTATTGATGTATTACGTTTGCAACGTCAACAAAATGATACTAAAGGTGAATTAGATGCTGATACCTTAAGTATTCCTCGCTTACAAGCAGCTATTGCAGAAGCCAATGCAAATATTCAGCAAGAAAATGATGCATTTAAATCAGATGCATTAACACAATTAAATGATGCTAATGCAAATTTAGCGTCAATTTCAGAAGCAAATATTGGTTTAGCCGATCGCGTTAATCGTGCAGCAGTTCGTTCACCAGTTCGCGGTGTTGTTGCACAAATTAATATTCATACTATCGGTGGTGTATTGCAACCAGGTCAAACAGTTATGACCATTGTGCCACTGGACGATACATTATTAATTGAAGCAAAAGTACGGCCACAAGATGTTGGATTTCTACATCCGGGTGAAGCGGCCACAGTAAAAATTACCGCTTATGATTTTGCAATATATGGTGGCTTGCCTGGTAATTTAGAAAATATCAGCGCAGATACTACAACAAATGAAAAAGGTGAAACTTTTTATATAGTACGTGTACGAACAGCAAAAAATCATTTAGGACCAGATAATAAACCATTGATGATTATACCTGGTATGCAAGCAACTGTTGATATTCTGACCGGTCATAAAACTGTTTTACAATATTTATTAAAACCTATTATAAAAGCGCATGAAGTAGCGTTGACAGAAAGATAATTAATGTCTTGTTGGTGAAAAAGTTGCATTTAATATTTGTAGCGCTTGCTCAATAGGATTCCAGTGTTCATTATAAACAGCTGTCGTCGTTTGAATAAATTGATTATCTAATTCACTGCTAAAAGCAGTAATGTCGATTTCTGATTCTGTAATACCGTTTGCAATAAATATTTTTTGAATTTCTCTTCCACAATCACCACCCGATAAAATTGCTTTCATCAATGGTGTATGTCCTTGCTCATCTTTACTAAAAATGCAAGATTGTGAATGAGTATTTTTCGCATAATCCAGTAATATCTTCACTAAATGTTTGGCTTTTTTTGCTTGGTCACTCCAATAGTTTGATTCTTTTTTGGTATGCTCTAGTTGGTATAACGCTAAAATATAATGTTCAATGGCAACATGCAAAGGTGTTTTTATGCAATCTTTCAAAAATAATACTGCATAATAAAATTCCGTGTGTTTTTCAAGATTACATACGGATGTATCTACTTTTGCGATAGTGATAAGATAATAAAATAAATCACTCAGTTCAGTGATGCATGCCATTTGTAATGCAGTTAAATCATATTGAATGTCTATATTATTAAGTTGTTCATGGGTCATTGCACCATTTTCTTTTAATAAATTAATTGATGTTTGGGCCAATTGCAGCTCTGCAAATCCATGATAAACGAGGATTTGATAGTTTTTGATTGAATGTTTCATTTTTTTTAAATAATTGATATTTTTCATCAATAATATCTCGATTTTTTTCCCATTTAATATTTAAATTCAAGCCGACGTCTTTTAATAGTGTTAATGTTGATTCAAAAAATACCAATGGAGAATGATATTGTTTGCTAAAAATAGTTTCATTCCAAATGGCAATGCTCTCCATGAGATAATTTTTAAATCTTAAATCTTCTTGTGTGGCTTCTGAGGAATGATGTTCTGTTGCTTCTGTGTTGTAATTAAACCAAACAAATTGTTCGCCTTCTTTTTTTACAAATGTTCCAAATTGCTTTAACGTTTTAGTGTGCTCTTCTATGCATATTTCTATCCGTTCTGCTAATGTTTCGTTGAGTCCTTTGCTTGTATATGCGATAAATTCTTTATAATCATCTGTTAAGATTTCGCTTAACATTTTCTCTGTGAGCAACTGCTTTGGTATCAAAGTGGAATAAAAAAAGGATGAGCTACTAGTCAATTTACCTTTTCTTTGTTTAATGATCTTGTCCTCGAAAACGCCGAGGTATATCAGAGGCGCATTTTCTTGAGTAAATTGATTAAAATTCTCATAATTCTATTAAAATCGCAATATGTTCATCATTGATTTGATTGATGATAATAATTTCACATTTCGTAGCGTCATTGTTTTCATTTATTAATTGGATATCTCCAGTAAAAATATGTAATTTACTGATAAAATTATTTGTTTGTGAAACGATATTGCTGCTAGATTGAGCGTATCCTAATTGATTATTTAAGCTATAACTGGAGATATAGTGATACATTATTAAAGATTTTTCTTCAGCAGAGTAACATTCTTTAAGAGAAGCGCTGAAAACATTATGAGCATAAGGATATTCTAAGGTAAACATCTCTAATGTTTTTCTGATATTTGTAGTAAGAAGAACGAGGCTAACATCATTGTTTTTTAATGTTAATAATATCTGTAATATTTCATTGACTTTATATTCTTCGTTCGCCCAATAAAAATACTTTTCTATATCTATTATAATTATTGGTTTTTCTTTATTATCTTTAGACAGCATGAGGAAATCCCGTTTTATAAAAATAATGAAGTATATTTAATGTTTTTAATATAAAATGATTTTATATTTTAATGGTAGGTGTTCTGGCATCGGATGTCTGAGAAATGGCCTGATGTGAATCTGGTTCAATATCAGCACCACAGCAAGAATGAGTAAAAAAATAAGAGATCGGCGCTACACAATTTTTTAATGTTTTTATCCATTGTGATGATGATTGACTAGATTTATCTAAATCATCGGATATAGAGCCAGCTATTTTAATATTATCTGCTTTATTTCCTGAGCCTAATGATGATGCGTGATGAGGTTCATGGTCAGGTGCGAATGTAGGCACTATTTCATAGGTGTTTGAATTAATCTCCGTTTGTGTAGTTGATGAATCCTCTTTTTCATTTTTTGAGCGTTGTGACAATAATTTTGGTATTGCTTGCGTAAATAGCCAATTTGCCCCTTTAACAAAAAAATATGCCCCCGTACAAACTGCCGCTACTATAATTGGCAGTGACATTGAAACAACTTTCCCTATAACAGGAATCAGTGGTGTTGTTAAATGGCAAGCACCAAGCACTTTGCCAACCGTTAAATAAATGGGAATGACGGGCATTGCTGGCGGAAAAAATGTTGAAAAAGCGCAAAGTCCAAAAAATCCTACTGTATATAAAATAAGTGCGCCTATTTTATATTTAGTTTTATGTTTGCTGAAATGTTTTATTAACCAGGTATTTGATAAATAATTTTTAATCGCAGAGATTTTAGTTTTCATTCCACTCATATCTTTATCTGCCAAATTATAGAGATTATTTTTACCATAAACATGTAATTGCTTGAACGGGTCTTCTCCTGATTTAGGTATCATATTTTGATCTGAGCGACTGGAATCTATTGGGGGATCTGCTAGACGTTCTCCCTGTATATTAATTGCAGGAAGAGCATCGGGTGAATCAGTCGGGGATTTATCTCGTTTTTCGTTATCGTGTGTTGCAATGGTATGGGTTAGCTTACCAGAATTTTCATTATTTTTAGTTACATTATTGTAGTGTTGATGTCTTTTTTTAATTTCCATTTCTCTCTTAATTCTCATTAAATCTTTATTGTAGGGCTTTGCTAAATCTGATGGCGTCTCTTGGCTACTATTAATTAATGTTACATTCCCACCATATTCTAATAATAAAATATAACATTCTAATTTTTTTTGACTTGTATTATTTCCTATAGATTTAAGCATTTTATGTAAAGCCGTATTTCCATCATTATCAGGCGTGTTTATAATTTCTGATCGGGTTTGTTCTTCCATGTTATCTAATAAAAGTGATAGGAATTCTGAATCCGTTTTTTCTGCGGCAATGGTGATAACATTTCTACCCTGGTTATCTTTCATTTTAATTAAATTTGTTAATTCGTGTCTGACTGCATTTTCATCAGATAGTTTATCTCTTAAAGCTTGTATTGCTATCTTCAATGGTTCATAGTGATTTTTATGAGCAATTAAATGAAGAAATGTGGATTTTTCTTTATTTAAAATGTGATAGTTTATTCCTTTATTAAATAGCACGGGTATCATTTCATAATATTCAACCGCTAAATGAATTGGCGCCATTTCTTCTTGGTTCTTTGAATTGCAAATCGTATTATTTTCTAATTTTGATAATAGTAATTTAATAATAGATAATGGAATTTTATTGATACATATTAAATGTAAATATGAATTTTTCTTATAGGTAAGCTTATTAGAGATTTCGTCCGCAGCATCAAATTCTTTACAGCTATCAAATAATTTGATGATTTGAATAATATTTTCTTCCTTGTCGGCGGAGAAATTGATGGAAAAATTGGCGGAAAATCCTTCTAATGCCATCATCATAGGCGTAAATCCATCATTATTTAATATGTTTAAGATGGATTTATTGCGTATATACTTATTCAGTAATGCTATATCACTACATTGCGATGTGGCTTGTTCTAATTTATAAGTATTAATAGCGCTAGTTAGGGTTTGATATGCAGATATATCTTGTTCGCGCAGTGCTTTTAAGGCTGCGGTATCATCAATAGTTTCATGATTTCTTATTAAATATTCATTTATGGTATGAAAAATATTTATCGCCTTTGTAAAAAAAGCTTGCACAACCAAGAGATGTGTTTGAAATATTGCCGTATGTAATGGTGTGTTGCCCGATTTTGTAGTTTGTTTCGTGGCATCGATCTGTGGATTTGATAATAATATATTGACTAATTCTTCATCACCAGACTCAGCAGCAAAATGAAGCGCGGTGCGTCCCTGATCATCTGTACAATTGAGATTAATTTTTTTATCAAACATTTGTCTGATAATTATCTTCTTTAATTGATAACTTTTATTGATCTGACAGCTGTGGAGAAAGATTTGTTCTAATATTTTTTGATTAGCTATCAAATCCAATGGAAATTTCTGATGATTATCCTTAATTTGAAAATCACCTTTATTTTCGGTAATAAACCATTTAAGAATTGCTAAAGATGAATTTGTGTTTGTTTTAAGGCATAGGGTATGTAAAGGGGTTTTGTTTTCTTCATTGACACAATTCGGATTTACATTGATTGTTTTAATCAGATACTTAATTAAATCAAACCTATTATTTTCGCAGGCAAAAAATAATAATTCTTCAAGCATTGCTCTGTCATCTTTCAATGACAATAATTGAAGGGGGGTTTTACCAGATTGAGTGATAGTAAAGCTTGCATCAGCTAATATGAGTTGTTTAATAAATGGTAATTTTTTTTGGCTGCAAGCGTCATGTAATGCGGATGACCGAGTATGCGGATCTTGGTCGTTTATTTTAATGCCTGGATACTTCAGTAAAGCATCTACAGCTTCTGGAAGATCATTTTTAATCGCGCTTCTTAATAATGATATCCTTTCTAGAGAATCATTTTCATTGGGATTAAATAGTGCTGTATGTTTGAAATCATTAGTATATTCATCAGATTTTTTATCTTTAGCTTGATTTGTAAAGGTGTACGGCATCTATCTTCTCCCTGAAATCCATTTTCCTTAAACTTAAATCATGAATCCTATAACCGCGATTGTAAATTCTCTAAACTGATGAAATTTACAGACTTACTAATTGAGATGGGGATAATCGTTAGAAACGATATTTATAATGAGTTTTCGATTAACAATAATTTTTTATAGCATAAATTATCCTAAGTCAAATGAAGTTTTTGATCAACAATTACTTGTTATAAATAGCTAGTGATGTCCGTTTTGTATAGCTTTCAAGCTAGTTCACAACACACTGCTATATTGTGAAAATCTTTATTTTTATATCAGCGAGCTGTTATGATGTTGACATGGTATTAAATCGCCAATGGTAAAGTAATAATTTACAGTAATTAACTACGGGTAATTTATATATGTTGATTCAAGAGATTACTTAAATAAACGTTGCAATTGTAAAAGGATTTTATTTATGCAAGGTTCTGCTGATGTTCAAGATGAATTGCTTTGCCAAAAACTTAAATCATTAGAAAAAAAAGCTAGCCAAATTTTTTATTTCGATAGCCAAAATTATCATCCCATCATTATATTCAAATCGCTTACGCGACGTTTGATGCATAGGCATAATCAAGAATCTTACAATGCAATATTAACGCATCTTTTGAGAGAAAATGGTGATAGTAAAGAAAATACAGTGAATGAAACGCAAACTAATAATGATGATGTTTTTGAAAATGGGCCTATAGGCCCTTATCAAAATGGTTTAATGATGCAAGATTATATCAATCATATAGAAGAAAATACAATTGATGGGAAAGACTATTTTGAATATTACATGACAAAATGTTCCACCGATCCAAATTTACCAAAAAGTAAAGACGAATTTAGAAGCTATGCTTTAGCAATCGCAGATTATGCAATTCCTGGTCGATATGTAAAAGGAGGCGCTAATAGAGGAGTTTATGACCAACTAATGACTGATTGTTGGAAGTGGTGTGATGAAAAATATCGATCATTAGAAAGAAAAGGAGAATTAGATCCTTTTCGACGTTTTACAATTATCTTATGTCATATTCTTTTGAAAGTGAATTTATATGAAAAACATAATATGTTAATTACGCGATTTTTGGCTAGGACATCAGGGTTCAATTCATTTGATGCGAGGACTCCCACGACTAAACAATTAAGTAACACATTGCTTTTGACAGCACGCGGATCAGTGATAATCAGTAATGTAAATAATAAAGACGTTAACGTATTGGAAGATAAAAAACTTGCAGAATCAGGCCCTGCCTTACTGATTGAGCAGTTAGGAAATTTAATGATGCCATTTGCTCCAGACATGTTAACGTATAGTGAAATGCAAAATTATATTAAAAAAGAACATCTGCATGAAATGAATTGTTGTGAAAACACACTTGATGATTCATTTTGGGAAGACAGAGAAGAAATCTCATCGCTCTTAAATAAGGCCATAGATCATATCAATAAATCAATGTTAACACTCGATCTTACTAATGATGATAGAATAAATTTATCAGAATATATTAAGGCATTGAATAGTCATAAAACTTATTATCAAAGTAAAAAACAACAATTTACAGAATTATTTAGAGAGATTTTTCCTGATGATTTTATGTCAAAAAGTGAACAACAGGAACTTATAAATAGATATAAAGATTTTCAAAAAAACATATTAACTTTAATAGATAATATTAATATTTTAATTGAAGATGAGCCTTTGCTTAAAACAAAAATGGAAAAATTAACGGAATTTATTTCTGTTATTAAAAATCTTATTAGCTATTACGAGCATAATCTGACTGTGTATGATGTCGGTCAATCATTTAACCCTGCAGAATTTTTGAAGCCTGATAAATATTTTGATCCGCCAGATGTTGATCATAAATATCTACAATTTTGCTCAACGTTAGATCCTAAAGAAAGTATTATAAAATATAAAAAGAAAGACGCTGAAAAACCTGCTACGGATCAACCTACGTCAACACAAGTAGTTGCAAAGTCTTCTAACGCAATAACTTTAACAAAACTCAATATCGCGCAATCATCAGATCATAATGTACCACCGTTACTTCTTCCTGCTTCGCCTAAAATGGCTAATAAATTATTAAGTGAAAATTCTCATCTGGTTAAAAGCGCACCGTCTAGTCCAAAACTGGATAATGTAACGAATGTAATAAATTCTGGAACCCTCAGTGATAATAACGTTTCGACGCCCCCTCAGCATGCTGGAACTCGTATCAGAAGAGCTGTATCAGCAGGTAGTTCAGCTGAACTTCACCATCCAGGAAAATTTTTAACTGTGAATAATCTCAATAAATCAGTTGATGATCAAAAAAATGAAGTTCCTTCACCAAAAGAATCAAAAAATATTTTACAGGTGCTTACTGGAATATTTAGAAAAAAAGTTGTGGAGGATGTTGTCATTATTCCAACAGATAATCCTCCACAAAATGTAACGCATAGAAAAAAATAAGTAGATATTTATAATCTATATTAGTGTTAAATATTCAAATGCATAGATTAAATTATAAAAAATCTCCCATCAACGAATCATCATGATTAATCTTAATTTGCGCTTCAGCAGGCATTGGTACATGGACACATTGCGGTAATTTACCCATGGCGTTAATCACGCGGTATTTAGCAAATATATCGGTATATTTACCATTGATGTAAGCAGTGCCAGAGGTGAAGGCTTCATTTTGTTGATCTAATAAATCTAATAATGTGCGGTCACCTAACATGAATTGTTGCTTGAAAATGCCAACTGTTTTCGAAGCATTGTCGTAATGTGATTGCAAATCAGGTAATTGCTGTTCTACCGTTTCTAAAGCATTCCAAGATAATCGTGTGGCACGTACCACTTGTCGATAGGTTTTATTTCTAACTTCCATCGCTTCTTGTAATAAAAATGCAGTTTGACGTTCTTTTGCTAAATCTGCGCCACCTTTAAATAAATTATAACGACCGCGTAACATAGCAATATAATCATCGTCTGGACCAGGTAAACCATCTACGTTGTGATCTAAATCTGCACCAACTTGTAAATCAATACGGGGTAAATCATCCGAATGCGCTGCTGCTGCTTGTGCTCTTGCTGCTTCAACATCTTCCATAGCAGACTGTAATGTGGGGTGATGATCTATAGCCTGATCGACTGCTGCTTGTTCTGTTGGTGGAATATCTTCTGGATCAATAAATGGATCAATTAAATCTTTGGGCGCTACACCTACTACATCGACATAATCAGTAATCGCATCTTGTAAATTACTATAAGCATTTAAATAATTCGTTTTTGCTAAGGCTAGACGGCTTTTTGCTTGTACTAAATCACCACTTCGTGCGATACCTGCTTTTGTTCGTTGTGAGATGAGATTATATAATTTAGTGAGTAGATCCAGATTTTCTTTTGCCAATGCAACGGTATTTTGTTGTTGAAGAACGGCTAAATATACTTGCGCAACACGCAATGCAATATCATTAGCTGTACCTGCGACTCTATAGGCTGCAGAAGCATCACGAAATTGATTACGGGCTACTTCATCATTAGTCGCGAAACCATCAAATAGCATTTGATCTAAATGCATACCGGCTTCAGTGCGTGTGAGTGTGACTAGACTTTCTGTCCCTAAAAAGTTAACGGTAGACGCATTCAATGCGCGTTCACGGCCTGCGCCCAGATTTGCATCAAGGGTTGGTAAATAGCCTGCTTGCGCGACTTTCAACGCTTCATCAGATGCTAATCGATCATTAGTTGTAATTAATACATCGGGATTTGTTACAAAAGCACATTGAATGGCTTCTTGTAATGTTTGTGCTTGTAATTGAATACTAATAATTAGTCCTGCACATGCTATCAAAGATTTATGCAACAACTTCCTGCCTGTCATGCTTCACTCCGTTAAATAAATTTTTGATACTTTTGGCAGATTTCTGAAGAAATAAAATAATCCTAATTTATTACGACCCGAGATAATATCATCACTTGCAGGGAGATCAAATACTTATCGACAATTTTCAGTATTTATTTATGAAATGATTTGCTAAAATAATTAATTATTCTATTAAAAACAAAATGCCGGGGTGGTGAAATTGGTAGACACGCAAGCTTCAGGTGTTTGTGGGGGTGACCCCGTGGAGGTTCAAGTCCTCTCCTCGGTACCAGTTTGTTTTAACCTTGCCGCTGCTTCTTCAAGTTCTAAGCTATGTTTTTTTCGTGGTGGTGTTGAGCTTTTGATGAGCGCCATATCGGGTTGTAAATTTTTAACTTGCCTTTGCCAGGCATTTTCTAGATGTGTAGCATCTACAGCATGTTGACGGCGTTTTCTTTCGAGTTGTAATAGAGTGTCTGCATTGTCTCGTTTTTTATTTTCATACTCATGTAATTTTTCATTGATTTTGTGGAGCTCTTGCTCAAGACCATGTTTTGTTTTAATGATTTCTTGTAATTCATTTTCTTTTTGATTTAAATATCGTGATACAGTTAACAACTCTTGAATAATTAATTGTTGTTCCCGTTCTTTCTCGTGCAATAGACCTTCAATTTCTTGTAATTCATTACGTTTTTTATTTAATTCTTGTTCTTTGAGTTGTAACTTTTCTAATTCTTGTAATTGTTTTTTATCCGTGATTTGTAATTTAACTTTTTGTTCTTCAGCTATTTTTTCTCGCTCAATACGCGCAACTTCATCGCGTGCTTTTTGCTCTTCTAACCGTTTTTCATTTTTTTTCTGTTCGTTTTCTGCTGTTACGCGTTGTTCATGCGCGATGCGATCTTTTTCTAATTGTTCTTGGAGACGTTTTTGTTCTTCAGCAATTTTTTCACGTTCAAGTTTGGCAGCTTGTTCAGCAGCGATTTTCTTAGCTTCTAACAATTGTTGCTCAGCTTCTACACGTTGACGTTTTTGTTCTTCAGCAATTTTTTCACGTTCAAGTTTGGCAGCTTGTTCAGCAGCGATTTTCTTAGCTTCTAACAATTGTTGCTCAGCTTCTACACGTTGACGTTTTTGTTCTTCAGCAATTTTTTCACGTTCAAGTTTAGCGGCTTGTTCAGCAGCGATTTTTTTAGCTTCTAATAATTGTTGCTCAGCTTCTACACGTTGACGTTTTTGTTCTTCAGCAATTTTTTCACGTTCAAGTTTAGCGGCTTGTTCAGCAGCAATTTTTTTAGCTTCTAGAAATTGTTGTTCAACTTCTGCAAGTTGACGTTTTTGTTCTTCCGCAATTTTTTCACGCTCTCTTCGAGCAGCTTCATTGAGATCGATATGCGCTGATTCTAATTTTTTGCGTTCAGCTTCGACACGGTGATGTTGTTCTTCTGCGGCAATTTTGTCTTTTTCCAGTTGCGACATTTTTTTACGAAGCTGATTTAATTCATCTTGTAATTGCACGGCATTGTGTTGATCAGTTTGCTCATTTAAATTAATCGATGTTTGCAGATCCGATAGTGGCGATGTTTGATATTCGTTTGAGGAATCTGACGCAAATAAAGGATCAGTTTGTGAATCGAGCTCGAATGATGTTGGATCATTAGATTGTGCTAATGTTTTTCTTTTAAATAGATTTGGTAAAGTAAAAGAAGATTTCCCACTAAATAATTGTAATATTTTTTTATGATGAGCTTGCATTAGTGATTGAGATTCTAAGGGCGAATTGTTACAAAGTGTCATAAATATCGAATTAATTGTTTCAAAGAATAATCCTTTCTGAATATTCAAAAATCGTAAAAAATATTTAGACGAAAAACGATCAATATGAATTTCTGCGATAGTGGGTTCACAAAATAGAAATGGTTTAGTTAAACAACCTTTATTTTCTGATGATAAGCATTGTTCAATGTAGTTTAAAATATGTTGTTGGATTTTTTCTACACTATTACAAGTTTTAATTATAAATTTCTGATCTTTCGGATTAGCTATTGAACGGTGAATATTTTTAATATAAAGAACATTGCTTGCGTATTCCATTAACGCCATTTTAATTTCGGCGAAATATTTATTTAAATTTGATTCCAACGTAGTCATTCTTGATGACCCTTCTAATTAAATTATAAAATTATAGCACATACTTTTTTTATCGAAACAAATTAATTAATCAAAAGGATGACGCAAGACAATCGTTTTATCTCTATCAGGTGCAGTAGAAATAATATCAATTGGCACAGATAATATTTCTTCTAAGCGTTGCAAATAATTTTTTGCATTGGTAGGTAATTGAGAATAATGACAAATTCCATGAGTAGATTCATTCCATCCAGGTAAATCTTCATAAACAGGTTCGCACTTAGAATATTCTTCAGTATCAATCGGTGGCGTGGTGATTAAATTTCCATTATTGCGGTAACCAACACAGATTCTTATGGTGGGCAGACCATCTAATACATCTAATTTAGTAATACATAATCCAGAAATGCTATTGAGTTGAATTGAACGTTTTAATATAACAGTATCCATCCATCCGCAACGGCGTCTTCTGCCAGTAACACTGCCAAACTCAAAGCCTTTTTCAACCAGATGATTACCAATGTCATCATTTAATTCAGTAGGAAAAGGACCTGCGCCAACCCTAGTACAATAAGCTTTTGCAATACCTAACACATAATCAAAGTAGAGTGGACCAAATCCACTTCCAGTAGAAGCACAACCCGCAGTGGTATTTGAAGAGGTCACAAATGGATAGGTACCATGATCAATATCGAGGAAACTGCCTTGTGCACCTTCGAATAAAATCGATTGATTTTGTTTTTGATATTGTTCAAGTAGATGTGGCACATCAACTATCATATTTTTAAGTGGTGTAACTAATGGTAATACTTCATCAAGCACTTGTTGCACGGTAATTTCCGGTTGATGAAAATAATTTTTTAAAATGAAATTATGATAATCCAATATATTATTTAATTTTTCGGTAAATCGTTCAGTATGCATTAAATCTGCCAGACGTAATCCTCTGCGGGCAATTTTATCTTCGTATGCAGGCCCAATGCCTCGTTTTGTAGTGCCTATAGCTGTTTTACCCATGGCAAGTTCACGCGCTTTATCTAAAGCAACGTGATATGGCAACACTAATGGACAAGCTGCACTGATTTTTAATCGTTGTTGTACAGGTATTCCTTTTTCTTCTAAATCATTAATTTCGCTTAACAAGGCTGATGGTGAAACCACTACACCATTCCCAATAATACATTGGACGGATTGGCGTAAAATACCTGATGGGATTAAACGTAAAATGGTTTTTTTACCATCGATAACTAAAGTGTGACCTGCGTTATGGCCTCCTTGAAAACGCACTACAACTGACGCATGGTCAGTCAGTAAATCGACAATTTTCCCTTTGCCTTCATCACCCCATTGGCTGCCCAATATAATTATATTTTTACCCATATCATTTATCTCTTAGTAGTCGTTGTTTCAATTGTTTGATTTGTGAAATATTTAAAGAAAGGATCATCTGGCTTCAGGATTAAAATATCATTTTTGTTATTAAAGCTACTTTGAAAAACAGAAAGTCCGCGATAAAACGCATAAAACGCTGGATCTTTATTATAGGCATCAGCATAGATTTTTGCGGCGGTGGCATCACCTTCACCACGAATAGACGCAGCTTGTGCATTAGCTTGTGCAAGCGTAATTGTGACAGTCGCATCTGCTGTGGCTCTAATAGCTTCCGCTGCGGCTTTTCCATTTGAGCGATTTTGAGTTGCAACGGCTTCACGTTTGGTGCGCATATTTTCAAATACAGAATTAGTAATCTCCACTGGTAAATCAATACCTTTAATTCTGACATCTATAACATCAATACCTAAATCTTTTGCATTAATGCTGGTTTGTGATTGTAATGCATTAGTAATTGAATTTCGTTCATCACTAATAATGGCATCTAAGGTGCGATTGCCAAATTCCACGCGTAATACATCGTTGATTTTTTGTTGTAATAAATCATTGGTAATATCGGCGTCACCACCAGTGCGTGTGTAATAAAGTGGGATATTGCTGATTCGCCATTTCGCATAATAATCAACCAGAACATATTTTTGTTCTTGTGTGAGAATGCGTGAAGAATCCACACTTAATGTTTGTAGTCGTGTATCAAAAATTTTAGCTTGATTAAGAAAAGGTAATTTAAAATGTAAACCAGGATTTTCAATATCAGGTTGTCCATTATTATGGGTTGCTATTTCACCCAAATATAATAATAAAGCTTGTTCACCCTCATTAACGATGTAAATACTGGCGTATATTATTCCTATAAAAATGAGAATGAAAATAAAAATGAATTTTTTAAGCAATGACATTACGAATCTCCCTGCGTAGGATAACCGTCTCGATCGGGTTGAGTGCTGCGATCAAGCCGATCATTTAAATAAGTATTGTCTTGCGAATTATCACTACTTGTCGAAACTGGATTTGCTGGAAGGGTATTTGTAGCCGCCAGCGGAATTTGCGTGGTTGATGGTTGGCTTTGATTTTGATTAATTAATTTATCCCATGGTAAATAGATAACACTATTGTTGGATGGTTCAATTAATATTTTAGTGGTATTAGCATAAACACTTTGTAAGGTATCTAAATATAAGCGATCACGTGTTACTTGAGGTGCTAATTGATATTGCGGCAATAAAGCTAAATATTGTGCTGTTGCACCTTGCGCTGCCAAGATAACTTTTTGTTTATAAGCATTTGCTGCTGCAAGAATTTGTTTAGCATTGCCTTGTGCTAATGCAATTTGCTCATTGCTGTAAGCCATGGCTTGATTGCTATAACGTTGCGCATCTTCTTTTGCTTGGATCGCATCATCAAAGGCTGCTGTGACTTCTTCTGGTGGTTTAGCACTTTGTAGATTGACATCCATGACTTCTATACCCGTTTGATATTTTGCCATGGTATTTATAACTTGTTGTTTGACGTGTTCTATCATTACGGCTTGCCCAGAAGTCAAAATATCGTCGAGTGGCGTGTTACCAATAATTTGACGTAATGCACTACCTGTTGCGCCTTCTAGTGTAGTTTGGGGATCTTGTACATTGAAGAGATACGCACGCGGATCGTCAATGCGATATTGCACAGTTAAAGCAACTGATACGATATTTTCGTCTTTCGTGAGCATTTGTGCTTGGTAAGGTAATGTTGCAATTTCTTGCACATTAACGATGTAGCTCGATTGCACCAGTGGCAGAATCCAATGCACACCGGAATCTAGTGTTTTATCATATTTGCCAAAGGATAGAATAATTGCTTTTTCAGCAGGCTGAACAATAAAAAATCCAGGAATTACCCAGATGAGTAATAAAATGACAATTAATATACTGTATAACGCCACATTGTGTTGACCTGGTGCTTGTGGTCCAGTTGATGATTTAAAGGTGATACCGATTTTCTTTAAAAATGCGATGATTTTTTGTTGAAATTTCTTTAGCAAAACATCGAGATCAGGAGGGCCATCTTTTTTTTGTTGTCCACCGCTACCCCAGGGATCAGGTTTTTTACTATCTTTGCCCGGCTCATTCCAAGCCATAAACCACCTCGATGCAATTAAAAAAATTCTTTCAAATATAAAATTTATCCAAAAGTAATAATTGTAACAAACCGGAATAAAAATGCAGTAAAATTTTTTCCTTATTTTTTCCTTCTCCCCGAAGGGGAGAAGGTGCCGAAGGCGGATGAGGGGATGTTAAAAAGTATTGCGAATTGATTTAACACACCCTCATTCGCCTTCGGCACCTTCTCCCGCAAGCGGGAGAAGGAAAAAATATTTGATTATTTTAATAATCTTAAAAATTTATCCCAATCCGCTTTACTCAATTTAATCGACAATAAATAATTTCCTTCATGGTCAATTGCTTCATCAACGACAGCGCCTTTTTTATAAAGTTCAGCACGCAAATGACTTTGGGTTGGTTTTAAAGTGAGCTCTTTATAGACAAAAGATTCTCCAATTAATTCTGCAATAGCTCGTTTTAAAATATTTATACCATCACCACTGGCAGCCGACAGCCACACACGCATTGGACGTCCTTGGTTATCGCGTTCTAGATGTGGCGAACAATCTTGTAAGAGATCAATTTTGTTATAAATTTGTAATTGCGAAATATTACTTGCGCCGATTTCATCTAATACTTGATTCACTTGTGCAATGTGATCTTCTCTTAATTCATTGTGCGCATCAATGACATGTAATAGTAACCATGCTTCTTGTGTTTCTTGTAATGTTGCGCGAAATGCAGCGATCAGATCGTGTGGTAAATGTCTTATAAATCCAACGGTATCTGCAATAATTAAGGGACCACAAGCGGATAATTCTATGCGTCGCAAAGTGGGATCCAGTGTGGCAAATAATTGGTTTGCCACATAAGTTTTAGCATCGGTGAGTTGATTAAATAATGTTGATTTTCCCGCATTGGTATAACCCACTAAAGACAATGTGGGTATTTCTGCTTTAATTCGTGCTCGCCGACTTTGATTACGTTGCACTAAAACTTTATCTAAACTTTTTTCTAATGATTTAAGGCGGATGCGTAATAAACGTCGGTCTGTTTCTAATTGTGTTTCACCGGGTCCTCTCAATCCGATACCCCCTTTTTGGCGTTCTAAATGTGTCCAACCGCGGATAAGACGTGATGATAAATATTGTAATTGTGCAATTTCAACTTGTAATTTGCCTTCAAATGTACGCGCGCGCTGCGCAAATATATCTAATATTAAGCCGGTACGATCTAAAATTCTGCATTTACATAATTGTTCGAGATTGCGTTGTTGGCCAGCGTTCAGTTCATGATTAAATAAAATAAGAGTTGCTTGCGTACCCGCCGCGAATTGTTGAATTTCTTGTGCTTTGCCACTGCCTATAAAATATTTTGCGGTTGGCGTTTTACAATTGACGGTGATAGTAATGATGGGATTTGCGCCAGCGGATCGTGCTAACTCTTCAAACTCAGTTAAATCTTCTTGAGAGGATGTGGCGAAAACATTGACATGTACTAGTATCGTTTTTTCGCCACTTGTTGAAGGACCTTGCATTATTCAGATGTTAAGGCCTCTGCATGCGTTTCAGGTTTGGGCATAGCTAATTCAACTGCGCGAGTCGGAACGACGGTTGAAATTGCATGTTTGTAAACCATTTGGCTCACGGTATTCTTAAGTAGAACAACAAATTGATCAAATGCTTCTATATATCCTTGTAGTTTGATTCCGTTTACGAGATATATTGAAACAGGAACTTTATCTTTACTCAATTCTTCTAGAAAAGGCTCTTGTAATGAGGGCCATTTAGACATACTGCTTCTCCTTAGCTTATGATAATTAACGATAAAACCAAAACAGCGCTTATTTGGTGTCAATCGCTTAACACACAAACGCTGAAAATTAACTTTTTAATGTAAATGTGTCAAGTAAAATTACGTTATTTCTTTTTAATGAAATAATAATATTTTCCTGCTTGTTCGTAATTATGGATCAATGTGTGATTTGTTTTTGCAACAAAGACTTTGAAATCCAAAATCGAACTTGGATCGGTCGAGATGATACGTAATATTTGACCATCAGCAAGTGACAATAACATTTTTTTTGTATGAATAAGTGGCCACGGGCAAAGTAAACCACTGGTATCTAATTCTTTATCGAAATGTGTATTTATCATAGAGCGATATATTTATATTAATTTATCAATTTATCCTTATTTTAGATGTGATGTATTAAATAATTAATCAGAAATATCATCCCCGCTTTATGAACTATATCCTGACGGAACATAAATTTGTTTTCCTTTTTGTTTTGCTTTGTTAGCGATATTTTGCCAATAAGGTGTATTTTCGAGCTGTTGTTGCGCGACTTTACAATCTTCAGGGGAATTGCTTAATAAAATGACATCACCATTACGCATTATTGTACAAAAATTGAGTGATTTTGCATAGTTTAGGAATTCATTTAATTTAACATTTCTTACTACAACAAAAACTGATTCTGTTTTTGCTTTTTTCAAAAAATCATCCAATGTTAAAAACCAATCTTTTGCTTCAGGCCTGGATTGTCCAAATTGCAGTAAATAATCTTTGCTATCAATCATGGCAATATGTTGTTGTGCGTAAAATGGTAAAGAAGATACTCTTTCATAATCTTGATAAAGAAAAATAGGCAATTGTTCATATCCATAATTGACGTATTGTCCAATAGCAACTTGTGAAAATTTTGTGACAGCACGTTCTCTTACAAAATTAGCTAATAAGCTTAAAGGAATTATGAGTGACGCAATCAGCAAGTAAGCTATAAAGGGTTTTTCTTGTTTGCGTTTGAGAATATAAACGCCTCCTACAAGATAGGCGATAGCAACTATTAATTGGACTATTGCAGGAATGGTTAATTGCGGTAATAAAAATCCTGACGTCCATGGTTGATTTCCAGCGCTAAAAAAAATGAGGAAAATAATCAGCGCAATAATTTCTAGTGCTAAAAATGTGATATAGACAATAGATAACATTCTCCCTTTATCGAGAGTCAAATATTCTTCTATTTTAAGGCCTATTAAAAATGCTAAAGGTGGAGCAGCGACTATCATATAGGCATAATTTTTTGAGTATGAGAGAGATAAAAATACAAAAGCCACAATAAACCAAAGCCATAAAAATAATTTTAATGGATCAAAATGAACTGTCATTCGTTGTGGAAAACGAAATAATGCAGGAAGAAATAAACTCCAAGGTAATAAATAGGCGATAATCCAGGGGAGATAATAATAACCCGGCGCAGGATGTGATATGGCTGATGTATGATGACTAAATATATTTAATAATTGTTCATTGATAAAATATTCGATGACAAAACCAGGTTGAAAGAGTGTCGCAAGCAGAAACCAAGGCAAAGTAACTATTAATAAAATTAAAATGCCTGTTTTATTGAATAATTGTTTAAATAATTTCCGATCTGATTTTGTTAGCAAAGTGAACAATAAGCCGATTGTCGGTACTAAAAGTAATGGAAATAGACCATCTGTTAAAACGGCCAAACCTAAACATAAATAAGAATAAATTAAGTAAGGTGTAATATTTTTAGCGTACCAAATATAATAAAAAAATAATGAAGCGCTGATAAAAAAGGTTGATAATATTTGTGGAGAAACAATTCTACCAATAAATGTAAATCCTACGCTTGAAAATAAAATGACCGCGGTCAACCATCCTGCGCGTAATTCATCAATTTTTTTACCAAAAAATAATACCAGCAATCCTACGAGCGCAGTAGCAGTGCTGGGAATAAGTCTTGTAGCAAATTCATTGACACCAAAGAAGTGGTAGCAGAGCGCAGTTAACCAATAAAAAAGCGGTGGTTTTTGCAAAAAAGGTACGAAATTGAGATGCGGTATGAGATAGGAATTGGTTGCCACCATTTCGCGTGCGACTTCAGCGAAAATGCCTTCTTTCATATCGTATATAGCGTAAGTAGACATGCCATAGTAACAGGCAAATATCAGTAAAATAGCAAGAATAATATAGTGAATGGTTGCGAGACGATTACTTTCAGGAGCTAACAAAGTTGGCGCAGTAAAATAATTTTTGATCATATAATTCCCTTTAAATTAATTATCCCTATTGATAATTTGCATACGATAAAAATTAATTCTGATTTATTTTTCCTTCCCCCGCTTGCGGGAGAAGGTGTCACGAAGTGACGGATGAGGGTGGTTTAAAAAGATTATCGATACTAATTTTGATTACCCTCATCCGCCTTCGGCACCTTCTCCCACAAGTGGGAGAAGGAAAAAATGCATTAAATTATTTTATGTCGTGCGCAGAGCTTATCTACACTTAAATAAATTAAAAAAATTCTCCGTAGTATTTTTTGCCATTTCTTCTAATGTAACCTGGTGTAATTGCGCTAATGCAACTGCCACATGATAAACATAAGCAGGTTCATTAGGTTTGCCACGATAAGGAACAGGTGCTAAATAAGGTGCATCCGTTTCTATCAATAATTTATTCATTGGCACCCGTTTTGCAACTTCGCGTAATTCTGTGGCATTTTGAAACGTAATAATACCAGAAAATGAAATATAAAAATTGAGCGCGATCGCTTGTTGTGCCATTTCCCAATTTTCAGTAAAACAATGTAATACACCGCCCACTTCGTCTGCTTTTTCTTCACGTAAAATGCGTAGTGTATCTTCACGCGCATCGCGTGTATGAACAATTAATGGTTTCTGAGTTTGTTTGGCTGCGCGGATATGCCGGCGAAAACGCTCTTTTTGCCAAGTTAAATCACCTGTACTGCGATAATAATCTAAGCCAGTCTCTCCTATAGCAACTACACGTTTATGTGCTGCTTTTGTAATTAATTCATTATAAGTGAAGTCGAGATCAGCTTCTTCGTTTGGATGAACACCCACTGATGCGCTCACATCAGGGTAATTTTCTGCAATTTCTACTACTTGTGATGCATTTTCTTTATCGATAGAAACACACAATATATGGTTGACACCCACTTTTTTCGCAGCGGCTAATACTGAAGATAAATTGCCATCATGGTTGGTGAGATCTAATCTGTCTAAATGACAATGTGAATCAACTAACATTTTTTTTCCTTAGAGGTTTTGTACTATACTGCTGAATTTCACTAATGATGTTTTTGTATTATTCCTTCTCCCGCTTGCGGGAGAATATGCCGAAGGCGGATGAGGGTGTTTTAAAAAATAACACAATTAATAATGTGCAGTATTAATATAAAAACTTCATTTTAGCCTAAAATATTAAAATTGTCCGCTATTACTGTTTAGATTTGCCCAACTACAAAGTAAATCCTCCAAGGCCAATAATGGGTTAGGATTATATTTTGTTAATAATTGTTGACGTAAAATATTTACTTTATCATAAAAGTAATAAATAGATTTACCATTTAAATGGTTAGCTATTTTTTTCAATGTATTTGATTCTAATGAATCAACCTGAGTATTGCGGTTAACGCCTAGTTGATATTGTAGTAGTTGAGCAAGCCAAATTTGCCAACAATTTAAAATATCCATTAAAGCTTTATCTGCCAATTTATTTGCAACATCCAATGGTGTCACTTTTTTTGCCAGTATTTGTTCAAGTTGCAATAACATGTGTTGTTGATCTTGCAGTTGTACATTTTGTTGTAAATATTTTGCAATGAGTGGTGCGCCATCTGCTTTTGCAAGTAATACGGTTGCATCTTGTAGAGTAATGTTTAATTCCTTACTCAACCATGGTGCAGAAACATTAATATTGGGAGAAGTAAATAAAATATTTTGACAACGGCTGCGTATCGTAGCAGCAATTATTTTGGGCTGATGGCTAATTAATATCAAAATAGTTTGAGGTGTAGGTTCTTCTAATATTTTTAATAACGCATTTGTTGCTGCAATAGGCATTGCTTCAGCTGGAGTTATTAATGCAATTTTATATCCTCCCTGATGAGCAGCTTGTGAAAGGCGATCAATTAAAATACGAATGGCATCAATTTTAATTGTTGCGCTATTTTCTTCTGGCTGCACCATTAAAAAATCAGGATGTGTTCCCGCAATAAACCAAGTGCATGCATCACACTGACCACAACCAAAACCGTGCTCATTTCGTTGTTGACATAATAATGATTGAATAAAAGCCTGCGCAAATTCAGCTTTGCCAACACCAGGTACACCGCTCAACAATAACGCATGCGGTAAACAACGTTGCTGTAAACGCTTTTGCAAATACTGCCATTGTTCGTTTTGCCAGGGGAATGGTGTGTGAGTGTGGTTTGTCATAATGTGTAATCATGTTTTATTAAAGGAGGCTCACATTATTATGTAATTATGCTTTGAATGCTAGCGCCAAGAGATTATGAATTATAAATGCATTTTTTAATGTAAATTAATCTTCATAGGAGAGCTCCCAAAATTACAGTAATTTATGGATGAGTAATGCAATTAAATTACCAAGGTAATTCTCTACCATCATATGAATAAAATTTTCCAGTATCTTCTGCAGTTAATTTATCGATTTGTTTTATTATTCCTGAAACAGCTTCTTCTGGAGATAAAGGTGCGCCAGCTCCTCCCATATCTGTTCTAACCCAACCTGGTGACATTGCTATAACAATTATATTATTAGAACTATTTTCTATAGCGAGTGATTTGGTAATAGCGTTGAGCGCTGCCTTGCTGGCACGGTAAGGATCATACCCCCCCTCAGTATTTTGCTTGATACTGCCTAATCCGCTGGTAATATTAATGATTTTTTTCTGATCACTTGCTCGGCAGTTTTCTAATAATTTTTGTGTAATTAAATAGGGCGCAATGCTATTTATCATGAAAAACTTTTGCCACGTTTTAGCAATTAAATGATTATCAGATTCATAATCGGTAAATATCCCTGCATTATTAATTAAAATATCGATGGGTTGATGTTTTATGTGATTATTTAACAAGTTAATGCTTTCTTCTGCTTCAACATCTAATGGGATAATCTCTAATTGGTTGTGAGATATGGATTTTAATTTTTGTAATTCTGTTGCGTTATTTATATTGCGACAACAAGCATAAACTTGATATTTTTTATTCAGGAATTGTTTACAAAATTCAAAACCTAAACCGCGGTTAGCACCTGTGATAAGAGCTGTGGGCATGATTATTTCCTTTGTTGAATTAAGAAAATAGATACTAATGATTGCAATTTATGAACATACTATTTTACAAATTACAAGGTGTTTTCAGACTTCATTTGTTGTGTTATTGCATGATCAATAATATTTCTTAATTCTTGTTTTACAACCGTTAATGGTCGCGATGCATTAATAATTCTAAAACGTGCAGGTTGTTCTTTGGCGAGTTCTAAATAACAGTTTCTTACTCTGGTAAAAAAATGTTTTTTTTCAGTTTCAATTCTATCGGGTTTACCTCGTTTGGTGATTCTAGATAATGCGGTTTGCACTGGGGCATCAAATAATAATGTCATATCAGGGCGCAAGTCACCTTGTACCCATTGTTCTAAGAAAGCAATTCTTTCTTTAGGGATGCCTCTACCGCCACATTGATAAGCATAACTTGCATCAGTAAATCGATCACAGATAACCCATTTTCCTTCATTTAATGCAGGTAAAATGATATTGGCAATGTGTTGTGCACGGCCTGCAAAAAATAATAATAATTCAGCATCGTTACACACAATTTCTTGATATGAGGACAACAGTAATTTACGAATTGCTTCTGCAAAGGGAGTGCCACCAGGTTCACGAGTGGTAATATGAGGAATTTGTTTTCGTTTTAAATAACTTTGAATAAATTTAAGACAAGTGGATTTACCAACCCCTTCGATACCCTCGAGAGTGATAAATAATCCTTTTTGACTATTGGGAATGATCATATCTTACTCGTGCAGGAATGATATCGAACAGGTTTAATATTTTATCCGGCGTTTGTATTATCAGAAGTTTTATTCGTGACTATCTTTGCGTGATTCATTAAATCCCGAACATATAATTGATAATCAATATTACCTAATGTATTTTCAATTTCTTCACGGAATATGCGCAATTGAATATTACCAGCAGCAGGTACAACGCCATCATTAACGCCATTTAATGATATGACAGCATAATCGCCTGATGGTAATGCGAAACCAGTTAATGATGGGATATTATTTTGAGGACGTGGCATACCAAAAGCTTGATGTAAAATAGCGCCATCTACACGAGAATCATAACGGCCTGCATTATTATCCGTCTGCCAAGATAAATTATTTTGATTAGCAATATTATTGGCTGATGATGGAATTTTTTGTAACGTAGCTAATATCGTTTGACCTAAATCTTTTGCTTGTTGCTCTGCAATTTGTGCCGCAATTTTGTCTTTAATAGTCGATTGAACTTCATCAAATGGTAATAAAGAAGCAATTTTATGTTGTTTAATACGAATAACAACAACAGTGTTGGCATCGATAGTAATTAAATCACTATTATTACCTTGTCCTAATACATCTGTACTATATGCAGCAGCAATTATTTTAGGATTAGCAGTTAATCCAGTTTTATCACCATCGTGACTAAATAAACCAGTACTTTGTACCGGTAAATTTAATGCTTTAGCAGCAACATCTAAAGAATTCGGATTGGCATAAGTTAAATTGGATAATTTATCACTTTCATCAGCAAAAATTTGCTCTGCTTGTTGTTGTGCTAAAGCATTTTGAACTTGCGGTAATGCTTGTTCAAAAGGTATTGGTTGTGATTTTTGCACGGCAAGTAATTTAATAATGCTAAATCCATATCGTGTTCTTATTGGTGCACTGACATCGCCCACATTTTGTATATTAGCAACGGCTTTTTCAAAAGTAGGATCTAATGTTCCTTGTGAATACCAATCTAAAACGCCACCATTTGCTGCAGAAATTGTATCATCAGAATATTGTTTTGCGAGTTCATTAAAATCTTTTCCAGCAGCTAATTGACTAGCAATATTGTTGATTTTTGTTTGCGCATCTGCAATTTGTTGTGGTGTAGCTTGCGCAGGAATTTTTGCCAAAATATGTGCAACATGCCATTTCTGTGGTTGCATATAACTGTCGATATTATCTTCATAATATTGTTGTAATTTTGTTTGATCAAAATGTAATCCCGCTTTAATAGCCGGTAGTGATAACAATAAATAATTAATGCTGACTTGTTCTGGTGATTGAAATTGTTGTTGATGTTGTTGGTAATAAGTGTGCATATCTGCATCACTTACTTGAACATTTTTTGTGAATCGTGCTGTGGGTACTATTAAATAGGAAATATCCCGTTTTTGATTAATGAATTTAATTGCAGTATTTATTTCATTGGGTGTGGCAAATTCAGAATTAACATAGCCACCTTGCATTTGATTCACTAACATTTGTGAACGCAAATCACTTAGAAATTGATCTTCAGTGTAATACATGGCATTGAGGACTTCTTCAAAGCGGGCTCTGGAAAATTGTCCGTCAATTTGAAATACAGGAATGCGCAACAGTGCTTCACTCACTTGATCATCAGTTACTCTAAAGCCATTAGAAATCGCGGCATGGGTGAGTAAATTACTGACGATGAGTTGTTGTAAAGCTTGTTTTTTAAGTTGATCTTCAGCGCTTTGGCTCAACGAAAAGTCAGCGCCCATTTGAATTTGTCGCTGTTGTCGTAACCGTTCATAAGCTGTATTTAAGGTGGTAACAGGGATTTCTTGACCATTGACTTTGGCGGCTACATTACTTGTCACGCCACTGGCTAAATAATTATGTATGCCCCACATCCCAAACGTGATAACAATCAGACCTACAAAAATCCAAGCTAGCCAACCCTGCGATTTATCACGAATGCTCTGTAGCATAAATTATTATCCGTTGCTGATATGCTTATTTGCTTACACTATGTATTAATTATCCACTGTCTGCAGTCACCAATTTATCCATCTCATTGATTCCTCTTCTAGGGAGGAATAACAAAAGATTGGGTAATTGGTGGATTACGGCCTCTGGCCTAATCCACCCTACATAAGGTTTAAAAATTGGCGGAGTGGACGGGACTCGAACCCGCGACCCCCGGCGTGACAGGCCGGTATTCTAACCAACTGAACTACCACTCCAAAAATGGTGGGTGCTGTAGGGATCGAACCTACGACCCTCGCCTTGTAAGGGCGATGCTCTCCCAGCTGAGCTAAGCACCCGAGAATATAATTTATACCCAAGAATTTAAAACGATAATTAGGTATTTATATTTATTATTTTTTATCTTTTTCTTTAGCACCACCATGAGCAGCATGTTGAACTGCATCTTTGAGCGCTTTACCGGCTCTAAATACAGGTGCTTTTGTTGCTTTGATGTGAATCACTTTTCCTGTTTGAGGATTACGACCTTCTCTAGCTGCTCTGTCACGAACTAAGAAGTTTCCAAAGCCAATCAATGTTACTATTTCGCCTTTTTTAAGTGAATGAGTAATAGCATCAAATACAGCATTTATCGCATTATTAGCTGTAACTTTTGAAATGGTCGCTGCTTCTGCGACATGATCTATCAATTCGGATTTATTCATTGTAACCCCTATTTAAGTCCATTATGGAAAATGTTTATGAAACGTAATTGATCCATTCAAACTACGGTGTAAAGACGGAGATTTATACCAATAGCACTGAAGGGCTGTCAAGCGAAACTCGGGGTGTTTTGCGAATTTTGAAAGAATATATTAAATAGAATGAAATAATTATTGATTTATTGGATTTGAGTAATGCTACTATTTTTCCTTGTCTCTTTCGGCGCGAAGGAAAAGTGGAGCAAGAATTCGACATTCATGAATTTGGTGACAATGTGCTATAAATGAGCTGATCATTAATGCAGCATTTAATCCATATGATATAACTTAAATTTTAAAATCAGGGGAATACCAGCCATGAGAAGATTAGGAGTAAATCATGACTTATCAAATTACATTTGAAGAAAATCCATCAGTAGCAGATATAGAAGTTTTACTCGAAGGTATTGCTGATCATGCAAAGCAAATGAAAAATCAAAAACCAGTTAAATATTTTGGCTATTTTGTTAGAAATGATGAAGGACAAATAAAGGGTGGTTGCAATAGCTGTATTTATTATGGTTGTTTGTATATAGCCAATTTATGGGTAGATAAAGAATTGCGTGGCAAGAAATATGGTACACAACTACTGCAATTAGCCGAAAAATTTGGCAAAGAAAATGAAGCATTATTTTCAACGCTTATCACTATGGATTGGGAAGCTTTAGATTTTTATAAAAAGTGGGGTTATGAAATTGAATTTGAAAGAAAAGGTTATGTGAATAATTCGACTATTTATTTTTTGAAGAAGGATTTTTAATATTGTTCCATGCATATTCACTAACTTCAGTTTTAATGAAAAAATATATGAATTTTAATACGGGAAATTACACAAGAAAGTCAACGCATAAAGCATTATTTAACAATATTTATACCTCGTGAATAACTAATTTCGACTCCATATTTCGAATTTTTTGGTAATCTAAAAAAATCCTCTCACGATCTCCGGACAACGCAATAATTCCTATACTCGTTAAGTAATCTACTGTGTGGGGCACAACGTCACCATTTTTAAACCAAATATATTCCTTAAATAAGGTCTGCAACTGGGGAACTTCAGCGAAAACTTCAATATTTGACATTATTCCTTGAGCTGGTGATTTCAAAAAAACTGGTACAACCGATTTTTTAAATACAAATTCTTTTTGAACATCGCCATCAATATAGATCTCAACTAATTTATCAGCTTGGCTACTCCCAGTCGCTTCTCGAGCAAACCCAATAACTGGACCACCCATCATTCTGGGGCTTGAATCGATAAGACGGGGTCCTTTTTTAGTAAGAATAATCTCATTGTGAACAGCACCCCAGCGTATGCCCAAAGCATCCAGTGCTTTTTGCGTATAATCAAACAATTCCCCATGTTCTTTTTCACTATAAGACACAAACTCGACGTAATCGAAAACGGTTTTACGACCTTGAGATGATGTTTTGTTGTACTTAACTAAATGTACCAAATGATGTTTTCCTTTGGCGCTCACAGTACCCACTGCAAATTCAGTCCCAATAGCTTGTTCCTGCACGACCACAGTTTCGCTAAATTTTTCATTAAGTTTTGCGGGCTCAGTCAGCACTCGATTGAAGAACATTTTCCAATCCCCTTTTGCAGGGATATGAAAGACCTTATCACTACCGTAAGACATTGGTGGTTTAATGATCAGCGGAGAATCACTTAATTCGTTTTCCTTAATCCAGGTTTCCACCTCATTTTCAGATGAAGTATTGAGCGTCTTAAGAGCCGGCACACCAGCTTCTTGCAAAGCTTTTTGCATGAAAGCCTTATGTAACCTATTAAGTGATTTTTGGGGATCATTGGCAAATTGAGGTGTTAAGATTTCAGTTAGGTGGTCTGCTAAGGGAACTGCCTCCTCGGTGCCTGGGATTACAGCAATAGGATTGTATTTTCTCAAAACCTCTACCAGATTGGGCTGATCGAAAATAACTTCAATAAAATCAGAAGTTTGAACTTCCGTTCCAAATCCAGGACAATCTGGTGTTTGAAAATTGACTGCAATAGCAGGGATACCCCGAGTTTTGAAGGCAGGAGCTAACTCTATTCCTGCTTCTAATGGATCAACTACGACGACGGGTCTATTCACGTAATACACTCCTTTCGACGGCCACGGGTTGGCCAATTGTTTGGCCTATCTGGGGAAGAAGAACCCCGATCATAAATGAGTTATAACCCTCCGTGAACATTCCAATTACTAAAGCTAATAAAATGTGATTTTTCATACTAAGCAGCCAAGTCAAATAGAGTTTCAGTATTATCTAACATCGTGGATCAAATCTGTGTCATTTTATGTTCCATACAACAATTTTTTTATTCTTTGAAATAGTTCCCAATTTCAAGATCTTTGAGAAGCGTGGATTGTATCGGATGCCATTCAAGTGCTTTTTGGGTGATCTTACTTGAGGCTGGACAATCTAGCTTGGCGAAGAAATTAAACCAGCCAAAATGATGGGTAGACTCAGCAAGGGATTTGCTTGTTACTGGAATATTTAAATATTTTCCTATTGCCCCAGCAATATCTCTAAATTCAATTCTTTCTTCAGCGACACCATGGTACCTAATTCCAGCTGTAGCATGTTTTTCAAGGACAAGCCGATATAAAAGTGCAGCATCATCCCGATGAATTGCTGGCCAGCAATTTCGACCTTCACTTACATAAGCCGAAACCCCTTTTTCGCGAGCCAAATTAATCATTAGAGGAACGAATCCACAATCCCCGTCTCCATGAACCGTCGGAGGAAGACGTACAATCGACACTCGTACACTTTTTTGAGCAACAAACTCTGCAGCCTCTTCAGTAGCAATTCGAGGTATTGAAGATGAAGCAGAAGAGACTCTATCTTCTTCAGTTGCAAAATTACCTGGAGTAAGTAGCGTGATTCCGGAAGTAACAACCAGGGGACGTTCAGATCCAGCGATTGCTGAACCCAAAGTGTCGATTGCTCGTCTATCTGCTTCACAGTTTTCTTTGAAATTCGAAAAATCATGATTGAAAGCTGTGTGTATGATTCCATCAGATTCCGCAGCGCCTTTACGTAAACTATCTAGATCATTCAGATCGCCTCGATGCACTTTAACACCCGCAGCCGCTAATGAATTAGCTGCGGCATCTGAGCGAGCAAGCCCAGTGACTTGATGGCCAGCGTTGAGTAATTCTTTGACAATGGCAGAGCCTATGAAACCTGTAGCACCTGTAATGAAAACACGCATTTTGATTATCCATAGTTCATAATAAAATCAAACTATCAAAGGATCATCTATTAGTAAAATTGATTATGTTTATGTTTTCCATAATCAAAAACTATAGCCATGCTGGCGCATTCAATCCTCGGCACATTAATGCGTACTAATCCCACTAATATCTTCTGATCCCGGTAAATTTTCTTTGATCACTACAGGGGTGCTTTCAACTGGCGGTATTGCTACGGGTGGTGATAATGGTTCTGGTTGATGTTGCAATGCTAATTGCAATACTTCATCAATCCATTTAACGGGTTTAATTTCTAAACCATGTTTAAGATTTTTCGGAATTTCCTTTAAATCACGGCGATTTTCTTCAGGAATTATTACAGTGCGAATGCCACCACGGTGTGCGGCCAGTAATTTTTCTTTTAAACCACCGATAGGTAATACTTCACCACGTAAGGTGATTTCACCTGTCATGGCAACATCTGCTCTTACCGGAATTTTGGTTAAACTTGAAACGAGCGCAGTACACATACCGATACCTGCACTAGGACCATCTTTAGGAGTTGCTCCTTCAGGAACGTGAACGTGGATATCATTTTTTTCATAAAAATCGTTGGGAATGCCTAGACTTTGTGAACGGCTGCGTACCACAGTCATTGCAGCTTGAATAGATTCCTGCATGACTTCGCCTAAATGTCCGGTATAAATTGCTTTACCTTTACCTGGAACAGCGGCTGCTTCAATTGTTAATAATTCTCCGCCGACCTCAGTCCATGCTAAACCGGTGACTTGACCAACAGCATCATGTTCTTCAGCTAAACCATAACGATATTTACGCACACCTAAATATTTTTCTAATTTTTGTGGAGTAATTAATGCTTTATGTTTAATGCGTTTTGAAATAATTCTTCTAACCACTTTACGGCAAATTTTTGCAATTTCACGTTCGAGATTTCTCACCCCTGCTTCTCGGGTGTAATAGCGAATAATTTCCTGAATTGCCGTCGGAGTAATTGTAATTTCATTTTGTTTTAAGCCATTAGCAGTAATTTGTTTATTTAACAAATGTTTTTCAACAATATTGGTTTTTTCATCTTCGGTATATCCCGGCAAACGAATAACTTCCATACGATCTAATAATGCCGGTGGAATATTTAAAGTATTTGCTGTGGCAATAAACATTACTTCTGATAAATCGTAATCAACTTCTAAATAATGATCATTAAACGTATTATTTTGTTCTGGATCGAGCACTTCAAGTAATGCCGCTGCAGGATCACCGCGAAAATCCATGGCCATTTTATCGATTTCATCCAATAAAAAGAGTGGATTTTTCACTTCGGTTTTAATTAATTTTTGAATAATTTTTCCAGGCATAGATCCAATATATGTACGGCGGTGGCCGCGAATTTCTGCTTCATCACGAATACCACCGAGTGACATTCTTACAAATTTTCTACCTGTTGCACGTGCAATAGATTGACCTAAAGAAGTTTTTCCAACGCCAGGCGGGCCAACTAAACATAACACTGGACCTTTTAATTTTTTAACGCGTTGTTGTACTGCTAAATATTCAATAATGCGTTCTTTCACTTTTTTAAGGCCATAATGCTCATTTTCAAGTATTTTTTCTGCAGATTCTAAATCGTAATGAATTTTAGCGCGTTTTTTCCAAGGCACATTTAAAATCCATTCTAAATAATTACGTGATACTGTTGCTTCAGCAGACATGGGCGACATCATTTTTAATTTATTTAATTCTGTCTGTGCTTTGGCTTTTGCTTCATCAGGCATGCCAGCCGTTTCAATTTTTTTAGCGATTTGATCCAATTCGTTAGGGTTTGCATCTTCTAATTCGCCTAATTCTTTTTGAATGGCTTTCATTTGCTCATTTAAATAATATTCGCGTTGGCTTTTTTCCATTTGACGTTTAACACGACCACGAATGCGTTTTTCTACTTGCAATAATTCTAGTTCGCCATCTAACAATCCTAATAAATGTTCTAATCGTGCTTGTAAATCTTCTCTTTCTAAAATAATTTGTTTATCAGGTATTTTTAAAGTGAGATGTGCAGCAATAGTATCAGCAAGACGATTGACATCATCTATACCTGCCAAAGAAACCAATATTTCAGGTGGAATTTTTTTATTTAATTTAATGTATTGATCAAATTGCGTTAAAACAGAGCGTGCTAATACTTCTATTTCACGACTGGTTGTTGTTTGTGTGGGAATTAATTCCAAATCTGCCAGTAAGAAATCTTCTGGTGATGTGATATTAACAATTCGTGCGCGTTGTATGCCTTCAACTAATAATTTAACGGTGCCGTCAGGTAATTTAATTAATTGTAAAATACGCGAATAAGTTCCTACTTCATAGATATTTTTCGCAATAGGATCATCATCTGCAGGATTTTTTTGAGCAATCAATAAAACATGATTGTGATACTTTTCAGCAGCAACTTCCAATGCTTTTATTGATTTTGGTCTACCTACAAATAATGGAATGACCATATACGGATAAACCACCACGTCGCGTAATGGCAAAATGGGTGCTGTAAGAGGTTCTTTCGCTTTTATAGGCAATTCTTCAGTGGTTGACATAATTTGTCCTTATATTATCTGCTGCTAGTTTCATGATTAATTGGAACCAACATGATCAGAAGCTGCACGTAATTGATCAGAATTTTCAAAAATGAGTAAAGGTGTCGATTCACCTTTAATAGTTGCTTCATCAATTACAACTTTTGTGACGCCATTTAAGGAAGGCAGATCATACATAATATCTAATAAAACATGTTCTAAAACAGAACGGAGTCCTCGTGCACCGATTTTGCGGGCAATGGCTGATTTTGCTACCGCGGTCAATGCTTCGGGTCGGAATTCTAATTCAACACCATCCATTTTTAATAATTTCACAAATTGTTTGGTGAGTGCATTTTTAGGTTCAATTAATATTCTCACTAAAGTTGCTTCATCTAATTCATCTAATGTTGCGATGACTGGTAATCTGCCAACAAATTCAGGAATTAAACCATATTTAATTAAATCTTCTGGTTCTAATTCTTTTAATGATTGTGAAAATGTTTTTTTGTCTTTTTTACTACTCACTTCAGCAGAAAACCCAATACCTGATTTTTCAGAACGAGCTTGAATGACTTTATCTAAGCCAGAAAATGCGCCACCACAAATAAATAAAATATTTTTAGTATCAACTTGTAAAAATTCTTGTTGTGGATGTTTGCGTCCACCATGTGGTGGAATAGAAGCAATAGTTCCTTCAATGAGTTTTAATAATGCTTGTTGTACACCTTCACCTGTGACATCTCTTGTAATAGAAGGGCTATCAGATTTACGGGTAATTTTGTCAATTTCATCAATATAAATAATACCTGTTTGCGCTTTTGCGACATCATAATCACATTTTTGTAATAATTTTTGAATGATACTTTCAACGTCTTCACCGACATATCCTGCTTCAGTTAATGTTGTAGCATCTGCCATCGCAAATGGTACGTTCAATAAGCGTGCTAATGTTTCTGCTAATAAAGTTTTACCACTACCGGTGGGGCCAATTAACAAGACATTACTTTTATTTAATTCGGTGTCGTCCGGTGTTTTATCATTTAATAAACGTTTGTAATGATTATATACAGCAACTGACAATATTTTTTTAGCACGTGTTTGACCAATGACATATTGATCTAAAGTTTTGGCAATTTCACGAGGTGCAGGTAATTTAATCCCTGTATCTTGAATGGTATTTTCTTGAGTTTCTTCGCGAATAATGTCGTTACATAATTCCACGCATTCATTGCATACATAAACAGCAGGCCCAGCAATTAATTTGCGAACTTCATGTTGGTTTTTGCCACAAAATGAGCAATGTAGAATTTTACTATCGCCACCGGATTTTGAATTACTCATAAATATTGCCCTCTTGATTTTAACTTTAATAATTTATATCAAACATATTATTGATATCTTATTTACTTTTGCCAGCCATCTCACATATTCAATGTGGAAGTTATTACTATTCCATTAGAGAGATTTTTGATGTTCAGTTGCTTGCATGTTGCTTGAGTATAAAATTTTTTTTAGATTTCTTATATGGAGATTGGTTGAATTTATTTCAAGGTTATTCAACGGCTTTTCCACTGCAATGCATCTTTTTTAGCATCATAAAGATGCATCGCAATCTACTTGTAATCAATACTGAAATACCAAGTGATTCAGCAAGCCAGAAAGTCTATATCTCTTTGATAAATATTATAAAAATTGATTAGCGACTCTCATTTTAAGTATAGCGAAATTATGCTGGTTCGCCGATATGTGGTCGCATATGGTGTATTCCATCTATCAGACCATAATTTAACGCTTCTTGGGCGCTCATGAAATTATCACGCTCAGTGTCACGCATTATTTGATCGGGCGATTTACCGGTATGCAATGACAATACATTATTTAACGTTTCACGTGCTAGTTGGGCTTCACGCGCATGGATAGCGATATCGGTTGCTTGTCCTTGGAATCCACCTAAAGGTTGATGAATCATGACCCGTGAATTGGGCAAACAAAAACGTTTTCCTTTTGCGCCAGCAGTTAATAGTGTGGCGCCCATACTTGCTGCCTGTCCTACACAAAGGGTGCTGACATCGCATTTGATAAACTGCATGGTATCGTAAATCGCCATACCTGATGACACTATGCCGCCAGGAGAGTTGATATAGAGATGTATGTCTTTATCCGGGTTTTCAGACTCCAGAAAAAGTAACTGAGCTATGACTAAATTGGCCATATGATCTTCCACTTGGCCGACTAAAAAAATGATACGTTCTTTTAGCAGTCGTGAATAAATATCGTAAGAACGTTCACCCCTAGCGGTTTGTTCTACAACGATAGGTACCAAAACAGATTCCATGCTAAGGTTTGAAATGTTCGAGTTTGTTTGTCTAAACATTTGCTATTTTCTCCAATTAGATAATATTTATGTTGTTTCACTTTCGGTTGTTTGTGGTTGATTCATGATTTCATCGAATGTTGCTTTTTTCTCTGTGACTTGCCCTTGCTCTAAAATTAAGTCAACAATTTGTTCTTCGAGAGCCAATGACTCCATCTCCGCAAGACGTTGTTTGTCATGATAAAACCATGCAATAACTTGTTGTGGATTATCATAAGAAGCAGCTAGATCTTCAATTATTTTACGGACTTTTGCGCCATCTGCTTTCAATTTGTGTTGTGAAATAATTTCTCTTAGCAATAAGCCTAAAGCAGCTCTTTTTTGGGCTTTCTGTTTAAACATCTCTGCTGGGAAATCCGGCATTTTATTTTTGGGTAGATTTTGCATACTTTGTAATTGATGGATAAATTCATCACGTAATCTTTCTGATTCTTGTAATATCAAGCTATTAGGAACAGCAAATGGATTTTCACTGAGTAATTTATCCATAATTTGTGTTTTGAGATTATTTTTTAATCTTTGGCTCAACGCATTTTCTAAAGCTTTTCGTGTTTCTTCTTTTAGTTTGTCTAATCCCCCCTCTTGGATGCCTAATTTTGTTAAAAAAGCTTCATCGAGTTTAGGTAGAACAGGTTCGGAAACAGTATGAACAGTAATGTCAAAATCGACTTCTTTGCCTGCTAAATCAGCAGCATGATATTGTTCAGGGAATTTCAGATGTAATGTTTTATTATCACCCGCTTTTGTGCCCACCAGGCCTTCTTCAAAACCAGCAATCATGCGACCTGCACCGATTGAGATCGTTGCGTTTTTATCTTCATTACCTGCAAATGGTTGACCTGACATAGTGCCTTTGTAATTAATAACGAGTTGGTCGCCATTAGCGGCTGCTCTATCCACTTGTTGCCATTGGCTGTGTTGTTTGCGTAAGTTATCTATCGCTTTATCAACATCGGCATCACCCACTGTAGTGACGAATTTTTGAATAGCTAAGTTTTTGAAATCTTTTAAGGTGATGACGGGGAATATTTCAACTAAAGCAACGAAATCCAGTGGTTCGCCAGGTTTATCTGTCACAGATTCAATCTTGGGGTGTCCTGCAATATTTAATTTATTATCTTCAATCGCTGCAAAAAGCGCTTTACGCAATAATTCGCCGGAGACTTCTTGTCTGATGCTCAGACCAAATTTTTGTTTGATGATGTTAACGGGTACTTTTCCGGGACGAAAGCCAGGTAATTTGGCTTCTTGTGAGAATTTTTTGGTCCTATCTTCGATTTCGTTTTCTACTTCTTCTATTGGGACCGCTACTTTTATGCGTCGTTCTAAATCACTAACCACTTCTACTGATACTTGCGTTGTCATAAATTTCCTCTTATCGATCATTAATTATTGGGGTAATCCCTCACCCTAACCCTCTCCCTAAAGGGATAGAGGATTAAAATAGTGCTTTAATGTTGGCACAAACAGTTCCCTCTCTCTTTAGGGAGAAGGTTAGGGTGAGGGCATACACACTCATTATTCTAAACTGGTACGAATGGAGAGACTCGAACTCTCACGGGTTACCCCACTGGAACCTAAATCCAGCGCGTCTACCAATTCCGCCACATTCGCATAATACACAAACAAAGCCCAGCAAACGCTGGGCTGATATCCTTATTTCCTTTAGATTTGTGAGATATTTCACCTATCTAAAAATGTAAAGTGAAAGATTATAGGTGATTTAGGCATGGTTCAGCAATAATTGTTGTTATTGCTCGGTGATTACTCGAAATATTCAAGCTTCTTGCAAATTATTATAAGCTCGATGAATACAGGCTTAGCGCTTTACAATTTTACATTGTTATAACTACGATAAATGTATTCTTTGGCTCTGATAAAATTTATCTCCCCTTAAATTTTGGTGTTGAGGTTGGAGTATTATCTTTTTGTTTAACTTCATCGGTGGTGATTGGTTTCGATTTGTTGCTATTGAAATGTTGTTCAATACTTTTTTGTGCGTTAGTTACTAATTCTTTGACACTGCTAACCTTATGTTTTACGAATTTTTCAAATTTGTTGCTGGATGAAAGATTTTCTTGCTTTGTCGGTTTATATGCTCTTGCTGTGATTGCAAGCATACCCTTGAGATCTTGGATTTGTTGATCTATTTCTTTTTTCTCACTGGCTGAAATTGTTTTGTTTGTTTCATCAATACGTGTTTTCAATTGTAATTCAGAAATGTTATCCATTAAAGATCGTGTGTGTGCCTGATATTCTGATTTTTTTATTATGGAATTGGGGGCGGTAATTTTACTATATAGTTTGTTCATATTATCTTCAATATATTTAAGTAATTGTAGATTAATCTCATGTTGAGATTTTTTAGGAACGCTTATAATTGGGCTTGGGTTTGTTTGCTTGTTTTTAAGTGTTGTGTCTATTTTAACTTCGGAATCGTTTTTTTGTTCGGGTGGTGATTGTGTAGATTTTAAATCTGAAGTCATCGTGCTATCTACAACAGTTGTATCTTTTTTGATTTCTTTTATCTCAGTATTTAATTGTTTATACCTCTGTACAATTTTCTTGTGTTCCTCTGTGATATTACCTTTTAATAGATTCATAAATTCTAATGCTTCTTTTTCGGCTTCTCTAATTTCTTTTATTTTTGCATTTCTTTTAGATTTGCTCAAAGATTTATCATTTGCAATACCTGTTTTTGCATTTTTGGGTTCATTAGGATGACCGTTTATAATTATATCAATTCTTTCTTTTAAAATTTCTTGAGGCGGGCGTGTTATTTTTGCTTCGCCTTTAAATAAATTAGACATGGTAATTAATATTTCTCGTTCATGTCTATTGGGTCCATCCATGGAAATTGTTGCTGCTTTAGACATGAGTGGATTACCAAACGCACTACCAATGGTATTAAAAAATGCAACACTTGCAATGTCCTCTTCCTTAACGCCCCCAGCAATTAAGAATTTAATTTGATCATCTGTCACATATTGTGAAAGATTTCGAATAACATTTGGATCATATGATATGAACTGGTCTCTGGTTTTTTCATCAATTACAGGATTGTCATACATAAACAATGCTCTGGCTAAAATATTTTGACGTATAATGGGAGAGTGAGTGCTATGTGGTGGTTCTAATTTAATGAGGCCTTCCGTAAGTTTGAAAATTGCATCTTTTGACATTTCCCCATTATGAACAAGGTCGGTAAAAAATTCTATATCACTACTAATAAGATTGTCTTTAAGATCTTTTAATGTTTCAAGTGATATTACGCCACTTTTCAGTTCTTCTTTATGTTCATTCCACATTTCTTGTGCGGTTTTTTTCCTTTTCTGATTGTCTATGCTTTCCATGGTATTCCTCCAATCAAATTTTTTTATTTAATAATATAAGTATAGTATAAATTATATTTATGAGAGGCCATATTGCTTCTGTAGAATTATATGTTTTGGTTAATTTTTTGTAGGGGTTCTATCTTTAATACGATAAACAAATTTTAATCCAGACCATATATCGTTAATTGCACACACTTTTACATCAACTAATCCATTTTTAAGGCCAATTTCTCGTACGATATTTTCATTGAGATCGGTCTTTATTTTTGATTTTTGTTTAGGCCAGCTTATCCATAATGCGCCGTTATTTCTTAAATAATTATTGAGCTTGGGAAAATATTGCTCAAGCTCAATAATTTCTTTGGTAAAGAAATGAATAAAATCTAAGTTTGTGATTAATTTATTACTCTTAATAACCTTGTCAGGCAGTTCGCCCAATTCAATTAAATAATTTTCAGGCGGTTGAGCAATAAAAATTTTGTGGCCTGATTTAATGCCTAGCTTATTAATTAAGGGTTTTATAGAACAAATATCTGACATTGTTTAGTCCCTTGCATTGAAAGTTATTATCATATCAATTATTAAGCTGTTATGATATTACTAGTATTATCGCTAAATTTCTTACTATAACTCATATTCTAAGGATTGAAGTAGTCATGCCTAACAAAAATGTAAAAAAAATAATTGATAAAATTTTTCCATCGCATCGTTCTACTTTGTTTTATCATGAGAATTATCCCAATCGTAAAATTCATTTTTTAAATTCAGATCACTATAAAAATATCTATTGGGATTTATATATCGGCGCTCGTCATGATTCATGTGGCGCGCATGCGAGACTTATTCATTTGGCAAATCAGAATGATGTGATGGCATGTTATACATTGGCTTTGGTGTGTCGGGATCATAAGCATGATAAAAATGATGAAGAAGCGGTTCGGTGGCTAAATAAAGTTTTAGAAATAGAGCAATATATTCCTTTGGATGAAAAAATGTATTCAGATAAAGCTAAATTTTTACTGACAGAATTGCGTAATGAACCAAATTATTTTGATCAATCACTGCTTTATAATTAATAATACCAGTAATATACGCAAGTCTTTTAATCTAAACACGGACGCTCTCCTTGTAGTTATTCTATTTGATTAAAAATTTGAGAATTTCGTTATTGACTTCTTGAGGTTGTTCAACTGGGCTTGAATGTCCGCCTGGTATTACCGAAATTGTTGCGTTGGGTATTTTTTGTTTAATTTCGTAACTTTCACTGGGTAATGTAACCAAATCATGTTCTGAGGCTATGACATGCGTTGGAGATTTTATGTCATGTAGAAATGGTCTTGTGTTAGCTGATTTGATGGCATGGTATTGTCGTCCTAAATCCATGATAGATTGGGGATAGGGATTATTCATAAAAAGAGTTTTTAATGTCGTGATATTTTTTGGATTTGATAAAAATTGGCTTGAATAAAACCAAGGAATACTAACATCAATAATATGCTCCAGAGAAACATTGTCGTTAAAAAGTTTAATTATTCCTTCTATCACCATTATTGCGGCTACATTTATTTTTGCTGTTGAATTTAAAATTATTTGTTTATGAATAATGTAGGGATATTTTTTAGAAATATACTGAGCAATAATTCCACCCATGGATTGACCAACAATGTGAGGTTTTTCTAGGCCTAGATGTTGAACTAGACTAACTGTATCTTCAGCCATTGTTTCGATAGTAAAAGGTTCTCCACTATCTTTTGTTCTACCAATCGCGCGATTATCAAATATTAAAACTTGAAAATAACGGCTTAATTTATCTAGCATCCCTGTCCAAAACGTATGATCACAAGAATAACCTGCAATGAGAACTAATGGTTGGCCTTTACCGTGCAATTCATAGTAAATATTAATATTATTAACAATAGCATTTGGCATATCTATTCCTTAAAAATTCGTGTTTGAGTGCAATGAATTGCGAAAAAAGATGAATTAATAATTATCAACGATTATTCAATTTTCTTTCTGTAATTTTTCTTCGGTATGTAACAATTTTTCTAATTCCGCACGCCCTTGTTGAGCCAGTGTAATTAATGCTTGTTCATCATCACGGTGTTTGGCGCCGCGGTTTAATAATATGACATCATGTTTTTGGAAACTAATGACAGATCTTCTGGCACTATAGGCGCTATGGCCTAATGCAATTAAAGCAGCTTCGCTCATTGCAATTGCGGAGCCAAAAGTTTCACGAAAAACAGGAATATGTTCGCTGATAAATTCATAAGCACCAAAACGATCGCGTGCGCGAGCAATTATTTTTAAATGAGGAAAATATTGTTTTGCTAATTTAGCGGTTTCAAGTGCTGCTTTACTATCATCAATCGCTAAAATAAGTAATTTAGCTTTTGCCGCACCGGCAGTTAATAATAAATCTAATCGGGTAATATCCCCATAATAGGCGCGATAACCAAATTTTTGCACTAATGCTATTTGATTAGGATCGCGATCAATAACTGTAGTGCGAATTCCTGCAGCCAGTAATAAGCGACCGATGATACCGCCGACTCGACCGAAGCCGCCAATAATTACTGGATGATGTTCATCAATGTTATCGGCCTCTCGTTCAGGCATTATTTGTTTTTTACGTAGCACAATATATTCAAAAGCGATCAATATAAACGGTGTCAACAGCATTGATAATGCAACAACACTACTGATGAGATCTGCTACATATTGTGAAATAATTTTTTGTGTAAAAGCAATATTAAATAACACAAATGCAAATTCGCCCGCTTGTGATAGATAACAAGCAAATATTTGTGTTTCTAATCGTTTCTCTTTGAAACCACGAGCAATATAAAACAATATTAAATATTTAATAATGATCAAACTTACCGTCAAACAAAGAATTAATATGACATGCTTTAAAAATAAACCGATATTGAGTGACATGCCAATGGCAATAAAAAATAATCCTAATAAAAGCCCTTTAAATGGTTCTATATCTAATTCCAATTCATAGCGATATTCTGAATCTGCTAGGATAACGCCTGCTAAAAAAGTACCTAATGCCATTGATAATCCAACGGATTGCATTAGCATGGCGGTGCCAATCACTAATAATAGTGATAAGGCGATAAATATTTCACGAAGACCTGTATTGGCAATATATCGTAAAATAGGGCGTAACAGAAAACGACCCACAGCAATTAATCCCACAATTAACATAATTGCTTTAATGATATTAGGCCAATGTTCATAAATAGTATTAATAGTTGTGTTTGGTTCTAAAAGCGTCAGTGTTAATATCAGTGGAATGACTGCGATGTCTTGAAATAATGATACTGAAATAGCATTTTGTCCCGCGGGTGTGTTAAGTAAATTTTTTTCGGTTAAAGTTTGTAATGCGATTGCAGTAGATGACATGGCAAATCCCATACCAATCACTAATGATACTGCAAGGGATAACTGAAATAATAAGCAAATGCCGCTAATTACAGCGATACTTAAAATGACTTGTGTGGCACCCATGCCTAAAATAGATCGGCGTAATTGCCATAATCTTTGTGGATTTAATTCTAAGCCGATCAAAAATAGTAATAATGCCACACCAAATTCAGCGATATGAATAATTGTGTCGACATTGGTAATGAGCTTTAATCCCCATGGCCCAATAATCATGCCAGCTAATAAATAACCTAATACAGATGTTAATCCTGAACGTTTTGCAAGAGGAACTGCAATAACAGCGGCACTTAAATAAATTAAAGCTTGAAGATAAAATGTTTGATCAGACATTGCTATCACTTATCTTTTAAATGAATTAAATTTTTGATGGGAACAAATAACGGTTGCGGTAAATTAGACCATTCAAACCATTCCCAAGTCTCACATTTAGTGGGTTCTAAAACACGCGGTTCTCCTGATTTAAATTTTGCTAATAAAAATAATGTAATATAGCGTTTATTTTCTATTTCAAAAACATCATGTGTCCAAGGGCCGCGCGTAATATGACTAATTTCTAAATCACATTCTTCTTTAACTTCCCTTACAGCGCATTGTTCTGGCGTTTCATTAAATTCAAGATGGCCACCCGGAAAACACCATGTGCCTTCTCCATGTGAACCGCGTCTTTTGCCTAATAATATTTTGTCATCTTTATTGATAATAACGCCGATGCCTACTCTGACAATTTTTGTTTCCAAAGTCTATTTCTCCAATTAAGGAAATACAAATTTAAAATAGTGTTTATTTGATATGATTGCTTGCTATATATGGATAGTAAAGTTTGTTAAGAATATTGAATTATTACAACAATGAATTTAAAGATGTAATAAGCGTTTAACCGCATAATAGGCACCACCCATAAAAGCGTGATCAGTATGACGTAATACCGCTAATGGAAATTGTTTACGTTGATCTAAATAAGCGGGAGAGGCTTCAATTCCTTTAAAAAATTCAGGTGTATCGAATGCATCAATATGATTTAGCGCTACGCCACCAGTAATCCAAATGCCACCATCTGGCATAAATGTTAATTGCACTGTGCCTACAAATAATCCTAAATACCAGGCAAATATTTCTAATGTTTCTTGTGCGTGACCATCGCGAATAATTTGTCCAATTTCTTCGGGGGTTAATTGTTCCGCATTACGATGTATAAATTGATGTAAGCGAACTACACCGCGGCCTGAAAGAATTTTTTCAAAACTTAATGGCTCATGGGGTTTTAAAACGCCGGCGGCATGTAAATAAGAAATTAATTCTTTGTGGCGATTAATATAATAGTGATCTGTCATCGGCGGATGTGTGGTACCAATATGACCCATTTCATTGGTGCCTAACCAAAAATCACCATTTGAAAATAGCACGCCATCTTTAAGGCCTAAACCTGTGCCAATGCCTAACGCAACACGTCGACCATAAGGATTAATAGCGCATTGATTTAATTGTTTAATATGATTGGGAGAGTCTACATGAGAAGTAAATGTGGAACATATTATCGGTGCATAATCATGAATCACTGTAAATGGTGCCCATTTTGAATTTTTTGCTATTTCAGCAAAACACATGTCATAGGGATAGCCAGATTCTAATAACAGTCGTTCACCATTATACATTCCAGCGGCGCCAATACAGATAGCATTAGCATCAGACATTTTTACTTCTAATTGAGATTCTATTTTATGAAATAATTCATGTAAGGATTGATGATCTTTTAATTTGGTTGAGAATTGTTTTATGCAGGATAAATTTTTTGATTCGTTATCGTATTCAACAATTGCAGCGGCGCATTTGGTTGCGCCGATATCACCAACTATTATATTTTGTTTTGACATAAAAAATTCCTAAGTTATTTTAATAATTTATGGCATCTCAATTTCCGGAATATTTTCTGCAATAGGTTGACCAATTTGTTTTAATGGTAAACCTTTGCGAATATTTTCTTCAATTCTTTCCAAAGAAATATTTTTGGTTTCGGGCACAATAAAATAACTTATTATTAATCCCACAATACACATTATGGTATATAAAAGAAAAGTATCAGCGGTGCCTAATGCATTTACTAAAGTTAAAAAAGTTGAAGAAACTAAGAAATTAGCAAACCAACAGCTAAAGACAGCAATACCCATCGCCGCGCCGCGTAATTCTAAAGGAAATATTTCTGAAACCATTAACCACAGTAATGCACCCAGGCTGAATGCAAAACAAATGATATAAATAAATGTACTAGCTACAGAACACCATTTGAGATAGGGCGCCAACGATGCATAATGAAATGTTAAACTTAAACAAAATAAACTTAATCCCATACCAATTAATCCACTAAATAATAAAGGTCTGCGACCTATTTTATCGAGATAAAAAATGGCGAAAATGGTTGATAAAACATTAACAATACCTATTCCTACCGTAGCTAAAATTGAACTTGATGTATCATGAAAACCCGCCATTTGAAAGATGGTGGGCGCATAATAAATGATGGCGTTGATACCAATCACTTGCTGTAAAAAACTGAGGAAAATTCCAAGAAATAATACATTTCGAATCCAAGGCGCAAATAATTCTGATAATTTAGCCTTCCGAATTTGCAAACTATTTTCAATGGAGCGTATTTCATGATCAACTTGTTGATTGCCTCGTAAATAAACCAATATTTTTCTTGCTTGTTCGGAGCGCCCTTCTTTCACTAACCAACGGGGGCTTTCAGGAAGAAATATCATGCCAATACCTAATAAAACAGCAGGTATGATGCCAATTGCAAACATTAACCGCCACGATGTTTCAGTATTGATAAATGCGTAATTAATAAAATAAGAAGACATAATGCCGATAGTAATCGCTAATTGATTGAGTGACACTAAACCGCCGCGCCATTCAGCTGGCGCAGCTTCAGCAATATATAAAGGTGCTGTATAAGAACCAACGCCGATTGCAATACCAATAAATATCCGACCTAAAATAATCATGCTGATATTTATTGCCAGTGATGCGATGAGGGTGCCTGCAATAAACATCAATGCAATAATTAACATAATGCCACGTCTACCATAGGTATCTGTTAAATAACCGCTACCTAATGATCCAATCATCGCGCCGAATAACACGCTACTAACAATGATTTCTTTTAATCCAGCCGTTAATGTAAAACTTTTTTGAATAAATAATAACGCGCCTGAAATAATGCCTGTATCAAAGCCAAATAATAATCCTGCGAGCGCTGCAATTGCCGAGACTAAACAGATAGCGAAGTTAGGTTTTCGGATTGTGGATTTCATGCATCATGCCTCTAAGTGAAAAAACCTCGGGCATCTTAGTACATTTTTAAGTGGATTTCATTCTAAATCATTCCTATTAGGTTTGAGTGATAGTGATTAATTGTTACGTCGCAGCAAGGATATTCAATGCAATGGCTAATAAACCGCTTTAAAAAATGAATGAACATTGCTGAGCTAATTCTATAGCTAAGCGCAATAAAAAAGCGCAAGGGGCTTTGGTCATCTCAAAACTTAATTTAATTAACTATTTGCTTAACTAAATTAAGTATATATAATATTGCTATGAATACATCTGGCAAATCAAATCTTGAACAACGTGTGCAACGCTTTGTAATGCTCAATGCTAAAATGCGTAAGGCAACATTACGTTCAGAACAACAATTTTTAAAATTAGCTGGCAATATTAGTGCGGCGCAATTGCAAATTCTATTGGTGGTTGGTGATAACTCAGAATGCACCATGACGCAAATAGCAAATATATTATTTTTTTCACAAGCTAATACTACACAAATGATTGATCGGTTGATCGAAAAACGTTTGTTAAAGCGTAATCGCAGCAAAAAAGATAAGAGAGTGGTTAATATCAGTTTACTTACCAAAGGCCAAAAGATTTATGATTTAAATAAAGAACACGTCGCTAGAACTGCGCGAACTTGGTTAAGTTTAATGAATGATGAAGACCAAGAATCCATGTTACAAGTTTGGGAAAAATATTTGTCACATGCAGCTTAAATAGAAGATATGGAATATCACCTTACTTATTTTTAATTATTATTATGAGGTAAAACAAATGCCAACCCATCAATTTTTCGAATTATTTAATAAGCAACAATTTGACGAAGCTTTATCAGTTTTGGTTTCTCAAAATAAAGACGATCAACTAGAAATACTTAAACAACTTTATTATCAAGCGCGAGAAGCTAAAACACCACTGGTACTCGGTGTGTTATACCGTAAATTACATGAGAATAAAACGTTTAATGATTTTTATAATGCCTGGTTACCACCAAAAGATAAAATGAATCCAATTACCATTGGCAATCAAACTTATCAACAATTTTTTCAGGCGCCAACGCGAGTATTAAATGCGGTGAATATCGAGGATCCGTCAGATATTTTATCGGTAGGCATGGTGTGGTGTGATGAAAAAGACTTCGCAGATAATTTTGAACAAGCTAAGAATGATTCCGCCAATCAAATAAGACATGACAGTATTTCGGATGTTGCAGATAAAATCAGCGCCAAAATATATAAAGTAGAGACAGACACTCAGTTGGGTAATTAATGACGTTTTAAACACAATAAAACAATTAAAATGTACATTTATTATGTTTGATGAGCCATTAAAACCGGGTGAATATGATTGGTTGTTTCTCAAGTTTGAATAGCGCAATAATATTTCAATAGGTAGAATATTTGCGTCTATTTTATTGGTTGTTTGTAATTGATCGTTTATGGTTGAATGGATATTTTCAAGTATTTCTATTATGAAATGCGTGGAAATATTAACAATATAATTTCAACAATACAATTAGTTGTAAATATTATCATGGCTTGTTTTTCTGGGCAGTTGAAGTTATCTAATTTTCATCAGCAGGTTGCATTTTCTTTTGCAATAATTCACGTATTTGCTCGAGTATTTGTTTAGTCTCGAGCAAAGAAGGGCTTGGATTTTCTGCTATATTCTGCTTATTTGCTTCAATTAGTTTTGTTATCAACCCAAACACTGTAGTCATATTATGTCTTCTATCAAATGAAAATGGACTTACTACGTCTTTTGGACTCCGATCTAATAATAGTTTTATTGCGGTAACATCTAAATTCCGTACTGCATAATGCATGGGTGTTCCAAATTCCCTTGTATTATCAAACTCTTCACCAGAACCATATCTATCTACTATTACATCTGACCTTGCTAATAATTTTTTAACAGCTAAAGTCGTAGTAGGATCGAGTGGCTGTTTTAATAGATTACATAAAGGATTTTCAAAAAAGCAATTCAATCCATTTCTATCTGTATGTTGCAAAATGAAATCGAATTTTTGAATAAAATCTTTGTCGTTCGGAGAAGCGCATATTATTCCTAATGGACTAATTCCCTTTACTGTATCTGGATTAGCGCTTGCTCCTAATTCAATTGCGCATAGAAAAATCGCTTTAAATTCGTCAAATGAATTAAATTTACCATATAAACAAAGACGGGTTAAAAATGGCATTTTGGAGTATTCACTGATTTCATTAAAATCATAACCTATATTTTCTTTAAACCATCGCAATGCAAACAATTTAGGCATAGCCTAAAAGCCTCATGAGTTCAATTTTATCAAGTTGAAGATTTGGGAAATATTGTTTATTTTCGGTAATAAATTTCAATGCATTAACATTATCACAAGCTTCATAAAAACAAGCATAATGAATTTTTTGTAAAACATCAGGAAAATGCTGCACTAATAAATATAAAAGAATATTGGCAATTTTATATTTGTTTATTGTTTTTGCATAAATATCAAATCTAAAAAAATGGGGTTCATCTTGTAAATCCCGTAAAATTCCATTTAAAATATGTTTTATGACGCGTACGCGGTCTTCTTCTGTATAGGGATCTTGATCTGAAAAATGTTGTAACCATGATGAATATGAAGCAAAACTAAAATCTTTATTTGATATGTATTCGTAATCAACGCCTAATTGCTTATTTTTAAGCACTTTGACATAGACTCCAGGTCCACTTCTTTCAATAGTTGATTCACGACGTAATTGCCTTGCTGTAATTTAAAGTTTTTTATAAAGACACCACGACGATATTCGAAGTCTTCTAAACCCAACGCTGCATTATAAACTGTAGGGTTACCCACCTGAATTAAGCTGCAATTAATACCTTTAGTAAATATATCTACTAACTGTTTATTATAATTTTGCGCAATTGAATCAAGCAGTTCTTTCACAATAATTTGCTGAGGTACACTTTGAAGCACATCATTGCATAATATACTCAGACGATGCCTTTCAGTTTCCTCATCCTTATGGCCCTCTCCATCTATTTTAAAACCAGTTTTGCTTTTTAAATTAAGCTTAGCTAAACATCTAATGTCTATATCAGAACAAGTACCACCAAAATGCCACAATAAGATTAATCGAAAAATATCAGAGGCAGCACCAAAATTTCCTAAATGTAATTCCAATAGATATAGCGCTTCTCTTAACATCTTACCTGCGAAAACATCGTCTACGTTAATTAATGCAATATTATTCATCTGACACCAATCTTTCATATCATGCATAAAGGGGGTTAGATCAGTTGCTTGTTTATTTGTTTGATCAGTCCAGATAATGATTGGAAGATGAGGATTTTGATTGCGCCATGTTTCTATATTTTCTTTCATTTCTTTGCGCTTGGGGTCATGATCCACTAATGCTGAACCCAACCATGTAAAATGTACAACTGGAGGAATATCTAATGCTTCATGCTGCATTAATTCTGTCCAATTAAATTTTTCAGTGTTATCACCACAAATGTTGAACTGAGAGAGTAATTCGCGGATATTCAAAGTTACTTGACCCAAAGATTTGCGATCACGTGCATGAAAAGGATCTAAACCGGCTTCGTCTCTGTGCAGTTTATCTATGTTTTGTTCCAAAACAGACATCAACTTATAGTCTGAACCAGTTAATAAATTATCTAAGGTGATGTGACTTCGGCCAAAGAGGGTGAAAAAAGAGTTTTGGATGAAATTCAACATTATATTACTCGATCATTTTAAATTTCTAATATGAGTATAGCCCATGTCTTTTCTTGCACGAAACAAAGGCTAGTAAATTATAGAATGTAATAATTAATGTTTTAATTAGGAATTTCATCTAGTTTAAATAAACTTATTACTAAAGTTGTTTCAACATTAATTGGACCATCTCATTGACGAGGGATATACGAAGACCCCAGATCCGATGAAGCAAATTGAAATAAATAATTATTGGATGAGTCATATAATAATAAAAATTTATAATTACATTGTATGATATTGAAGAATTAATGCATTTATATAATTTGATAATAAAGCAAGTCTAGAAATTTCAATATGCTTATGATTTTAAAATTTTGTCACTCAAGCTAAAATAATTTTGAGCAAAAAATGAATTCATTGTTTAAGACACCTAAAAATGAGCTTAAAGTAAAACCACCTGAGCAATCAGGATCCTTAAGAATGTGATTACACTGCATGGGTCTCTATTTATCATGTTAGATCTATTTTTGGTGGGCATATGAAAGCGTTTTAAAAAAAGTTTGTTTGCTATTTACTGTTCTTCTCATGATTGTATTGCCTCTTTAATTCATCCAATGGCATCCCTTTTAAACCATATTTGAGCGACCCCTATTGAGGCTGAATAAGCCTAATTAGGCGCCATTTTATTGATATGAGTTTAAAAATGGCGTACAAATTTAAAGTAGATAACATAAAATGGCGTTTAACTTATGATCCCGCGATTGTTTATACAAAATAAATATCAATTGCAATACCGATAAAATTTGTAATAATAATTTTTGATTAAGCGATTATCACGCCATTTGGAGTTTGTCTATCGGGTTGAATGAGGATGGTGCCTTGTTCAGTCGTGCATCCTAATACTAAAACTTCAGATTTAACGCCGGCAATTAATTTATCGGGGAAATTCATTACAGCAATAATTTGCTTTCCAATGAGAGTATCTGTCGAATAATGCTGAGTTATTTGTGCTGAACTCTTTTTTATACCAAATTCCCCAAAATCTATTGTAAGGATATATGCAGGCTTAATTGCTTTTTGATTCATCTTAGCGCTAATGATCGTCCCAACTCTCATTTCAACGTTTTCAAAATGCTGATAATCAATTTGTTTACGCATAAAATAATCTCACAATGTACAAATCATTTTTAGTCGGTGGTTATAAACATAGGATGCAGCAAGTGTATATTCCTACAGCAGTGATATTGATAAAGTATAAATAATTTATAACAATTCCTCTCGATATATGAAAGTTATATATCATGTTCAGTTTTTGACTAAGGAATTAATTCTATCAAGAAATCCTTTATACATTATGTGCTTCCTAGTTAAAAAAAATTACTTCGACAACAACTTCCCTTCCATCAATTGCTGATGATCCACAATTAAAGTCTGCACAATTTCAGGATCAGCTAATGTGGAAATATCACCAATAGTATCCGTTTCATTTTCCACAATTTTGCGCAAAATACGGCGCATTATTTTTCCTGATCGTGTTTTAGGTAAACCCATTGTAAATTGAATTATATCGGGAGAGGCTATTGGACTTATTTCATCACGCACCCATTTAATTAATGCATTATGTAACACTTCATTACCTTCAATATCTTTCATTAATACTACAAATGCATAAATACCTTGGCCTTTAATTTCATGGGGATATCCAACGACACCTGCTTCAGCAACGGCAGGATGTTTAATTAATGCACTTTCAATTTCAGCTGTGCCTAAACGATGTCCGGCAACGTTAATGACGTCATCAATTCGACCGGTGATCCAATAATATCCATCAGCATCACGATGTGCGCCATCACCGGTAAAATAATGTCCGGGAAATGGTTTTAAATAACCATTTAAAAAACGTTCTTGATTATTATAAATAGTTAATAATTGTCCTGGCCAAGGTTGTGAAATAACTAATTTACCATTGGTTTCACCATTTAAAATATGTCCATTATCATCGACAATATTTGGCACAATACCAAAAAATGGTTTTGTTGCAGATCCTGCTTTTAATGCAGTTGTGCCAGGTAATGGCGAAATTAATACACCACCTGTTTCAGTTTGCCACCATGTATCAACAATCGGGCAACGATTATCACCGACTATTTCATAAAACCATTGCCATACTTCTGGATTAATGGGTTCACCAACTGTTCCTAATATACGTAATGTTTTTCGCGAACTTGCTGTGACGAAATCATTTCCTTCACGCATTAATGCGCGTAACGCAGTTGGCGCTGTATAAAAAATGTTAATTCTGTGTTTATCGATAATTTGCCAAAATCGTGCAGGTGTTGGGTAAGTTGGAATTCCTTCAAACATAACTGTTGTTGCACCATTAGCGAGCGGACCATAAATAATATAAGAATGACCAGTGACCCAACCTACATCAGCAGTACACCAATAAATCTCATTTTCATGATAATCAAAAATTAATTTATGCGTCATCGCTGCATATAATAAATAACCACCGGTACTATGCAACACACCTTTTGGTTTTCCAGTCGATCCGGAAGTATACAAAATAAATAACGGATCATTTGCATCCATTTCTGTTATAGGACATTCAGCAGGTTCTTTTTTAATTAATTCGTGATACCACAAATCACGGTTTTTATTCCATGAAATTGTATTTCCAGTTCTTTTAATCACAATAACATTTTTTACGTGCGTATCTGTTAAAGCATGATCAACATTAGTTTTTAATGGTACGGTTTTGCCACCACGAATGCCTTCGTCAGCTGTAATTACGATATTGCAATCAGCATCAATAATGCGTTCTTGTAACGCGTGAGAAGAAAATCCTGCAAATACCACAGTATGAATGGCGCCTAATCTTGCACATGCTAAAACGGCAACAGCAATTTCAGGAATCATGGGTAAATAAATACAAATTCTGTCGCCTTTTTCCACGCCTAAATTTTTTAATGCATTCGCAAATCGACACACCTGCGTATATAAATCAGCGTATGTAATATGTTGACTGTGTTCATGATCATCACTTTCCCAAATAATAGCTGTTTGCAAAGCACGTTGCGGTAAATGTCGATCGAGACAATTGTAACAAGCATTTAATTTTCCACCGACAAACCAACGTACATTGCCTTCTTTTAATGATCCTGTTTGAATGGTTTGCCATGGTTGCGACCAATTGAGAACTATTTTTGCTTGCTCAGACCAAAATTCATTGGGATTTTGTAGGGATTGTTGATAAAGCTGTTGATATTGCTGTTCATTAATCCATGCATGTTGTTTTGCTGCAGGTAATACTGGATAGATTTTTCCTTGTGTCATAATATGGCTCCTTAATTTAAATACATTATATCGTAAGGAGACGGTTTAGCATGTATCAATTTAAACAATCTTTACCACCCATTATATTTGCAAGCCGTTGGTTGCAAGCACCACTCTATTTTGGATTGATCATCGTTTTAACGCTGTATGTTGTTGAATTTGGTTTTGGTCTAACGAATTTAGTCAGGCATATGCTGGATAATGATGAAACGCAAACAATGATGCAAGTGCTAGACTTAATCGATGTAGTTCTAATTGCTAATTTACTAATTATGATAATTGTTGGTGGTTATGAAACTTTTGTATCACGACTTAATTTAGCTAATCATCCTGATAGTCCAGAATGGTTAGACGAAATTAAAGCAGGTACTATGAAAGTTAAATTAGGTGTTGCATTGGTGACCATTTCATCGATTCATTTATTAAGAACATTTTTGGATCCGTCACAAAAACCGAATAATTTAGTCATGTGGCAAGTGGTGATACATTTAACCTTAGTTGTTTCAACATTAGCTTTAGCTTATTCAAATAGGTTGATGTTTCCAGTTAAACATAATGTTAAACCTTTGGCAGACAGGAGTGGTGGAGTTGAGTAATGAGTTTTAAATATTATAGATTTTGAAACAGCTAATATAATTTTACGATTAATGGGATATCAGCGATGAACAAGATAAATCATTTTATTAATTTTTTAATTATCGGTATTTTTGTCATATTTACACTATCAGCGTGTACGCAAATTACACAAGAAAATTATAATAAAATCCAAGTGGGCATGGATATGAGCCAAGTCAATTTAATGTTAGGACCGCCAACAACTAGCAATAGCGTCAATTTTTTTGGAGCTACAGCGACAACATCAGTGTGGAAAAATCAAAATACAGAAATAACAATTTTATTTATTAATGATAAAGTGGAAATAAAAGGATTAAAACAAGGACCTAATAAAAATGTAATTCAAGGGCCAAATCTCAATTTAAATTTAACAAACTCCTAAAATTAAAATGCCGTTGCTCCTCAAGCAGCGGCACCTTAAATGTTTGTTAAACATAATTTCGTCGATTTATTAATAGTAAGGATAGTAACCATGCCCATAATAATAAGGACGATAGTAATAGGGATAATAGTAGGGTCTGTACCAATAAGGACGATAGTAAGGATAATAATACGGGCGATAATATGGATGATAATAACCATAACCTCCCCAGTATGGATGATAATATCCATAACCTCCCCAATAGGGATGATAATAAGGATGTCCCCATCCTCCCCATCCTGGACCTACACCAACGTAGACATATGCATTAGCATCTGTAGCTACAACACTCCCAAAAAACAAACATAGAGCAAGACATATTATTTTTGTAGACTTAACAAGCTTCATAACCGAACCCTCCCTTTGTAAGGTGTTTTTCATCTTATATTATAGCCCAAAAATGTCATCAAAATTATCAGAAAATGGATAGGTATACAATGTAAAATTCATGATCAAATAGCTTAATTATTAATGGCTATAATTGGTGGAAACGATTCAATGAGATAAAGGGCAGAGAAATGGAAAATTCAAATAAAGCAAAGGAAAAAAAACATCGGCTATTTTTTGGGCTTGCTATAAAACCGTGGTTAAGTGAATTAATCAAAATTCAGCAATTATTAAAAGAAAAATTCCTAGGGATGTCGCATCAAATTATATGGCATCCTATTGAGTCATTCCACATCACTTTGGTATTTGTCGGTGAAATCGATGAAAAATTAAGAGATGAAATTAAAGAAGATGTAAATAAATATTTTTCACAAACACCTTTTCCCTCTTTCGAAATTAAAGCGACAAAAATTTCAATATTAAGTTCTAGGCATATCATAGTTGCACTAGATGCGCCGTTATTGAATGATTTATATGATAAATTACATGCAATAATTCCAGCTAATGAAAAAATAAAAAAAGAAAGAGCTTATTTTGCTCATATTGCATTGGCCAAATTAAAAAACACGTGGTTGGCTAAAAATGTCTATGAACAACTTGGAAATGTTACAGTTAATGCATTAATACCAATTAAAATCACTGAATTTGATCTTTTTGAAAGTAAACCAAATCGTCAATATGCCTCACTGGCAACATATGTATTATCAAACATTAATGAAGATAATAAGAATTTATCATCAGATTTTTATCAAAAATGGGAACATTTTTCTCACGATGCAGATATCGGTGTGCGAGGTTATGGAAAAACAATTGCACAGGCATTTGCCATGGCTGCTATGGCATTAACAGGGGTGATAACTGATCCTCTATATGTGAATGCAATAGACACTGTTTCTATCACATGCTCTGCACCTGATATAGAAGTGTTATTAGTCGATTGGCTTAATGCCATTATTTTTCAAATAGAAACGCGCCAGATGCTTTTTTCTGAATTTCATGTGGAAATTAATGATTTACAACTGACAGCAACATTGCGTGGAGAAAAAATTGATCGTAAAAAACATCATCCTGCGGTAGACGTTAAAGGCGCAACTTTTACCGAATTAAAAGTACAGCAACAAAATGAATTATGGTTAGCACAATGTGTAATAGACGTGTAGCCTGGGTGAAGTCAATCGTAATAAATATTTATTTATAAAATTTATAGTTATTCTAAATAAATAGTTAATATAAAGGACGCAACCCGGGTTTCAATAATTGTTACAAATTTATTTCTAAGGAGCACCGCAATGGATTTAAATTTACTCCATCAACAAACCGAATATGAATGGCATATTTTACCGCAAGGAAAAATGCGTGTTCCTGCAATTATTTTTGCAACCAAAGAATTAATTAAAGAAATGGACATGAAGGTGTATGAACAACTCTGTAATGTCGCAAAATTACCTGGCATCGTAAATGCTGCTTACGCAATGCCGGATGCGCATTGGGGATATGGATTTCCCGTCGGTGGTGTTGCTGCATTTGATCCAAATAAAGGGGGCGTTGTTTCTGCGGGTGGTGTTGGTTTCGATATTTCTTGTGGTGTGCGTTTATTATTAACTAATTTAAATCGATCAGATATTGAAAAGAACAAAGAAACACTGGCTGATGCATTGTTTTATCACATTCCTGCCGGTGTTGGCAGTAAAAGCGCAATTAAATTAAATGTGAACGAAATGGATGACATGTTAATGGGTGGTGCTAAATGGGCAGTAAAAAAGGGATATGGTAGTAAAGAAGATTTAGAAAATATTGAAGAACACGGTTGTATGTCAGGTGCAATACCCGAAGCAGTTTCAATTCGCGCTAAAGAACGACAACATATGGAAATGGGTACATTAGGATCAGGTAATCATTATTTAGAAGTGCAAGAAATTAAAGAAATTTATGATGATGAAATTGCGCGTGCATTTAATATTCGTGAAGGAGATATTGTTATTAGTATCCATTGTGGATCGCGTGGTTTAGGTCATCAAATAGGTACGGAATTTTTACGAAGTATGGTAATTGCTGCAAAAAGCTATGATATTGAATTACCTGATCGCGAATTAGCTTGCGCACCCATTAATTCTGATTTAGGAAAATCTTATTTGGGCGCAATGCGATCAGGAATTAATTGCGCATTAGCCAATAGACAAATAATTACACATTTTACGCGAGAAGCTTTTGCAAAAGTTATTCCAAGTTCATCACTGAAATTACTCTATGATGTATCCCATAATACCTGTAAAGAAGAAATTCATTTTATCGATGGAAAACAACAATGTTTATTTGTTCATCGCAAAGGTGCAACACGTTCATTTGGTCCAGGACACCCAGATTTACCAGCACATTATATAAATACAGGACAGCCTGTTATAATTGGTGGTAGCATGGGAACACGATCATATATTTTGACTGGTATGAAACAAGCCGAAATAAAATCTTTAAGTTCAGCATGTCATGGTGCGGGACGTGCAATCAGTCGTACACAAGCATCAAAAAAATGGCATGGCAGAGAATTAATACAGCAATTAGAACATCGCGGAATTTTAATTCGCAGTATTTCCTATCGAGGTGTTGCTGAAGAAGCGCCTGAAGCATATAAGGACGTAAAAGATGTCGTTGAGGCTGCGCATGTTGCTGGATTAGCAAAAAAAGTCGCACATATGGTGCCCATAATTTGTATTAAAGGATAATGTTTTTAGAGGTATTAAATAGTTTCATATTTATTTACCGAAATTAATAAATAGTATAAATAGCAATATAAGAGAGTTAATATGAAATATGTTTATGTGCCTGAAGGAACAATGGCTAGAGTAGATATTAAAAATAATCCGCAAAGTGTTTCCGGTTTGGTTACATCCGATTTTTCAACCTGTAATATTATATTTCTAATCGGTAATGAAGGTCGTATTTCACTCATTCATGTTGATCCTGTTATTTTAGCATCACATATAAAGAAAGAAATTGACTGGGTTGGCAAGGGATGTAAAAAATATATCTATGTCAGAAATATCAACATGATTGTAGATAATATAAAAGAATTAATTAATAAAGATTTCAAAATAATTATATCTCCAGTATCAGAATTTGCTATTGCAATAAATATCAATAATTTTCAAATATCAAAATATGATTTAACGTCATATAAAGTATTGCTTCAAAATGTATGGCGACATCCATTAGAGTGGAAGTTTGAGAGTATATTGAAATTAAAATTTTTATATGGGTTAGATCCCTCAGAAATTAATGATAATTATTTAAAAGTTATTTTTGATGGTGTTGAATGGGCTACGCCCGCATTAACAGAATTGAAATTTTCTAATGCAATCGTGAATCAAATAGATATAAGTAAAATGTGTCAACAATCTATAAATTCGAGACAGGCAATTGCCGTTGTTATCAGATCTCATAATCATAATCCGCCGCTCGGAGAAGAAGAGGCGGAAATTTATGCAAGAAATTTACAGATCATTATTCAAGCGAATAATCAATTGAATATGTTAATGGCTAACGTCGCGAATATTATAAAGATTTATTTAAAACATCCCTATGGAAAAATAGGGCAACAAGTTAAGAGTAAGTTATCGGAATTGGTTGAGTCTAATAATTTGAATGGTTTGATTAAATATCTCAGAGACCATTTTATGACTGATAACCCAACGCTTAAACGTGTTTTTATTGAAATTGATGAAGAATATTATTTTTATTTAAAATGGCAGGCTAATCCTTTAAATCATGCCGATCAGAGAAAAATATGGATTAATAATCAAATTAAAAAGCATATAGATGATAAAAATTATTATGATGCTTTTATATTGCTCAAGGAATCATTGCTCATTTTAAATGCCGAAAAGGCAAGGTTTGATGATGAACAATTAGCAATATGTCAAAAAATGTTATTTTGTTTTAAAAATTGCTTTACTCAGTTTAGGTGTAAAAAACTTTTAGCAGAGTATGATACTTTGCTTGGTACAGCATTGATTGTGGGTTCTGCGAAAGACAAGATGCTTGAATTAAAATATCAACTTGATAATGTCGTTAAATGCGCTGCATTATTAACATTTTGTGTTCATGGTAAACGTTCTGCTCATCAACTTAAATCAACCGAAATGCAATTAAATGTAAATATAGAGAGAAAATCAAATTTAATCTAAAGGATCTGTTATTAAATATGTTCTAATGGAGAAATATCATGGAAGAGGCAAAGCCGTTTTCAAAAAGTAAGATACATTGTGAAGGGATTAATTTGTTTTCGCCGCTAACCCTGCGAGAAATTCAATTTAAAAATCGTATCGTTGTTTCGCCCATGTGTCAGTATTCTGCAGTAAATGGTTTAGCCAATGATTGGCACTTTGTTCATTTAGCTAGTAGAGCTGTTGGCGGCGCCGCTTTAATATTTACTGAAGCAGCTGCTGTTACTGCAGAAGGCAGAATATCACCTCATGACCTAGGATTTTGGTCTGACGAACATATTGCGCCTTTAGCAAAAATTATAAACTTTATTGAATCACAAAATGCTGTTGCTGGAATTCAATTAGCACACGCAGGTAGAAAAGCCAGTACCAAAAGACCTTGGGAAGGCATAGGAAAAATAAATATTGATCAAGGAGGATGGCAACCTGTAGCGCCTTCATCTATCCCATTTGCAGAAGAATTTTATACGCCTACGGAATTAACACATGAAGAAATTCAAAAAGTGATTAATGCATTTACGCAGGCAGCACAAAGAGCAATTATTGCTGGTTTTAAAGTGATTGAAATTCATAGTGCGCATGGTTATTTATTGCATGAATTTCTATCACCATTAAGCAATCATAGAACAGATAATTATGGTGGTAGTTTTGAAAATAGAATTAGATTGTTACTTGAAGTTGCAAGTGCAATGAGGAAAGTATGGCCAGAAAAGTTTCCTTTATTTGTGCGAATATCTGCAACTGATTGGGATGAAAATGGTTGGACTTTAGAGGAAAGTATTGAATTAGCAAAACACCTTAAATTAATTGGAGTAGATCTTATAGATGCATCAAGTGGTGGGACGTTAATGAACCCAAAAATTCCATTAGGGCCAGGGTATCAAACTCTTTTTGCAGAACAAATTCGTTATCAAGCACATATTGCTACAGGTGCTGTTGGCTTAATTACTTCCCCCAATCAAGCTGATCATATTATTCGCACGGGACAAGCGGATTTAGTATTTTTAGCAAGAGAAATGTTGCGTAATCCTTATTGGTCATTAAATGCAGCAAAAGAATTGAGGCAATCTGTTGAATGGCCTGCGCAATATTTACGTGCAGCTCCGACGAAATAATTCCTACATTTTTTTCCTTCTCCCGCAAGCGGGAGAAGGAAAAAAATAGGACTTTTGATCATCGAAAAGGAATTTGAAATGAAAATCGAAGAATCTCAATCTGAAAATATAATCAGTCGAGAAGCATTAAAATCATGGAAAAAAGCAATATCTCAAAATACCTATTTAATTGACAAAGATTTTCAACACAGTATTCAATTTAATTTTAATAATAATTTCCAAAATCTCAGCAAAGAGTTATCTCAATTTGCAGAAAAAATGATAAATGAAGTTGATCAATTAGTCATCGAAAATAATTTATCACAAAATTTACCACGCGTTGATCATTACGATGGCATTGGACAAAGAATAGAAACAGTTGTGCATCATCCTAGTTATATTGCCGCTGGTAATTTCATTTAGGGTTCAAGAATAATGGAGCGCATGTCTAAGCCGGGTGGATTATTAGAAGCATTAACTTTTATGTTTATTTCATCACAAGCCGGCGAAGCTGGCCATAATTGTCCAATTGCTTGTTCTGCAGGGATTATTCGTGTATTACAAAAAATTAATGATTTTCCACACAAAGATTTGTATTTACAAAAATTAATTGCCCCTTCTTTTACTGATAATTTTACTGGCGCACAATTTTTAACTGAAATTCAAGGTGGATCAGATGTAGGGAGAAATGCAACGATTGCTTTTCAAGATGATCAAAAACAATGGCGAATTCGTGGTGAAAAATGGTTCTGTTCTAATGCTAATGCCGATTTAATTTTAATGACAGCCCGCTTTGATGAATCAATGTCTGGCACTAAAGGATTAGGATTATATTTAATTCCTGCTATTTTGTCTAACGGAGAAAGAAATTCTTATATATTTCGTCGTTTAAAAGACAAAATAGGAACGCGTTCTATGGCCTCTGCAGAAATTGATTTTCATGATGCTTATGCAATTGCCATGGGCTTGCCAGAACAAGGATTTAAAATGGTCATGGAAAATGTTTTACATATTTCACGGCTTTTTAATACGTTTTGTATGTTAGCTATGGCTAGGCGTGCTTATTTTATTGCATATAATTATGCTCGACATCGAATCGCATTTGATCAGGCTATTATTCATTATCCCCTCATTAAAGAAAATTTAGCACGCATTAAATCTGAAAGTAACGCAATGCTTGCGGCGATTTTTGCAACAGTACAATTACAAGATGAATTTGATATGGGTCAAAAGCAAGGAGATCAAGTTAAATTATTGTTAAGATTATTGGCCAATCTTAATAAATATCAATCAGCAGTATGGTCAGTAGAACATATTCATCACTCTTTAGATGTATTGGCAGGTAATGGCGCGATAGAAAGTTTTTCAATTATTCCAAGGTTATTTCGTGATAGTATCGTCTGTGAAAATTGGGAAGGCACGCATAACACACTCAGAATGCAGATATTGAAAGATATTTTGAAATATGAGATCGATCAAATATTCATAAATTATATTGAAGAGACACTTTCACTGATTGCAAATGATGATGATCAAAAGCAACAAATTAAACTAGTATTGGCGAAATTATCGGTGAAACTAACTGAATTCAGATCAGCCAATGATGATTTGCAATCATTGCAAATAAAAGACATCGTAGACTTAATGGCTATGATTTTATGCGCAACACAATTATTAAGAGAAGCAATAGAACAATATGAAAAAGGAAGTGATTCAAAATTGAATTGCCTTAAATATTTTCTATTAATACATTTTAACGACAATGCAATACAATTAAATCAAGACTATATCGATCTAATAACCAACATCATCAAATAACGTAGCCTGGGTGGAGAAAATGAGGATTTATATAAAGCTAATAAATTAAATTACATATTTAATTTATTTAAATCACTGCGCAACCCGGGAGACATATACCACAGGATTTATCAATGATAAATATTCTTCCAAAAAATGAAATAACAATCCGTTTAGCATTTTTCTTTGGTGCATTGATGCTATTTGCTATCTGGGAACTTATAGCTCCAAAAAGAAAGCTGATGGTATCTAAAATTAAAAGATGGTCAAGTAATATTTCCATTATCGTAATTAATTCAATATTAATTCGACTATTATTTCCAGCCGCTTTAATTGGCGCAGCATATTATGCGCTACAACATCATTATGGCCTATTTAATATAACACAAATTAATTACACAATAACAATAATTACATCGGTCATTTTTCTAGATTTCGTTATTTATTTACAGCATGTCATGTTCCACGCCGTGCCCCTATTTTGGCGTTTCCATCGAATGCATCATGTAGATTTAGATATAGATGTGACTACGGGCGTGCGCTTTCATCCCATCGAAATACTTATATCATTATTCATTAAATTTGCTGCTGTAATGATAATTGGTGCGCCATTATTAGCTGTAATAATTTTTGAAATTTTATTAAATACAATTACACTGTTTAATCACAGTAATATTCAAATGCCTCGTATTATTGACAGGATAATTCGTGCAGTAATAGTGACACCCGATATGCATCGAGTTCATCATTCTGAAATTCCAAATGAAACAAATAGTAATTTTGGTTTTAATCTATCAATATGGGATCGATTTTGTGGTACATTCGAAGATCAACCTAGCTTAGGCCATACAAATATGATTATAGGGATTAAAGAAATTCGTGAACCTAAATATTGCGTGAATCTATTAGGTATGTTGATACTACCCTTTATTAAAGGGAAAAGTAATTATCCATTGAATCGAAAATAAATTATCTTTTTATTAGTTATTGCTCTATAGCTGCTCAAATGGAAAAGGTGTTTTAGTAAAATATTAATTTTTACTGAATTCTGCTTCAATTTCCTCAATGGTGGGCAAACTTGTTTTTAGTTTCTTCGGTAAAATTTTGGATAACTGGAATTCAGATATACCTATTGGTTTATTAATGTCTTGTAAAGCATATTCTGCTATTACTTTATCCCGTGATTTGCATAAGAGAATCCCTATGGAAGGATTGTCATCTTTGTGTTTTATTTGTTTATCAATGGCGGTTAAATAAAAGTTTAATTGTCCAGTGTCAGCAGGTTTAAATTCTCTTCCTTTCAACTCAATAACAATATAGCTTCGTAATTGTAAATGATAAAACAACATATCTATAAAAAATTCGTGATCGTTGACTGTAAGAGGAACTTGCGCACCAACATAAGCAAATCCTTTTCCAAGTTCTAATAAAAACTTAGTAACGTGTATTGTTAGTTCTTTTTCAATTTCTCTTTCATGGGCGCCTTCGCCGAGGGTTAAAAAATCAAAATTATAAGGATTTTTTAAAATATCCTGTGCAAGAGCGGATTGAGGTAATGGTAAACGTTGTAAAAAATTGGAGGATTTGTTTGTGGATAGTCCTTGCCTTTCATGCGTTTTTTGTTTAATTTTCTCATCCAATGTGAATCGTGACCATCCTTCCGTTAATGTTTGATTAATATACCAATTTCTTGATAATTCCTCTTTTACTCTTTGAATGAGTAAAAGGATGTGACCCCAAGGTAATTGCGACACAGGTTGTGCCGTAATTAACTCTGTGGGATATATGCCAGCAAATTGCCTCATTCTCTCGAGATTTCTTATTGATAATCCCTTCATCCCAGGAAAACTATTTTGCAAATCTAACGATAATGATTCTAAGAACTTGCTTCCCCATTTGGTCTGTTTTTGCTTTTCTATAATTTGTTTGCCGATCTGCCAATAGAGTTGAATAAGCTCACTATTTACAGACAATGCAGCGCGAATTTGAGAATTTTTAATTTGAGTTTTTAATTGATTTACAAATTGAACATATTCTTGATTAATAGATAATGAATTTATCATTATTGCCCCTTAAAGTCAGTTAGGATGAAAATTACAATAACGATTTACGGTGTTCATCAAAAGCAGATAATGAGATAAATATTTCAAATATTTGGTTATTTATTCGACAACGATGTCTTACAAAATGATCCAGGTTTGTTATACTGTTTGCCTTCAATTATGCCGCATATGTTCGTGGAAAAAGGATCAAGTACAACATGGAAAATGTTATCTCTCTTGAAAAAACTTCTTTAAAAGATATTGAAATTGTTGGTGGCAAAAATGCTTCATTAGGTGAAATGATTCAGCATTTGTCAGCTGTGGGTGTGAGAGTGCCTAAGGGTTTTGCTACTACGACATCGGCATATAAGTTTTTTATTGCTCAAAATGGATTAGACAAAAAGATTTACCACGCATTATCTGCAATTACTGCTGATGATACAAAAGAACTTAAAAAAACCAGTTTAAAGATTCGCCGTTGGATTTTGGATACGCCATTTACAGCAGATTTTATTAAAGAGGTAAAACACTATTATAAAAAATTAGCAGTGAATAAAAATATTTCAGTAGCAGTACGATCATCTGCAAATGCAGAAGATCTTCCACAAGCCTCTTTTGCTGGACAACATGAGACTTATTTAAATGTGTCAGGTATAGAACAAGTATTACAAGCAATTAAAGAAGTTTTTGCTTCCTTATTTACTGAACGTTCAATTTCATATCGCAATCATAATAATATCGATCATACAAAAGTTGGTATTTCTGCTGGTGTGCAATTAATGATTCGCAGTGATAAAGCCAGTAGTGGTGTTATTTTTACACTTGATACCGAAACAGGTTTTGATAAAGTCATTTTAATTTCTGCATCATATGGTTTGGGAGAGGCAATAGTTCAAGGCATTGCTAACACAGATGAATTTATCGTTTATAAACCTGCATTAGAACAAGCTAAGCCTGCAATATTACGTCGTAATCTCGGTAATAAATCTGTAAAAATTATTTATGCTGCTGCAAAAAAAGCAACATCTGCAATCAAAGTGGTTAATGTGCCAGAAAAAGATCGAAAACAATTTTGTATTTCTGATCGAGAAATAGTCGAATTGGCACAATTTGCAGTATTGATTGAAAAACATTATGGCAAACCCATGGATATTGAATGGGCTAAAGATGGTGTTACTGGAAAACTTTATATTGTGCAGTCACGACCAGAAACAGTGCAAAGTCGCAATCATCAATCAGTTGATCGATTTACTTTATTAGAAAAAGGTGAAGTTAAAACATCAGGCCAAAGTATTGGACAAAAAATTGGTCAGGGATTAGCTCGTGTAGTATTTAATCCTAAACAAATGAGCGCAATTAATAAGGGCGAAATATTAGTGACAGAAATGACGGATCCTGATTGGGAACCTATTATGAAGCTTGCTGCGGGAATTATTACTAATCGTGGGGGGCGAACCTGTCATGCAGCAATTATTGCTAGAGAATTGGGCATTCCTGCAATTGTTGGTACTAATAATGCAACTACAGTCATTAAAAATAAAGAACAAATCACCGTTTCTTGTGCAGAAGGAGAAAGAGGATTTGCCTATAAAGGATTGTTGAAATATAAAATTGATAAAATGAGTTTTAAAGATTTGCCACAATTGCCTGTAAAAATATTTATCAATTTAGGCAATCCTGATAAAGCATTTATGTATCAAAAGTTACCTAATGATGGGGTTGGTTTAGCACGATTAGAATTTATTATTAGCAATATGATAGGAATACATCCGAGTGCAGTATTGCAATTTAAAAAATTGCCTGACAAATTAAAAAAGCAAATAGACAAAAAAACTGCTGCGTATAAATCACCTGTGGATTTTTATATTGAAAAATTAAGCGAGGGTATATCAATTATTGCTGCTGCGTTTTATCCCAAACAAGTCATATTTCGATTTTCAGATTTTAAATCCAATGAATATGCTAATTTACTGGGTGGTGAATTATTTGAACCGCACGAAGAAAATCCCATGTTAGGTTTTCGTGGTGCATCCCGTTATATCAATGAAAAATTCAAAGATTGTTTTGAATTAGAATGTAAAGCCTTTAAACGGGTGCGTGATGCAATTGGATTAAATAACACGCAAGTCATGGTGCCATTTGTAAGAACAATTGATGAAATTAAAAATACTGTCGCTTTAATGGAAAAATTTGGTTTAAAACGCGGTGAAAATAATTTAAAAATTTATATGATGTGTGAAGTACCCTCTAATGTTGTATTGGCGGATGAATTTTTAAAATACGTCGATGGATTTTCAATCGGTTCAAATGATTTAACCCAATTAACATTGGGTTTAGATCGCGATTCTGAATTAATTGCCTCATCTTTTGATGAACGAAACGAAGCCGTTAAATCTTTATTGCAGCAAGCAATTGTTGCATGCAATAAAGCAAATAAATATGTTGGTATTTGTGGGCAAGCGCCGTCTGATTTTCCGGATATGGCAAAATGGCTAATTGATCAAGGTATTCATAGTTTATCACTCAGTCCTGATTCAGTCGTTGAAACAACAATGTTATTAATTGATTCTGATAGTAAAAAAAGCTAGAGAATTAAAAGCCTCTTTCAATAGTTTTGCGGAAATATGATATCCTTAATAATTCGTAGAGGAGAAATTGATTATGGAAAATCGACCTGTTTATATTGTTGGTGGCATGCGTACACCTTTCGTGCGATCAATGACCAGTTACAGCGATGTAACAATGCAAGATTTAATGACAGCAAGTTTAAATGCTTTAGTAGAAAAATATGGATTGGCTGATCAAATTATCGGCGATGTTGCAATTGGCGCAACAATAAAAAATTCTTTAGATTGGGATTTTGCCAGAGAATGTGTATTAGGTACTAAATTACATCCTTATACGCCAGCATATGCTGTGCAACGCGCTTGTGGCTCGGGTCTTGAAACAACATGGCAAATGGCACTTAAAATTGCAGCAAATCAAATTGAAATTGGTATTGCTGGTGGTGTTGATACCAACAGTGATTTACCCATTGTTCTTAACCGATCACTTACGCAAAAATTATTAAAAATCAATTCTGCAAAATCATTTGCCGATAAAGCAAAAATAATTGCTTCTATTCGACCCGGGGATTTTAAATTTAAAGCACCTTCTGTTGCTGAGCCACGTACTGGATTATCAATGGGTGAGCATTGTGAAAAAATGGTAAAAGAATGGGAAATATCACGTAAAGAACAAGATGAGCTTGCATTTATTAGCCATCAAAATGCAGCAAAAGCGTATGAACAAGGATTTTATAATGATTTATTATTTGAATTTCAGGGAATAAAAAAAGATGCTTTTGTGCGTGCCGATACTACACTTGAAAAATTAGCGAAATTAAAACCCTCTTTTGATTTTTCTGGCCAAGGAACATTAACTGCAGGAAATAGTACACCTCTCACCGATGGATCGTCAGCAGTGTTATTAGTGAGCGAACAAGAATTAAAAAAACGAAATTTGACACCAATGGCAAAATTGGTTGATGCACAAGTCGCTGCAATCGATTTTGTACATGGTGATGGATTATTAATGGCACCAACAATTGCTGTGGCAAAATTACTTTATCGACATGGTTTATCATTGCAAGAATTTGATTTTTACGAAATCCATGAAGCGTTTTCTGGACAAGTATTGTGTACTTTAAAAGCGTGGGAATCTGCAGAATATTGTAAACGTGTACTCGATCGCGATTTGCCATTAGGATCAATTAATCGAGATAAATTAAATGTTAAAGGCGGTAGTGTTGCATTAGGTCATCCATTTGCAGCAACAGGTGCAAGAATTGTAGCTGCATTATCAAAAATGCTTTATGAAAGCAAAAAGCATCGTGGTTTAATTTCAATATGTACAGCTGGTGGTATGGGTGTTGCCGCGATATTAGAAGGATTAGAATAATATTATTTATAATTCCTCTTTCTTTTTTTTTATCACCTCTCCCTTTAGGGAGAGGGTTTTTTTATATATTTGGAGTTTATTAAAATGGATCTAAAATTATCAGATAAAACCGCATTAGTTACCGGTTCAACAGCAGGCATAGGATTTGCAATAGCAGAAACTTTAGCAAGAGAAGGTGCAACAGTTGTAATTAATGGCAGAACAGAACAACGAGTCACTGACGCAATTAATCAAATTAAAGGTAAAATTCCAGCCGCGAAATTAATACCCGCGGTTGTAGATTTATCAACTGCATCGGGAGTTTCTCAGTTAATAAAAAATATTCCTGCAGTAGATATTTTAATTAATAATCTCGGTTTTTATCAGGTAAAACCATTTATAGAAATTACTGATGAAGAATGGCAAACCATGTTTAATGTCAATGTGATGTCCGGCGTGCGCTTGAGCAGAAATTATTTACCACAAATGTTCAAAAATAATTGGGGCAGAATTATATTTATTTCCAGTGAATCAGGCGTGCAAATTCCAACAGAGATGATTCATTATGGCACATCAAAAACAGCGCAATTAGCTATATCTCGCGGACTTGCAGAAATGACTGCAGGCACCAATGTGACTGTTAATGCAGTATTACCTGGGCCTACACGATCAGAAGGCGTAGAGCATTTTCTTGAATCTGCAGCAAAAGAATATAAATCAACCGCAGATGCTTTAGAAAAAGAATTTTTTAATACGATGAGACCTACCTCATTAATTAAAAGATTTGCAGATACGCACGAAGTTGCAACAATGGTAACATTTCTCAGTAGTCCATTATCTTCCGCAACGAATGGTGCAGCAATTCGTGTTGATGGTGGTGTTGTTAAATCAATTGTTTAATCGAAGCGTATTCATTATGTTTAAAGATAAAAGTTTGCCATTAGCGGTATTACATATTGTGCAAGATAAGGGTACGGAACATCCTTTTTCGGGTGAATATGATCAAACTGATGCGCCAGGTACATATTTATGTATGCGCTGTGGTTTAGCATTATTTCGCGCACAAAGTAAATTTCATTCAGGATGTGGTTGGCCTAGTTTTGATGAAGAAATTCCTGGCGCAGTATTAAGACAAGCCGATGCAGATGGTAGACGTACTGAAATTCTTTGTAATAGATGTCACGCGCATTTAGGCCATGTTTTTCAAGGTGAAGGTTTTACTGCAAAAAATACACGACATTGTGTCAATTCATTAAGCCTTGATTATGTGTCGGATTTAAATGTGAAAGAGTCTGAAGAAGCGATTTTTGCAGCAGGATGTTTTTGGGGCGTTGAATACTATTTTAAAAAATTAAAAGGCGTATTAAAAACAGAAGTAGGATATAGCGGTGGTCATCAAGATGCGCCTTCTTATGAAGATGTTTGTTCAGGAAAAACAGGACATTTTGAAGCTATTCGTGTTGTGTATGATCCCTCTGTAATTAATTATGAACAAATAACAAAATATTTTTTTGAAATTCATGATCCCACACAAAGAAATGGTCAAGGTCCTGATCTGGGATCACAATATTTAAGTGTTATTTTTTATTATGATGATCAGCAGAAAAAAATAGCCGAACAACTTGTTACAGAGCTTGAAAAAGTGGGATATAAAATTGCAACAAAGATTTTACCGGTCACTGTTTTTTGGCCGGCTGAAAATTATCATCAAGATTATTATCAAAAACATCAAAATACACCGTATTGCCATCGGTATGAAAAGAAATTTTTTTAATATATTAGGAAAAAATATGCGTAACAAAAAGGAATTATTCATTGGATTTATATTTTTTATATCATGCATCAATGTATTTGCTGAAGAAGCTATCAAACCCTTACCACAAACAATAAAAATTAATCAACAGAAAGCGAATTTAGGCCAACGATTATTTTTTGATCCACGACTTTCGAAAGATAATTCTGTTTCGTGTGCAACATGTCATGATTTATCACAAGGTGGAGCAAACCATAACAAACTATCTATCGGAATTTATAACCAAGTTGGCAGTGTCAACGTTCCAACTGTTTACAACAGTAGTTTTAATTTTCGACAATTTTGGAATGGCCGTGCAGCAAATTTACAACAACAAGCATATGGACCAGTGACTAATCCTAAAGAAATGGCAGGAAATTGGCCTGATGTTATTACAAAATTAGAAAATGATCCCAGTTACGAACAAATGTTTTTAAATGTTTATGGTGGTCAAATTACGCCTGATAATATTACCGATGCGATTTCAGAATATGAAAAATCTTTAGTTACACCCTCTCGCTTTGATGATTATTTACGTGGAAATCAAAATGCATTAACACCTGAAGAAAAACGGGGTTATCAATTATTTAAATTTTATGGCTGCGCACAATGTCATGGTGGTGTGAATATTGGTGGCGATATGTTTGCACAAATGGGAATATTTCATAATTATTTTAAAGATCGTGGCGGCCCAACTACTGATGCAGATTCCGGTCTTTATCAAATCACCAAAAAAGAATGTGATCGCTATGTATTTAAAATACCTAGTTTACGAAATGTTGGCATTACTGCGCCTTATATGCATGATGGTTCAGTTAAAACATTATATCAAGCTGTATATGTCATGGGATATTATGAGTTAGGTATTAAAATTCCACCACAAGATATTAAAGCGATTGTTGCATTTTTAAATTCATTAACGGGAAAATCTCTGGAACAGAATAAATAAATCATAACTATTCAGTGCCGTCATTTTTGCCAGCGCAGAAAATAGTGAGCATATGTGGAATAACAGTGCTGGAGAGTTACAATAAATATTGATTAAATTGAATTGCTCGCAGCGATTGCGATTTATTCATTGCGAGCTTATATTGTGCTGTCTTGTTTCTCGAGATTAAGAGGAATTTTTCTTCAAAGGTTTTTTAGTGCAAAACATCACAAAATCATCACTAATAAATCGGTAAGGTAAATGTTCATCTCGCCCTATTGGTATTCCTAATCGTGTTGTTTGAATAATTTCGGTTGGGCGTATTCCAACATCTTTTATATATAATTTTTTAATATCAAATTGTTTGGTGTCCCATTCTCTGACATGTAATGACAGTGATTTACATAATAATGTTTGTCCACTACATAATTTTTCAATTTGACGAGGTTGGCCATTTTTTTGTGGATTTAGTTTTTGCATAATTTGTAACATTTTTTGCGCGTTTTTATCTTGTAAATAGGGTATTCCTGATTTGAGTAATACGGCATTGCCATCGCCTGCGCAACTAATATTTAATGAATCACCACCCCGCGCATAATACATATAAATCGTACCAGCAGGCATAAATAATGCTTTACGTTTTTCAGTGTAACCAAGCGAAGCATGACTGGCCTTATCAGTGATATAATATGCTTCGGTTTCTATAATTTGTGCTGATAACCACATGCCATGAAAATAATGACACAATACTTTACCAAGTAGCTCTTGCGCTACTATTTGTGGGTCACGATTAAAAAAGGCTTTTGTTAACATGGTGAATTATTTTACAAAATAAAAAGAACAATCGAATTTGTTAATAATAGTGTTTTTTCTAAATGACGAACATAGTAATCAATATATTATTTGCTGTAATAACTCTGTTTTTTTGATAGACAACATACTACAGCAGTATTTTATGTAGAACTTGATTTTTCACTTTTAAAAAGTAATAACCGAACGAATTGATTTACCTTCATGCATCAAATCAAATGCGTCATTAATTTTTTCTAATGGCATTGTATGTGTTATTAAATCATCAATATTTATTTTGCCATCCATATACCAATCGACAATTTTAGGCACATCGGTTCTTCCTCTTGCACCACCAAATGCAGAACCTTGCCAAACTCTACCAGTGACTAATTGAAATGGGCGTGTCGCAATTTCTTGTCCAGCACCTGCAACACCAATTATTGTAGAAACACCCCAACCTTTATGACAGCATTCTAAAGCTTGGCGCATTAATTTAACGTTACCAACACATTCAAAACTATAATCTGCACCGCCTTTTGTTAAATTGACTAAATAAGCGACTAAATCGCCATCAATTTCCGTGGGATTAACAAAATGTGTCATACCAAATTTTTCAGCTAATAATTTACGTGAAGGATTTATATCAACCCCAACGATCATATTTGCACCAACCATTCGTGCGCCTTGAATCACATTTAATCCAATGCCACCTAAACCAAATACCACTATATTTGATCCGGGTGTGACTTTGGCAGTATTTATTACGGCCCCAATTCCAGTAGTAACACCACAGCCGATATAACACACTTTATCAAACGGAGCGTCTTCACGAATTTTTGCAACAGCAATTTCAGGTAAAACCGTAAAATTTGAAAATGTTGAAGTGCCCATATAATGAAATAATGATTTGCCATTTAAACTAAAGCGACTAGTTTCATCAGGCATTAATCCTTTACCTTGAGTCGCGCGAATGGCCTGACATAAATTGGTTTTTTGAGATAAACAATATTCACATTGTCTACATTCGGGTGTGTATAACGGAATAACATGATCACCTGGTTTAACGCTCGTTACATTTTTACCTACTTCAACAATTATTCCTGCACCTTCATGTCCTAATATTGTTGGAAATAATCCTTCGGGATCTTGTCCTGATAATGTATATGCATCTGTGTGGCAAACACCGGTTGCTTTTATTTCGACTAATACTTCTCCGGATTTTGGTCCTTCTAAATCGACTGTTTCGATAATTAAGGGTTTTCCAGATTGGTATGCGACGGCGGCTTTAGTTTTCATTAAATAAAACTCCTTCATAGGCAACTAAAATGTATAACCAACTATTTCTATGTCTTTAAAGTTGGAGATATACAATGCGTTGATACTTTGTCAATTTTTTGTTGAGATGTGGTACGACTAAAAAATAAAAATCGATTATTTACTATTTTATTAATTCCGATAGCAATTAAATAACCTATTCCTGCGCCAATGATACATAAAGCAATATTTGTTAAAATTATTTTTACACCTCGATCGCGGGGATTATTAAATTCCCCATTGCAATTTAATTTATTAATAAATGATTGTTTAAAAGAATGACTAACGTTGTTATTATCTTCAACGCTATTTAATTGGTTTAACATTGCATCTGCATGATCTTTGATTTTTTGTCCTTTACCTATTGATTTTTTTTCAACGATTAATTTTGTACCATATATTTTTAATTTTAATAATCCTGCTTTAATTTGATCTTTGATATCTTTATCCCAATATGGCCAAACACGAGTAGGTAATACGGCTTTTTCATATGTAGCACAAGAATCTAATTTTTCGGGTGTCAATCCAACGGTATTTTCCAGTTGGCTGAAAGAGAAATTAGCGTTAGTGACATCTGTATTAGTAAAAAAAGCACCTTTTAAATTGGTATTTTTAAAGTTTGCATGATTAAGATTTAATCCATTAAAAACTGCACCACATAAGTTTAAATTTTCTAAGCTATTAAGTAATGCTTTACGACAGTCTGGTTTTGTTGCTGTTTCATTGAGCAAGGATTCAAATACGATTGGACATTCAAGTATCAAACGTTCCATGAAAGGACGTATCTTATAAATTTTGTATTTTTCTACTGTGTATTCTCGGCTGTATTCAACATTGAGTTCGTCATCAATGGCTGAATCAGGATAAATAAAATAACTCTTGAGATACTCTTCTAACTGCTGATGATTATTTTCATGAATTAATGCAAATATTTGTGCATAGTATTCTTCAAAAGAATAAAGCACTGGTGGTGGGCACTGATACATGATTCCATCATCGTTATGGGCCCAGCTATGGCTAAGAATGGTAAATTTTGCTTTGAGGTTCTTATCATCTATTTCTGGTTGAATGTATTTTCTGCGTCTGTGTTCAGCTTCATTTGGAATTTGAAAAAATAATTTTCTTGTGATGGGTGATGGCATATTTATCCTTATCTGTTTTAATTTAATAAATAAAAAGATATAATTTTTTTATGATTGATCTAATATTGCTATATGCTAATAATTGCATATTTTTTAATGGATTTCTATCTAAACTGAAATTTTAGTGTCAGAGCTTGTGAGTTCACTTAACTCGAGCAGAAACAAATTTATGACTAATCGCTGTGATCAATATTGAGATATATATTAAGTATTAGTTGCGATATATTATTGATAATCTATTGACCAAAAATTAGAGGTACATCGCACAACATGTTGTTAAATTAAATAACAGTTTTTATATGTGTTTATTATTTCTCTTTATTATTTTGTAATAAATTCTGCAAATTATAATAGTCACCTTATTTTACATCAATTATTTCTTTTGTAAATGAGCTGATTTTATCTGAGAATTGTTTTTGTATCAAATCCTGTATACCCCAAGAAATATTAATTGGGTATATGCATTCATTTATTGATAAATAATATCCATCGGTAGTACATTCATCAATATTTGAAGTACAAAATGCAATCACTCCTAATAAACCCCACAACATTCTAATAGGCAGGATGAGCATATCTTTAGTGCAATGTATTGAATCTTCTTGCTGAAATCTTAATTGTTTTGAAGCAATATTATTTTTGCCATGGATTAAATTGCATCGTATTATGTAATATACAATATCTTGAAAAGCGGGTTTATTATATTCTTTACCGTTAACATCTTTGAATTTGAAACCGCTGAATGTAGATTTATCTAAATTTAACACCGGAAATGACATAAGCTCTATTAACCATAAATAATCACTGATTAACTTTTTGTAACTGGTGGCGTTGCTGACTTTAGAATTGTAAGTTTTCTTTGCTGTCATATCAAGGGCAATTGATGTCTGTTCTAATGCTAGAAAAAACTCATTACGGTTAAAAGCTTCTATTGCATATTTTACATGTAAACCAAGTGTAATCATGGATTGTTCTCCCTATTTTATTTAATTTCAAATAACCGACCTATTTATTTGTTTGATATGAAATAAATAAGATATATTATTTCTATTAGTGCATATATATAAATTCCTTTTTGCAATTAATTTTTACTACGTCAGTCTCGTAAACATTTTATCTCGGCATCTTTCATGATCCTATCGTAAAATTTTGACCAAAACCATTTAAAAATATGTTGTCTCTTAGTTAATTACCATAAGTAAATTTTTTACAAAGATTAAATCGTGCTCAAGAAATCATTAATTTATTAATCGATTAATTTCATATAAATCTGCTTGCTACGCAATGTTTGAAATAAATACAACCGAGATATAGCAGTAGAATGTTGTTATAGAATCGCATACAAAGGCTCAATTTAATATACATACCTTGAACATTGTGGTACTATGTACTATATAATAAGGAGAACCGGTGCATGATAAAAGCAACCCCAAGATTCATGAAGCTCGCTTCTAAATGGATGACAACAGAAGCATTACAAGAGCTCGTTGATGAATTGACAATGCATCTGGATGCTGGTGTTGTATTGCAAGGAGCTGGTGGTATTAGAAAAATTCGCTGGAAAACAGGAAAAGATAATAAAGGAAAAAGTGGTGGAGTTAGAGTGTTGTATTATTATGATAAAAAGATTGAAAAAATTGTCCTTTTAATCACACTATTTAGGAAATCTGATCAAGAAAATATCGAAGAAAGTGAGAAGGCAGAACTTAAAAAATTATTGCCGGAATTATTGAGGAGTAGCATTTATGTCTAAATTAGGTAAAGAACTTATTGGCGCTTTAAAAGAAGCTAAAAAGAAAGGTTTGATAACTCTCAAGGCATCACCTGATGTTGCAAAGTTACGTAAACGCTTGCATATGTCGCAGCATGCTTTTTCTGAAACTTATCATATTAACCCGGAAACTCTAAAAAAATGGGAACAAAAGAAACGTATTCCCGATTCTATAAGTAGGGCATATTTAAAATGTATTAATGAAGCACCTGATGTAATCAGGCAATTAGTAAATAATTAATAAAATCTATTTAGTCGATAAAGAATCTTTATCGATTATTCCAAAATAACTAAGAAAAGCTAATTGACTTTTCAGATTCATCAATAACTGTAAATATGAATTACTTGAGATTTATTGCAGCGTTGTAGTTATTGAAACAAATAATTTTGATTGTTTTTCTAAACTTACTTATCATTTTTTGCAAAAGATAATTTATTAATAGCCCATGTTCATATTTATTTATTTGTTAGTATGTGACTTTATTATTATTTTCTTTGATATTGGATGTCCTAATGCTTCTAATGTTTTTTTGACGATTTGTGGATTTAAATAAATTATTGCTAGTAAGATCCGTGCCGGTGGCGTTGGTTTTCTCCTTCCTTGTTCCCAATCTCGTAGTGTACGAATTTTGATTGCAAATAAATTTGAAAATGCGTCTTGTGTTAAGCCTGTATTTTCTCGCACCATTTTAACGTCGATATCTGGTACATTGAATACCGTTTCCACGCCACGTTTTTTATCTCCTTTTGTATAAACGATAGCATCATTCAGTCCAGAGATTATGTCTCGTGTAAGCTTTTTCATTTTCATATTCCACAATAAATTACAATTTACAGTATAATATTATGTACGGCAAAGCAGTAGTATTGCTATCTAACTAATCATTTTGATTATTATCAATTTATTTTTTTATTGTATTGGTAATATGCGACACATTAATGGATAGTCTTAGATAAATCATATTTATGGTGGTAAAAATTATAGGTAAATGATTGTTTATAATATTGATTATATCTGGAGAGTTTTTAAATTCTCTTTTCAATTCTTGCATTAATACAATGTAACACTGTTGCGCAAACTATCGTTTTATTCATCTGGCTTAAACAAGTATGAGTATTTTTTTCTTATGTATAGAGCTACATAATCTATTTCTATTATAACTAAGATTGGGGGAGTTCTTATGGCTAATAAAGATCAATTATTAGAAAACGCAAAAAAAGCAAATGTGTTGAAGCAATATAGAGAAGCTGAAGATTCATGTAGTAAAGCAATTAAAAAAGAAAATAAATTTATATCAGCCTATTTAGAGCGCGCAAAAGCAAGAGTAGGCAAGGGTGAGTTGCAAAACGCCATTTCAGATTTAGATTGTGTAGTTAATTTAGTGAGAGAAATATATTTCAGTGATCGACCTGAAAAATTTGAAAAACGCTTAGATAAGCATATGCGCTATGAGTTTGCTCATCAACATTGGAATGCAGAAAGAAAGCAACAAATCAAAGAAATTTTTATTAGCGCTTTAACAGAGCGGTCCGATGTTAAATTTCAACTGAATAATTTCGATGGAGCTGAGGCTGATATTATTTATGTAATAAATTTTCTTGGTGCACATAATGTTGTTAATTATGATAGAAGATTTCTCATACGAAAAAGATTGAAAAAATATAATGAGGCGCTCAGTGATATGAACACTTGTATTGCAATAGATGGTGGTATTACTTATCAATATTATATGAAGCGTGCTGAATTATATATATTATTGGGTGATTACGAAGCTGCGCTTACAGATTATAACAATGTTATATTTCTAAAAATATCTCATTATCCTCCCCTCCCTACTGCGGTAGATCACTATCAACGAGCTTGTGTTTAATTAGGATTAAAAGAATATGCCGAAGCAATAATTGATATGAACAAAGCCAGAGCAGAAGGATGTATCGAAGCGCAGACTTACATGATTAATCATGAGCAGCGGTTAAATGATGAAATTAATGGTACACATGCTTATGAAAGAGGAAGGTATTATTATGAAAAAGCAGATTTTCAATCGGCATTTGTTGAATTTAACAAGGCGGTTATGCAGAATCCAAGGAATGGTTGGCATTATTATTATCGGGGGCTAATCAAAAAAAGATTACAAGATTTTCAAGGTGCGCTTTTTGATTTTGAGTCAGCAATAGGGGCAGGGGTTGAGAAAGCAAGAGAAGATCTTAAAATATTAAAACTGCAGATGAATGAACGGCAAAGAAAATTTACAGATATTTATGATACCAGTGATAAATTTAATGCAGCACTTGTTTCATTTAATCAAGCTATAAAAGATAAAAAGCTAGACGATCGAACTATCAATCAAAGATTTCAAGAAATGGAAAAGGATGCGATTAAATATAGAAATCCTGAATTCTTTCACATGAGGGCTAATTATTATAATCAACTGGCATTGCATGAAAATGATAATGCTACAAAAGTGGATTATTTTAATAAAGCAACGAGTGATTATAGACACGAAGTTAGTATATATTCATCTTTCTCATTGAATAAAGAGTCTGATAAATCAAGTCTTGAAAAAGTTAAAGAAGATACGCCACAACATGTACGTTTTTTTTCTGATGCAAATCAGAGTCGTGCAACTAACAAATTAGTGTCACCTAAAGAGTTAACGCGAAAGAATGTGGAAAAAGATAATGAAGGTTTAAAAATAAAATTTTGAGGAAACATATTACTATCTGAAGTTTGTTAGAATTTTATTAATGCATTATTATTTCATGACAAATTAATAGAATGTAATCAGCCATATATAGGAGAGAGAGGTGTTAATTTCTTTAAAAGCTATAGAGCAATTAGAAGTTTTTGCATTAATGGATAATGTATCTGATCCATTTACTAAAAGTCATCCCAATCTGCGTTGGAATGAATCACAATATCGCGCTGCTGTTCTTAAAAAAGAAGAATTTAGTGGTGCTGATTTTTGTCGTGCCTGTAATGGATTATCGTTATTTATACGATTTCATTATAAAAATAAAGTGAGGACTATTTTATTTGATGCTGGCCCAGACGAGCATCTTGTTGTTGATAATGCTAAACGATTGGGTGTGAAACTCAATGATATTGAGGCAGTGATATTGTCACATGGACATTTCGATCATTACGGCGGAATCTTAAGTGTGTTAGACGCAATAGCAAAAAAAGAATTACCGGTGTATTCACATCCAGAGCTTTTTATTCCTAGAGCTTTTGATAAAGGGACTATTATGTCATGTAGTTATAACTTAACTAATGAGGATATTAGTCAACACGATGGAAAAATCATTGAAACAAAAGAACCATTATTATTATTTGATGATTTTTTATTAATTAGTGGTGAAGTTACTAGAGAAACGAGTTATGAATCGGGATCGCCATCAGAATGTCGTAAAGTTGATGGTAAATGGGAAAAAGCGCCAGATGTTATCGATGAACGCGTTTTAATTTTTAATCTTAAAGATAAAGGATTGTGTGTTTTCACTGCTTGCGGTCATACCGGTGTTATTAATGCAATGAAATATGCACAAAAATTAACGGGAATAAATAAAGTGCATTTAATTATGGGTGGATTTCATTTGGCACCACCTGAAGTGAGTGATCGAATCAATCCCACTATTGATGATTTTTCAAAATTAAAACCTGATTTTATTATTACTGGCCATTGTACTGGTGCTAAAACACAAGCTGAGCTGACAGCAAAATTTCCTCAACAACATATGACGTACGGTGTGGGTACCGTATTTAATTTTAGGTATAATTCATAAAGAGAATAGAGAATGCCGAAATTTATAATAATATTCACGAAAAATTTAAGATATTTGTATAAATTTAGAGAATTAAAAATTGGATCAAAGTATATTGACATTGGTAATTATTTTAATGCAACTCGAAGAATGGCTTCTTCTGATATTTGCAAAAAATTATGCAATTAACAGCCCATCATTTTATAATTATTTGTGGAAGGAAAAGTAGGTTCTATGACAATTTACCAAAACAATGAAATAGAAAAGCAAATTAAGCAGTGTCTTTATCTGATTAAAGATATTTTAGGAAAAGACCTTTTGGGCGTATATTTATATGGATCAGCAATAATTGGCGGATTACAGAAATATAGCGATATTGATTTATTCGTTGTCGCCGATCGAGCGACTACGCATGAAGAAAAAGCTAAATTAGTGGCTAATTTGCTTCAAATTTCTGGGATTTATATGAAAAGTTCAAAATTACCCATCGAGTTGACGATTGTGAATAAATCGGAAATTAATCCTTGGCATTTTCCTCCTAATTTTGATTTTCAATATGGTGATTGGTTACGAAATATATTTGAAAGTGGCAATGTTGAGCCATGGCCAACAAAAGAAATGCCCGATCTTGCTTTACTGATTACTCAAGTTTTATTGGCAAGCAAAACATTAGCCGGTGCCAATCCAGATCAATTACTGTGCAAGGTCCCTTATAAAGATATTATGATAGCTACAACAGGGGCATTACCCAACTTAATGTCGGAACTTGATAGTGATACGCGCAATGTTTTATTAACGTTTGCTCGTATCTGGAGCATGGTGGAAACTGACATTATTCGTTCTAAACCTGCTGCTGCAGACTGGGCTATAGATCATTTGCCCGAGAGTTTCCGGCCTGTTATGAAGAGAGCTAAGGGAATTTGTATAGGGGAAGATAAGGAATATTGGGACGATATAAAATCACTTATTCGACCTTGTGCTGACTTTATATTAAGTCATATCAACAACAAAATCTCTTCAATTGAATTATCTGAACATTTAAATAAATCTATCAAGCTTATTGAGTAGTACGCGGATAATTTTTTATCATTCAATTTCATCACGCAACCACAACTGCCCTTTGGTCGTTAAATAAACTACACGGGGTTTTGTTTTGCTTGGAATAATAAGACGATTCTGCATAAAATAATTCAATAAAGCATGGCCTAGGCTGCCCGCGAGATGATATTGCCGTTCTGTCCAATCAAGGCATGGTTTAGCAAATTGTCGTTTTAATTTTTTTAATTCATCACAATTGATATTTAATGATTTAAATAAATTGTTACCTTTTTCTGTTACCAAAAATTGTTCATTATCATGCTCAAGCATGTTTTTATTAAGCAAACCATTGGTGATTTTAACGCCTAATTCTCCCGCCAAATGATCATAACACGTTCTGGCAAAAAAAAGATCTTTATCTATGTTTCGCTGAGGGGTGATAAATTTTTTAGGAGTTTCAGATAATACACTCAAAGTTTCTAAGGCCATCGCAACTAATGGTGAAGCAATTTTATAATAACGATATCGTGATGGAGATTTAACATATACTATAAGTTTTGCATTCATTAATTTTTGTAAATGATTACTGGCTGTTTGTGGAGAAATATTCGCGCGCATGGCTAGCTCACCTGCTGTTAATGCTTTGCCTTCCATGAGAGCAACTAAAATAGCAGCGCGTGTGTTATCACCTATTAATTTTGCGCTTTTCGCAATGACTGACGCTAAATCCATATTAAAACCTTTTTTTCTATAATTGATATTTTGTAATTGTAGCCTCTATTTCTAATCGTCTAGAACTCTTAGCAACAAAATAAGGATCAAAGTCACTGGCCACGGAATTATAAGAACTAATTGCATTTTTAAGATCATTTCGTTCTTGTTCAGTTAACTGATGAAGTGGATCTGCTCGCACAATACTGGCAATTTTTTTACGCGCTAATTCTTTTTTTGCAATAGCATTAACGGAAATCTCTTTTAAACAAATGCCCCAAGTGCCGTTCATGAGATATTCCCAAGTTTTTGTATAATAATGATGATCATCAATATATTCGTCGCCAAAAGCAACCATGAGTTTTTTGTAAAAATCGTCACGGATGATCAATGCAGCTTCATGTAAGTTATATTTTTGTACAAGCTCATTGGCATTATGTATCCATTGAATTAAAGAGGGATGATAATAACGCAAAGTTGAACGATTGACAGTATATTCCATGATTTGATTAGAAAAAATAGCTTCATTTTTAACTTCATAGGAATGAGGTGGAATGCATTGATGTTGAATTAGCTTTAAAATTTTTGTCTCTTCTAGCTGAGAGAATTCGACAAGTTGTTTCATAGTGTAATAATTTTTTGATAAATAATCGTACATTTCTGCTGCGCTGGGTTGGCTCATAACGTTGTCCTCTTAATGATGAATTGTCTACTTATTCTACTTATGTGGATGTAGTAGTTGTTTCACGCTGAATCGAAATGTGATATTTCAGTCTTTAATAAATAAAGTAATGATTTATAATTATAAATTGTAATCAATAATGATTACCTCTTTAAAATATTATCTCATTAAATTTGTTGGAATATAATTTCGCCCACATCGCGCAAGAAAAGATGCAGCAAATAGATGATACAATACAGAAATAAATATTTTTTAACAATTTCTACAGTTTTTATAGGCAGGAAGAAAAAAGTATAAAGAGTTGGCTTTTATAATAATTAAAATATTAATTTTTATTAAAAAGGAGGTTTATAATTTTTGTTTTTAATCACTGTTTTATCGAGTTTTCTATGAAGTTTTTCCATTTTAGAGAAATGATTATCTAATTTTATTCGGGCGTTCGTTTTCTTGGGCTCAAATTTTCCTTCCCTGTAATGTTTGTCTATGGCTTCATTAAAGATGTGATTGGCTAAATACTTTTGCGCTAGGTATGCTTTTTCTCTGCTGATATTTACGTCTTTAGAGACATTCAATATATAATTAATTAATTCCTTTTTAATATGCTTCCACGTTTTTTTATCCTCTGTCGATTTGGCGACATTTAATATTTGCTTGAGGATATTTTCTCTCGCTCCAAATTGAATAATCGTCATCTGAATAGGGTCGCTTATTGACGATTTGAGTCCATTTTTGAGGGTTTCAAATGCTCGACCTACATTGCTGATATATCTTTCTGCATCTAGGGCGTTTTTTGTTTGTAGACGTTTTATTACTTCGTCTCTATTTGTACTCATAAATGACCTTTAATTATATTTAACTATTAATAAATATTTAGCATAATTATCGTATTTGTACAGTACACATACTGCTCTCTATAATTTTACGAATAAACATATGATTTGATGTCATTTATACAATATAATCATGGATTATTGATGATTCGCCTATAGCCGTTTTTAATGCGATGAGCAATAATTCATTATGTTCAGAAATAGATAATATTGGAGTTGCGAAGAATTTGGGATATTTATTGTAGCCCGGATACGTCGCTGTGCTCCTTTGTCCTGGCTACGTAATGTCGTAGTTATCTACTTATTTATTAAATTGACAATCAACGAAATTCGGATACGGAAATGCAAAATACTTTTCAAACCTATTTAAATCTTTCAATGGATCAAATATTCCAAAAATTACAAAGCTCTCAACAAGGATTATCTGAGATATTCGCAAAGCAAAGATTAAAGCTGTTTGGCTATAATGAATTAGCTGCCACTAAAAAACGTTCAATTATTATAGAATCTTTATCGCATTCTATTAATCCTCTGGTTGGCATCTTATTAATTGCAGCATTAATTTCTGCGCTCACTGGAAGTATCACCAATGCATTAATTATCATTTTTATGGTCATTATCAGTATATTGATAGACTATTATCAAAGTCATGTTTCGCTCCATGCCATGGAGAAATTAAAATCACAAGTTGCCGTAATGGCCACAGTTTTACGCAATAATGAATGGACGGATATCTTTGCAAAAGAAATTGTGCCAGGTGATATTCTTAAATTGTCTGCAGGAGATTTAGTGCCTGCAGATGCGTTATTAATTAGTGCAAAGGATTTACACGTACAAGAAGCCGCATTAACGGGTGAATCACTGCCGGTGGAAAAAGAAATATCCGCAGCCGGAATTACCACAGCAAATATTTCACAAGCAAATAATATGGTATTTGCAGGATCTTCCATTGTCAGTGGTTTTGCCACAGCATTGGTCATTACCACTGGATCAAATACCGCTTTTGGTCAAATTGCCAAAAATTTGTCATTAGTGCCACCGCGTACTGAATTTGAAAAAGGTATCAATCGTTTTGGCTTATTCATTACTAAGACTATTTTATTTCTAGTATTATTTGTTTTTGTTTTCAGTATTTATTTAAAAAGAGATTTATTAGAGTCTTTATTATTTGCTATTGCGCTTGCGGTTGGATTAACGCCTGAATTTTTACCAATGATTACTACTGTGACCTTGGCAAATGGCGCAGTTAAATTATCACGCAAAAATGTTATCGTAAAAAATTTAGCATCTATGCAAAATCTGGGTGGGATGGATGTTCTATGTAGTGATAAAACGGGTACTATTACTACAGGGGAAATGACATTAGAACAATATATTGATTTTACCGGTAATGAATCTGAAAATATTTTATTACTGGCATATCTTAATAGTCTATTTCAATCGGGAATTAAAAATCCCATCGACGATGCGGTATTACGTCATACCAGTCTAAATCCATTAGACATTGCGATATTGCGTCATGATCATCCAGACGTTCAATCATATATCAAAATAGATGAAATTCCTTTTGATTTTGAACGAAAACGATCGAGTGTGGTAGTTGATAAAAATGGTCAGCATTTATTAATTACTAAAGGCGCGCCTGAAAATATTTTAAATATTTGTAATAGTTATGAAGTAAATGGTCAACACTTTGACATGGATAAAGCGACATATCAAAAATGTACCGAATTATTTCAATCTTTGTGTACTCAAGGATTTCGTATTTTAGCAGTGGCATATCGTAATTCACTTCAACAGCAAGCCTATCATGCAGAGGATGAAAAAAATCTGACTTTTTCGGGGTTTTTAGTATTCTCAGATCCACCATTAGCTGACGCAGCTGAAGTCATTAATAAATTGCAACAAAATGGTGTCAAAGTAAAAATTTTGACTGGTGATAATGATTTGGTTGCAAAACACATATGTCAAAAAGTGGGAATTACAACCGATACGGTCATATTGGGATCAGATTTAGATCGTATGACAAATGATGCTTTAGCGCATATTGCTGAGCAGTCATTTTTATTTGCGCGAGTAACGCCTGCACAGAAACAGCGCATTATTTCGGTATTACGATCGCGTGGACATGTAGTGGGATATATTGGCGATGGCATTAATGACGCACCCTCATTGCATAATTGCGATGTGGGAATTTCAGTATCAAATGCTGTAGATGTAGCAAAAGAAGCAGCCAGTATTATTTTATTAGAACGTACCTTAACTGAGATTTTAAATGGTGTTATTGAAGGACGAAAATCCTATGGTAATGTCATGAAATATTTAATGATGGGTACCAGTTCTAATTTTGGTAATGTATTTAGCATGGCGTTTGCTATTATATTTTTACCATTTCTACCGATGTTGCCAACACAAATTCTATTGAATAATTTGTTATATGATATTTCACAATTAACTATTCCAACGGATAAAGTTGATAACCAATTTATCAGTAAACCCAGAAAATGGGACATAGATATTATAAGAAAATTTATGATTTATATCGGGCCCATTAGTTCCATTTTTGATTTTTTAACTTTCTATGTGATGTTAAAATTTTTTAAAGCGGCAGAGCCTTTATTTCAAACTGGTTGGTTTGTTGAATCATTGGCGACACAAACATTGGTTATATTTATTATTCGTACTGCAGGAAATCCATTAATTAGCCGCCCTAGTATAGCGCTCGCAATATCAGTGTTGTTGAGTGTTGCTATTGGTATTTTATTACCTTTTATACCACTGGGACATTATTTTGGTTTTGTACCATTACCATTAGACTATTTTGTTTTTTTAGTTTTATGTGTTTTGACTTATTTGCTGTTGGTGCAATTCATCAAAGAAAAGCTCATGTGGCGATGGATGGGCTAATTGTATAAAATCAGTTATTCATATAAACTATAAAGATTATTATTTTGAAATTATGAATGAACAACAATGAGTGACGAAAATATTAATAATTTTGACTTGGCTGCGGCTGAATGGCGTAGACAGTCAGTTGATGAAAAAGCCTATATTGAAGCATTGGCAGTAAGGTTACAGAAAGCTTTGCCCAACTTAGTTACAATTGATCGTTACTTCTCGCTATTTTCCAAAAACCCACCAATCCGTTGTATTACTGTCAGATTCGATGAAGCAGAATATCAATTAACGTATTTAAAAATGGTGTTTTAATTCCAGAAATAGGATCAATTGTGCGTAATATACGCTTAAAAACTGATCGTTTAGAATTTACTGAATGGTTATCGCGACTTTCACAAGCATTATCAAAATATTCCTCCCAGCATAGTGGATCACGAGAAGCGCTGGAGCGTTTTCTCTTTTCATAGGTTATAAAAATGTTGAAATTAATTTTACAATGGTTAAGAGCGCCTAAAGAAACAAAAGAAAGAATGTTAGAACAAAAACAGCGTGCTGAGCATGGTATTGCGTCATTACAAAATGGGCAATTACCTGATTATGTTATCTCGCGACTTACCGCAGAAAAAAATCAAGAATTACCGTGGACTAGCACCTTATCAGTGAATGATTGGTATTTATTAAAACAATATCAAATGCAACCATTAGGTGCAGTGAAAGGAACTGCTTCATATCATTTAGCGTGTTCAATTAAACAAATCGATTTTCGACTTTTTTACAAGCCGGCGGTGCTGATTCAATTGAAAATACCATTAATGATTGTTGTCACTTAGCATTATCCCGTTTATCAAAAGAAGCGCTTATATTAGGTGCAAATGCTGTAGTGGATATCAAATTTATTGCGCCTGAAATAACACCAAATACTAAAGAATTAGAATATTCATTTGTAGGAACTGCAATTTCTTTGCCACTCAAACATAATTTCAGCGAACCTTTATTAAGTACTAATTCTGCATCGGAATTTATTAAATTAATTCATGCTGGTACATTGCCGATTGGTATTTCATTAGGGCTCGCATTTAATTACAAAATGGAAAATTATCAAGATCGCATGCAATTGGCTACCTTTAGTGGCAATCAAGAAGTGGGTGGCTATTCACAAGTTATTTATCAAGCTAAAAATAAAGCCATGGCAAATTTTATTAAAAATGCAAAACAATTAAATGGTTTAGGTATTGTTGCACAACAAATGACATATAAAGTTTATAGAATTGAAATTGATCAAAATAATAATCGCCGCACTGATCATGTTGTTCAATTTTCGATTATGGGTACTGTAATTGCAGGTGGAAAATTATCAGTACTTTCAAATCCCACCATGGCTATTAGCCTAAATGATAATTTAAGAGGAAATATTATATGAGCCAAGCCGCTGCTACAGATTTACCACAACATGCAATAGATAGACTCAATGAATTACGTGCAAAAGGTGATTCCGCGGGCGTTTTTACTTCTGATTTATCGGTAAATGAATTTTTATTAGTAAAAGAAGCAGGATTTGAACCACTAGGATTAGTGATGGGCAGTTCTGTTTATCATATTGGTTTTCAAATGGGACGTTGGAAACAAAATATGGAAATGGATGTGTTAACACAAGCCATGTATCACGCACGCGAATTAGCAATTTCACGTATGGAGGAAGAAGCTAGTCAATTAAATGCGGATGGTGTTGTTGGTGTTGAATTACGTGTTAATCGTTACGAATGGGGTCCAGATATTGCAGAATTTGTTGCAATTGGGACCGCTGTTAGTGCGCGTGATCGTTCAAGTAATTATCGCAGAGAAAATGGTTTACCATTTACATCGGATTTATCGGGTCAAGATTTTTGGGTATTACTAAAAGGTGGATATCGTCCCTTATCATTAGTTATGGGCACTTGTGTTTATCATATTGCTCATCAAGGCATGATGGCTTCATTAGGCAATATGGGTAGAAATGTGGAATTACCCAATTATACACAAGCATTATACGATGCACGTGAATTAGCAATGGAAAGAATGCAAAAAGAAGCGCATACGGAAAAAGCCGAAGGAATTGTGGGTGTGAGAATTAATGAAGGAAGTTATGGTTGGTCTAGTCATGTGATTGAATTTTTAGCTTTAGGCACATCTGTTAAAAAATTTGCAGATTTTGATGCATCACAATCACCCAATATGGTTTTTCTGTTAAATGATATTACAGGAAATAAATCAGTTTAATATTTAAACGAGGTAAAAAATTATGAGTATGTTACAACGCGCATTTGAGATTATTGAAGCGAAAATTAATAAATTGCTGAATAAACTAGAAGATCCCAATGAAACATTAGATTTAAGTTATGAAAAAATGGTGGCTGGTTTGCAAGAAGTAAAGTCCCATTTAGCCGATGTTGTCACTGAACAAAAACATTTAGAACAAAAAGTAGAACAAGTTAAAAATGCAATTGCAGATCGTGATAATCAAGCGCGTGCTGCTTTGCAAATTGGTAAAGAAGATTTAGCGAAATCAGCGTTGGAATTAAAATTACAAGAAACTACACACTTACAGCAATTACAAGAAAGTTTAACAGCAATTACAGCACAAGCAGATAAGTTAAAATTTGCGCAACAAAAATTCCAACAACGCATAGATGCATTCCGTGAACAAAAAGAAATTGCAAAAGCCAATTATCAAGCAAGTTCTGCACAAGTAAAAGTGAATGAGTCATTGTCAGGTGTCAGTAAAGAATTAGGCGGTGTTGGTCAAGCTTTAGATAAAGCCAATGAAAAAATGGAAAATATGAAAGCACGCGCTGCTGCAATTGATGCATTAACAGAAGAAGGCATTTTAAATGATCCGCTTGCTAAAGGTGACACTATCAGTCAGCAATTGGATAAAGCAAAACAACAAGCGACTGTGCAAGATGAATTAGAAAAATTGAAAAATGAAATAAAATCTTCTGATAAATAAAAAGTAATCTGTTTTTATTTAATAATCGGATATTGTGCAGAATAGTGTTTATAAATTAGTATAAATTCAGAATGGTCATTCCCGCTGGCATGGTAATGAGCAAACATATTTAACTATCAAGCGGGAATCTATTTTTGAATTTATAACTTGCGTTAATAATCTTAAAGCATTACCTCTATTGTTAATTTGATATAGATTCCCGCTTGATGGTTCAGTATCTTTATATTTAACCAATATTTCACATGCGGAAATGACAGAATAGATGGATTTTTGTACAAATTCTATTTCCTATGTGCTTAACATTAATTCCGGCAAATTCAGCTTACGATAATACGATTCGATCTTTAAAAATGACGGTTGGGTTGTTTGTTTGAAGTGTAAATAATATTGATCAATTTTATTAATTTCAGTGATATCATCGCATATTTCATTTTGGGCTTGTATTAAAGTGGTCACATCATGATTATCATCACAGTGTTGCTCAAGTAAAGATTTACATAATTCATCTTTAGCTCTAGCTAATACTTCTGGTTTTGATTGAGAAATATAAAAATCGACATTATGTATTTCCCCAAAATAGCCTTGTTTATAGCCACCGAAATTAACAAAGTATAATGATTTATTTTCTGAGTTTTGTGGTTTCTCTAAGCTAATAGATATTTCGTGGCCATCGACATGTTTTAATTCTATTGATGAATCGATATGTAAACGGTTTTTATTACCAAACCATTTTTGAACTAATTGCGGGTATGTTTCTTCAAGGGAGTTACCTACGGTAAAGACCACGTCGTGCAATTCAGTATTACATCCATCGGCACGGCCGCCTAATAATACTGCATAAAGTTTCAGCATAGATTTGCCTCTTGAGTTGTTATGACTTACTAAAAAAACGGTAATTGTAAAATAACTGGCAAGAAACAGCTATCCTGATTTTTGCATCTGCTATTTCATAGGTCACTCTTATCTTTATGTAGCCAGGACAAAGGAGCGCAGCGACGTGTCCGGGAGTTGGTTAACCGCCCCGGACACGTCGCTGCGCTCCTTTGTCCGGTCTACAATTTTTATTTTTGAATTTTGCAAACGCTAAATCATAATTTTTGGAGGTATGTATTAGATGATGGTGCGCAGCTACAGCCGTCACCACACAATGATTATTTCTTTGCTATATTTAGTGTAAGCATAACGCTAAATTTATAGTGAATTTTGATCTAAATGTGAACTGATCATATTTAATGATAGATAAAAAAGGAGTTTTACAATGTCAACATCGGAAAATCCAACAGAATTATCATCTAATTCTTCATCATCAAAACCAATAAAAATACCTTCAAAAGTTAAAAATTTAGCATTTATTTTAGCCTTTATAGGTGTTCTGCCGCTATTTGCTTGTTCGTTAGGAATAGCCACCCATGTAAACCAAAGTCCGTTATTATTAAAAATCCTTCTGGCGTATACAGCGTTATTTGTTTCATTTTTATGTGGTTTACACTGGGGCGTTGCTATTTGTCAGGATATCAAATTTCCAAAATTATCTCGCACTTTGATTATCGAAGGATTTATTTTTGCTTTAGGCGTATTAGGCGTTTACTTATTTGTAAAAATTATTTGGTTACAAATTTGTATCTTTAGCGGGTTATTGGTTTTGATATGGTTGTTTGATTTAATGATCGGCATCAAAAAAATGATACCTTTATGGGCAGTGGGTTTGCGAACATTATATACGGTTATAATCGTTGCATTATTAGCCGTCGCATATCTCCAAGAAATGCCAAAGCATGAAGCACAAATTAAAAAGGAAACAAGTTTAAAACCAGTAGCATCACAGGTCGTTACCATACCGAATAAATAAAATATTTTGCTTATGTTTGGGGGAAAAATATGTTTTTCGAAGAAGGTAAACAATTCGTTGGTTATTTTAAACCTTTTTTAGAAAAGCTAAATAGTGATATTGATAAGTTCATTATTTCATTGGCCGAAGAAGTTACGAAAAGCAAATATGTTAAGCCCACCAGAGATTGTTTAATAACGCTTATTATTTTATTGGCTTGTGATCCCTATTTAGATATATCTTCTAAAAAGGCATTAAATAATAATGATTTTAATGCCGTCATCAAAAGATTTAAAGGGCAACCATATAATCCCTTTAATAAAATCTCAGTTAATGATCTTCTACAGAGTGTTGCTAATATGACAAACACATTAAGAGGGTTAATTGCGAGACATTATATATCCGAAGATGAATTAGCAGAATGTATATTTGTTGGTGCATTTATTGATGTGTTGACTCAGCGAACTCATTTATCTATCGAAGGTAAAAATGATATTGAGTTCATGGTTGTGTTAGGTCGTAATGCAATAAACAATGAGCAATTGCGTGAGTTAGATGCTGAGCTTGGGAGAACTCTCGTAGAGAAAGGTGTATTGGAAAAGAAAGCAGCCGAATATTATTTTCATACTAAAGAATGTAAAAATGCTATGGGCCAAGTTGAACAACTCATTCCAGAAAATGTTTTTGCTGGTCTTAAAGAATCTAGGATTCAACAAAAACTTCACTGATTAATCTTTGTTAATAGTAATGCTGGTACACGTATAATTCTTATAACAGAAATAATTTGTGCTGCATTTGATATTAAATGCTCTTAATTTAAAAAGTTTAGAAAATAATGGTGAATCAAATAGCTATTGGTAAGAATATATTTCATTGATATAATAGCGTTTTAAACCATAATAAGAGCTAATGCATATGCAACAACCAACACAAACTCAAACAGATCTAAAACAACTCAAGAGCCTAGCAGAACTTATTAATTTAATTAACTGCATGATTAAAGTAGAAGATGAAGCCACTGCAAAAGAAGTTGCTGCATTCATTAACAAACATATAGATAAGATTAGAGTAAGAATTGATTTTAGTTTATATCCACAGATTAAAACCGATATTACTGCATTGACAGCAGTATTATTAACAGTAAGGCAAGTTGGAAATGTTGTATCATCTATCCCTTTTATTAAAATTACCTTAAAAAACGGGCAAAAATGCTTATATCGTTCTCCATCTTCATTAGTGACAATGCAGTTGATGGGTTACCTCGTGTCATTAAATTTGCCAATGGAAATGTGTTTTTTTGAACCGCTTGAAAAAAGGGATATTCAACCTTGGGAAAGTAAGACAGTTAACCAAATTTATCATTCCTTTATTCGCCAATTTTATTCATTAGTACATCAACAGATGGGTCAATATTTGGCAGCATTTATGTTAAAAAATGCTGAATCTATTAAAAATGTATTATTAATTTCTGCGGCATGTGGTGACGCGCATGATCTCAGTGTTATATCAAAATACTTAACAGATTTTAAAATGTATTGTTCTGGTTTTGATATTAATAACGAAAATCTAAAATTAGCTAAAAAATTGCTACCCAATGGTTATTTTATTCAAGGTGAGATTAAAGATATTGATAAATATTTAACCGAAATTAAAAAAAATTATAGTGTGAAAAATACCGAACCTCATAAAACTGTTATTATTTTTTCTGGCATTCTACAGCGACACTTATTAAGTGGTAGCTCTGAAGCTACAAGTTATTTACAAATAGCCTGTAGAGAATCACATCTTGCTATGATGTGTAGCATACAACATTCTTTAACAACTAGAATGATTGTTAAGGCAATTGGATATAAAGTGAATATGCAAAATATAAATTTTGTGAGTAGACTAGATCGTCCTGAAACTCGCATACTGTATTGTTTAGAGAATCAAAATGCGCAAGAAAGATTGGAATATATTATCAAACGCAGTAATAAACGCAGCCCAGATCGTAAACCTACCAATATCGATCTCTCTTTAAGTGCGAATCCTTTAGCTGATTTATTGCTCATTGATCAACATGACAAACAACGATGCAGTGAAACTATCCAGCTTGATTTAAGTTGGAGTTATATAACTGATGAGGAATTAAAAAATTTGGTAAAATTCATCAAAGAAAATATGATAAAATTAGAGCGCATTATCATCGCAAATGTTGAATCTTGGGCTAATAAATTGTTGCAAATGAAACTTCCATTTACGATTTATAAAAGAAACGATGTACTCAATGCAAATGAAGTTCCAGAATTTTCTGTGCCTAGCGCAAGATTTTTTCAATTGTACAAAACACTACCAGTGACAAGGCTGCAAGATAAACCAGAAGATATAAAGGAAAGTGTTGTGCAAAGTTGTAACATACCCAAATCGACTTATTCCCCTTGAAAAAGATTCAAACAGCAAAATGTAGACATAGCGCGGGATCAAACTCTGACCATTTTATCGTCTGTCGCTAAAATAGTCAGATTAATTGCACCAATTGCACCATAATTGCACCAATTGCACCATTTAAAGAGGTAATGCTGGTGATGCATCTATTCAATATGTGATAATTCTCTGTTTCTAAGGCTGCAAGATAACCAAGGAGTTAAAGTATGAACGCTGCACAGATAGAAAAACCAACGAAAATATTGAGAAAACTCATCGCAAGTAAAAAAATTATTATTGCACCCGGCGTTTATGATGGCATGTCAGCATTATTAGCCAAGCAAGCGGGATTTCCTGTGTTATACGCCAGTGGTGGTGCAATTGCGCGCAGTATGGGTTATCCAGATATAGGGTTATTAACTATGACTGAGGTGAGTGCAGCAATTGCGCATATTGTTAATGTATCTAAATTACCAGTGATTGCAGATGCTGATACGGGATTTGGTAATTCAATCAATGTATATCGTACAGTGCAAGAATTTGAACGGTTGGGTGTGGCGGGATTGCATTTAGAAGATCAAACCTTTCCAAAAAGGTGTGGTCATTTGGATGATAAATCATTGGTGCCTACGGATGAGATGTGTCTAAAAATCAATGTTGCTAAAAAATGTATTAAAGATTCTGACTTTCTCATTATTGCACGAACTGATGCCATTGCAGTTGAAGGATTTGATAATGCGATTGTGCGTGCAAAAGCTTATTTACAAGCGGGCGCTGATATGATTTTTGTGGAAGCGCCAGAAACTATAGAACAAATTGAAAAAATTGCTGCATTAATTCCACAGCCTAAATTAATTAATATGTTTTATGGTGGTAAAACCCCGCTCGTTGCTACAGAAAAATTACAGGAATTAGGTTACTCAGTAGCAATTATTCCTTCAGATTTACAGCGTGCCGCAATTAAAGCGATACAAAGGACTTTAGCGGTAATTTCTCAAAATGGTAATAGCGCTGAAATTGCAGATCAAATGGTGAGTTTTAAAGAAAGAGAAATAATTATTGAAACTGATAGATATTTAAAAATAGATAAAGAAATTTAAGATTAACTTATTTATCGTTGATCAACTGCATTGGATTTATGCTATTTTTTGAGAATGTGTCAATACATAATATGACATAAAAGCTATGATCATTAAGCTTAAATAAGTTAATGCTAAAGGCATTGCGCTAGTTGCAGATATATGGCTCATAATGAGTCCTGTAAGAGTGGTTATTAAAATGTTAATGAGATTCATTATGGCTGAAGCGCTGCCAGCTAAATTTCTGAATAATGATATTCCTTTCCCTAAAGCAGCTGGATAAACGCTACCACAGCCTAAGAACATACAAATAGTTAAAATGATAATTAACCAGATATTTTTGGGTGCTATTTGTGCGGCGATCACTCCAAATGTTGCAATAATCAGTAATATAATAATTGTATAATAAAAGAGTTTTTCAGGTTGCAAAATTTTCAAGAGCTTGCGACAGAAAAATGTTCCTAATAAGAACATGAACCCCATGATAAATGCGATATGTCCAAAATAGATAGATGTATAGCCCAATGAAGATTGTATTAAAAATGGACCAAGCGCATTAAAGACTATAAGTAATGAATAGGTAGTGCCCATCAATATGACAATGCCGATAAAGGTACGATGCGACATAACCGTGATGAAATTGTTCGCAATTTGTTTTAATTGCAATGGTTGGCGATGAAAATGTGTTTCAGGAATTAAAAAAATCAAAGTAATTAATCCCCAACATCCGTATGCTGCAAAAAAATAAAAACAAGCTTGCCAATTAAAATAATATTGTAAATATCCACCAATGATCGGACCGATAATTGGGCCGATGCCCCACATGGTTGCAATAAATGTTGCGGAATGCACTAATTTTTCTTTAGGTAAAATATCAGCTAGTACTGCGCGGCTAACAGCTGCAAATGCAGCGATACTAAATCCTTGTAATAATCTTGAAATTATTAAGACAAATGGTTTTGCAAAAATAGCTGGTAATATACTCACTATTACAAATACGAGAAATCCATATAACATTAATTTGCGTCTGCCTAATGCATCTGATAATAAACCCATAATAAAATTGCCGATTGCATAACCAAACATGTAAAGCGTAATGAGGTTGATTGAGAAGCTTGAAGAAGTCATGAAATGTTTGCTTATTGCGGGTAATGAAGGTGATATTAAATCTATACCCATTCCTACTAAGGGATATAATGTCATTAATGTTAACAGTATTTGCCGTTGACGAGTTTCAGAAAATGAGGAATCCTGTTGTGTTTGTATATTTGTTTGCAATTATTAAATCCTTTTTCGTTTCATTGATAGATTTAGCATCGGAAATAATATACCATCTTATAAATTAATGATACTCATTTATTATACGTGTAATTAGATATTTAGAAAAATTATTAGAATTTATTTATAAATTTTCATTATTGTTTTACAGAGTAAATTATTTTGATTCATGATATTTAAAAGGTTATTGATGGGAGTACAGCATGTTAACTGAAAATAATAAAAAAACCATCAGCAATTGTTTGTCTAATATTTCTCAAAATTTACCTGGTTTTCAATCAAGGTTTGGTCAACGCAAAATGATTGCGGAAGTCGCAAAAGCGTTTGCTCGTTCTGAAGAAATTAATAATGCAGTTGGACAACAAGGTGAATCTATATTAGTCATTGAAGGGCCTACTGGAACTGGCAAAAGTTTAGCTTATTTATTACCTGCGATTGTAATGGCTAAATCATTAGGAAAAAAATTGGTAGTATCAAGTGCTACCGTGGCATTACAAGAACAATTAGCCAATAAAGATATTCCCTTTCTAGCGAAACATGCAGGAATTAAAGTCTCTTATAGTATCGCTAAAGGGCGAGGACGATATTTATGCACACAACGTTTATATCAACAATTAGGATATGATGCATTAGAAGGAGATCAAGCTTATTTATTTAATGATGAAAAACCATTAAAAGCGAATTCAATTATTTTTAATCAATTACAAAATATCGCCAAATTATTAGAAGAGAAAAAATGGTCTGGTGACAAAGATACACTGTCAGAAACTGTTACTGATAATGTGTGGCATCAATTAACTAACGACCGTCATGGGTGTACAAAAAATCATTGTTCCTATTTCTTAAAATGTCCTTTTTTTACAGCGCGTAAAGAGCTTGAAAATGTTGACATTATTATCGCTAATCATGATTTACTCTTAGCTGATATTGCTATGGGTGGCGGCATGATTTTGCCAGAACCTGAAAAAACATTTTATTGTCTCGATGAAGCACATCATTTAGCGGATAAAGCAGTAAAACAATTTGCTGCATATCACTCAATTAACGGCACAATAGGATGGTTGGAAAGAATTAAACCTACGCTCAATCGTGCCACCGTGTTAATAAAAGATCATCAATTAGCAGAGCAAATTAGTACTATAGCTGATGAAACTATTAGTTATTTAAAAGATTTGCGTTTGGTCTTAATTAATATTCCAGAATTAATTCCAAGAAATGATAAATATGCTGTACCAGCAATCTTGCGTTTTTCTCAAGGTACATTACCAGATAACCTAAAGTCTATTAGCAATAATTTGTCAATTGCTAGTAAAAAACTAAAAGAGTATTTGTATCAATTCACAGAAAATGTAAAGAAAAAAATAGCTGAATTAACTACTGAAGAAGCTAAATCTCATGAAAAAGTAATTTCAGAGTTGGGATTTTATTCTGGCCGTGTTGATAATGTCGTAACTGTCTGGCAATTAATGACATCAACAGTCGATATTAAATCTCCACCAATCGCTAAATGGATTAGTGCTGATTACATCAATAAAAGCAATGAAATTGAATATGTGCTACATGCCTCACCAGTAAGTGCGGCAGAGGTATTGTCTGAACAATTTTGGAAAAGAATCGCTGGCTCCATATTAACATCTGCAACATTGCGATCATTAAGTTCATTCGATATGTTGCTATCTGCAACTGGATTAAATCGTTTTAATGCGACGACGTGTATAGCATTGTCATCGCCATTTAATTTGCAAGAACAAGCTAAATTAATCATTCCATCTATGAAATCTGATCCAAAAGATAGTATTAAGCACACCCAAGAAATAGTTGAGTTATTACCGAAAATAATTAAGATAGATGATGGTGGTGGTACGTTAGTATTATTTTCTTCAAAAAAACAAATGCGTGAAGTCGCAGAGAATTTGCCCTACCAATTAAAAGATTTATTATTAATACAAAGTGACAGATCAAAAGAAATATTATTATCCGAACATTTTTTCAGAATCAATAATAACTTGCCCAGTATTTTATTTGGTCTTGCCTCTTTTGCTGAAGGTTTAGATTTACCAGGAAATGCTTGTAATCATGTGATCATTGCTAAATTACCCTTTGATGTACCAGACGACCCAGTTGATCAAACTTTAGCAGAATGGATTGAACAAAGAGGCGGAAATGCATTTTTTGAACTGACTTTACCAAAAGCCAGTATTAAATTAATTCAAGCCATGGGAAGGTTAATACGTTCAGAAACGGATACAGGTGTCGTTTCAATTCTGGATACAAGATTAAAGACTAAAAATTATGGGCGTTTAATACTAAAAAGTTTGCCGCCATTTAGGATAGCATCTAGATATGATGAATCTTAAAGAATGTAAATAAGCGCCAGAATCTATTATTCCATTTTATTTTTAGATATAAACATTGAGAAATCTGTAGATTCATTATATGCCGCTTTTAATTCAGGGTTATTATGAAGGTTTTATCCATTTTCGTATAAAGGATGCAAATTTTCTTTCACAAGATTTGTTAATAGAGCAGACGTCAGTTATTGAGAATATTTGAAGGTAGAGTAAAATATTATTTTATTTTGTAAAATACTTGATTAATAAGAGAGGATTGTAATGCCAAACTGGATAGATGTTGCAAAAGTTACTGATTTCCCACCGAATACTATTCGCTTTGTGACTACAACAGATAATGTTTCACTTTTAATTACCAACATTGATGGTAAATATTATGCAATTGAAAATATTTGTACCCATGATGGGGGCACACTGTCTGATGGTCATCTTGAAAACGATGAAATAGTTTGTCCGCGTCATGGTGCACATTTTTGTGTGCGTGATGGTGCAGTAATGGCTCCTCCAGCTTATGAAGATGTAGCAACCTATTTAACCAGAATTGTGGATGATATGGTGCAAGTTAGCGATGAGCGAAATTAATCGAGAGTTTGTCTATATCGCATCATGGCAATAATTAATGCAACAATAAAGAATGCCATGATTGCTTCAATACTTGGCATGATGTCACTTAAACCATTTCCTTTTAACATAATACCGCGCACGATCACTAAAAAATGTGATAAAGGCAATATATTTCCAATAAATTGTGCCCAATTAGGCATGCCATAAAAAGGAAACATAAATCCTGATAATAAAATCGATGGTAAGAAAAAGAAAAATGCACTTTGCATGGCTTGTAATTGATTAGTTGCTAAAGTAGAAAATGTTAAACCTACTGATAAATTAGCAGCAATAAATGGTAAGCAAGCTAAAAATAATAAAAAGATACTGCCATTGATAGGTACACCAAATAAAAAATGTGCAACGATTAAAATAACGCTGACTTGAATATATCCCACGAAAATATAAGGCGTTAATTTTCCTAATAGCACTTCTAATGGTCGCACTGGCATTGCTAATAATCCTTCCATGGTGCCGCGTTCTCGTTCACGAGTAATGGCAAGTGAAGTAATCATTACCATAGTCATTGTTAAAACAACACCAAGCAAACCAGGCACAATATTAAATTGTGTTATCCGATCGGGATTGTATTTTGCTTGCACAATTAAATTGATAGGTAATGCAGGAGGAATTAAATAATTTAAACTGCCATTAAATAATTGAGATATGATTTGATTAAGATTTTGAGATGCAGCTAAAGCAAAACTACTCGCAGCTGGGTCAGTAGCATCTGCTTCAATTAATAATTCAGGACTTTCACCACGCACGATATCTCTTGAAAAATTGGGTGGAAAATAAATTGAAAATAATGCATTACCTGTTTTTAATAAATCATCCGCTTCGGCCTGGCTTTTATTGCCCGGTATAATTTTAAAATACCCCGTATTTTGTAAATCATTAATAATAGTTCGTGTAAAAATACTTTGATCGGCTGCTACTATTGCTGTAGGTAAATTCTTAGGATCGCTATTGATGGCATAACCAAACAAAGTCAATTGTATTAATGGGATACCGATCATAATTAGAAAAGTAAACCTATCTCGCCTCATCTGCGTTAATTCTTTTAAAAATATTGCAATAAAACGTTGCCAAGAAAAATAAAAAGTCATGTCTCGTCCTTAGCATTTTCGACTAAGCTGATAAAAGTATCTTCTATGCTGGCATTTATTTTTTGCCAATGTGCATCTTTAAAAGGCGCAATACTTTGATTTAATAAACTGTCATTTCTGCCGCATACATGTAATTTATTGCCAAAAAATGCGACTTGATCTACACCTGGTAATTGTTTTAATTGTGCCGCCAATGAAATTAAATTTTCCCCTGAAATTAACCAGGTAGTTAATTGCGATTTTTCTATAATTTCGTTAATTGTTCCTTCAATTAATAAATGACCATAAGCGATGTAAACTAATTTAGTACAACGCTCTGCTTCGTCCATATAATGGGTGCTGACTAATGTAGTTATGCCGCGTGATGATAATATTAATAAATTGTCCCAAAAATCGCGTCGTGCTTTGGGATCAACGCCGGCAGTGGGTTCATCAAGTAATAATAATTTAGGTTCATGTAACATACAGCCAGCGAGAGCAAGACGTTGTTTCCAACCGCCGGACAATGTTTGTGTTAATTGATTTCTGCGTTCTGTTAAATTAAAAGCTTGAATATTTTCATCTATTTTTTCTTTTCTGTTTTTTATGCCATAAACTCTTGCGATTAAATCCAAATTTTCATAAGCAGTAAGATCACCATATAGACTAAAGCTTTGTGTCATATATCCGACTTGTTTTTTTATTTCATACGGATTGCTTAAAATATCTAAACCTAAGCATGTTCCTGTTCCGCCATCGGGTGTTAATAAACCGCACAACATACGTAATGTCGTTGTTTTACCACTGCCATTAGGGCCTAAAAAGCCGCAAATTTCACCTTCTTTCACTTTTAAGCTGAAATCGATTACTGCAGCTTTGCCATTAAAAATTTTATTAAGATTATTTACATCTATAATGAGGGGTTTATTGTTCATGGATTTAAATAAACATCAATTGGTTGGCCAGGATGAAAATTTTGCGCAATATTAACTGGCATCGATGCGCGAATTAAATAAACTAATTTATATCGCGTATCTTTACTATAAATAATTGGTGGTGTGTATTCAGCTTGCGGTGAGATATAACTAATTGTCGCAGCCGTTTTATTTGTGCAACTATCACAAGAAAAAGTAATTTGTTCGCCGAGTTTAATTTGGCTTAGTTGTGTTTCTGGTATATAAAATAAAACTTTTATATTTTCAGGTGCGAGAATAGCTAATACAGGATGATTAGCCGCTACTTTTTCTCCTAGGCGATAAAAAGTATCGAACACGTAACCATTCACCGGCGCAGACATTGTTTTTTGATTGAGGGCCCATTGGGTTTGTATCAATTGTGATTGATATGCTGCTAATTGATGTAATTTACTATCATAGTCTGTTTGTGCAGCATCTAAATCTTCTTTGAATGTGGCATTTTTATTGAATAATTCTTGTATTCTCGCTAAATGGACTCTAGCAAAATTAACTTGTGCTTGTTGATTGCCAATATTTGATATTATTACATTGACGTTTGCTTTTTCAGGTTGAGGATCAAGTTGATATAATAAGTCGCCTTTATTAACTGTTTGACCTCTTTGCACAGCTAAATTAAAAAGTGTGCCATCTACACCGCTTGATATATAAGTGTATTCGCCTTCAATATACCCTGGTAAATAATTATTTGATTTGGAACATCCAGTTGAAAATACGGTCAGTATTATTAGTATTCTAAAATATTTATTAAATTGTTTTTTCATACTAATTACATTTTCCTCAATTTTTGCATAATTACCACAACATTCTTTTTAGGATTTCATCTTTATCAATAAAATGATGTTTTAATGCGGCACCTACATGACCGCAAAATGTTGCAATTAATGCATAAGCTAGCCATTCATGAATCTCAGCAAATAAAAGTTGTAGATCATGATTGGGTGCAATAAGGGTAGGTAAAGTAAATAATCCAAAAAATGATGGTGGCAAGCCTGCTGCAGATGTGACTAACCAACCTGTTATTGGTAGTGCAAACATAAAGAAATAAAATGCCCAATGTACAGCGCGTGCGGCCAATTTTTCCCATTGTGGCATTGTGTCTGGAAATAATGGTGTGATATTTCCAATGCGCCATACGATACGAAACATCACTAAAAAGAGAATTAATAAACCAAATTCTTTATGCCAACCGTAGTACCTCAGTTTTTGCAAACTCACTGGAAGTCCAGTCATATATAACCCTAATATGACAAGACCAATCATAATTAATGCCATTAACCAGTGTATAAAAATCGTAACAAGTCCAAAACGATTTGCGGTGTTTTTGATAATCATTGAAATTTCCTTTTTTCCTTCTCCCACTTGTTGGAAAGGTGCCGAAGGTGGATGAGAATAATCTAAAATAATGACGAAAAACATTTTAAATCATTTTCATCCGTTACTGCGTGACACCTTCTTCTGTGAGAGTGAGAAGGAAAGATTATGTTAAATAAGCTTCTGCTTCGATATCAATTTTTACATCATCACTGATGCCTGGTAATAATGTGGTGATACCATAATCAGATCGCATTAGATCGGTTGTTGCAGAAAATCCCACTGTTTTTTTATTGGTGATTGGACTAATGCCTGCTTTATTAAAAGTGACATTTAATGTAATTGGTTTTGTAACACCATGTAGTGTTAATGTGCCATGAACTTGCGCAGTGTTTTTACCCGTGACTACAACTTTATCGCTAACAAATGTTGCAGTGGGATATTGTTTAACATCAAAGAATAAGGGGCTTTTTAGATGCTCATCTAAATCTTTTATGCCCGTAGTTAGATTATTTATATCAATAGTGACATTAACTTTACTATTTTGGGGATTGGCTTCATCTAGGATCAGCGTGCCTTGCGCCATCCATTTGCCTGAAGGGTATGAATATCCAAAATGGCTGATATGCCATAGCACATAAGTGTGATTGGGATCTAAGGTATAAGTATCAGCTGCTAGTGTTGGAATAGAATAATAGAAAAAAAATGTAAAAATTAAAAGTAATTGTGTGAAAATCCGTTTCATCGCTAATCTCCTTATCCTAAAGCAATCCAACTATAGTGCCACAAGCGACGCATTTTTGTAAGAAATTTTCGATGTTTATGGAGGTGTCAGCATCGAGCGCGAGTGTACAACATCTTGCAAAATCGTATTGATGATTTAATGCGTTTAAAAAGGTGTATTCTCCTTTAGTTAATTTGTCGATATAAATTTCATATTGAGATTTAAAGATTAAAATCTTTTCACCACCTTCATCAAGGTTGACAATTTCATTTTGTTTATCATCGTGATGACAAACTTGCCAGATATGGTAAATAGGAAAATTAAATGAAAAGATCATTGCAGTGGGATTAATCTTGAATTTAACTTCATTATATTTTTCAGTAGCTATTATATTTAATTGAGATGGATGAAATAAACCATAATCTTCATCATGAAAAATTTCATGATAAGCCCAGTCTAGTTGAGCAACTTCTGATAAATAAGGAAATAATTGGAGAGCGGTATTATTAGCTAAAAAATGAGCTAGTTGTTTGCCAAAATCATGTACATTTCCGCTGCTAGGAGGGGAATGTTGAATATATTGTTTTGCTAATCCGATAAAACATTCTTCACCAATTAATTTTTCTACTGCAGTAAAAATTTTTTGTAGACACTCAGTGAGATTGTGATAGTAATTATTGTGATAAATTTGTAATCGTTCTTTTGGGTCTAGATGATCATGATAGATATGGTTATATAATTGACCTTTTTCTTGATCGTAAAATGTATTTGCAAATAATTTTTGCAAATTATCTAATGATAACATTTAATTTGTTTCCTTCCATTAAGTTGTATAAATTAACCTGAAAAGTTAGTTATCTGAATTATTACTTTGATAAAAATCAAGGCTAAAATAAAACTATAAAATATATTTATTAAAGCCATCTTTATTATACACAACTAAATGTAACGGATCTCACCAAAAATATATTGCAGTGTCGTTTTAAAATAACCTAGCTGGCAATTTGTAGAAAGATAAAGGAGGAATTAAAAGATGTAAATATTTTATCTGCGACAGATGAAATAAATAATTATAAATATCAATTAGTTATGATTAATCGAGGCGGGTATGGTTAAAATCTTACAATAGTGACAGCAATTGACAAATGCATAAGGATTAAAGTAGTCTATGTAACAATACCTAGAGATTTTCGAGTCAGCCTTCATTCGAGTAATTCACGAACTAGTGCTTCGGATAATTAAACATTATATAAAGTTTATTATTTCAGATATTACTAAATAATTAATTCTTTCTGCAAGGCTTTAGTCTGCTTATATATTCTTAGGATAAATGACATGGGTAACACTACTGTAAAAATTGTCGATATGCCGGATGGCAAAAATCATGTAATACTGATCGTTGTCAGCGTAGGTACTCAATATTTTGAAAAAGAAAGTTTTGAACCTCTCGCGTGTGCACTAGCTGCAAAAGTAGATAAGGGTGAATTAAGTGCAGATACTCCATGCGTGATATGGCGTACGGATGTGCAGCAAAGACATACTTTAGAATATAGAGACATTGATGTTAAAGCAGGGCATCCTTTTCTAACAGAAGCACAAGCACTTGCTTTAGCAATATACAATGGCGATAAGTGGGAAAACGATTGTCGGTTTGCGCTTAATAAATTAAGAACGAAATTTAAAACATTTAGGATCATTAGAACTGAACCAATTGCAAATTCAGATGATCTACAAAATTTGAATTTTATCATTAATTCGTTGGGTACAAGCCTCACATTCACACTGCCTGGCGCTGCAGGTCCATTAACATTACCTGCTTATGAAATTAAAGATTCTAAAACGTATGAAGAGGAAGTTGGAAAATTTAATGAAAAATTAAAGGAGAATCAAACATTAGCGGTGAAATTTGAAGACGCAGTAGATACATATTACACTGCTTATACTTCATTTCATGCTAAAAACACTTTCGCTAATCAATTTACTGCGCTCACTCAAAATCTACGTGACTCTATCAAAAATCAATCAAGAAAATATATTAAAGAAGATGTTATTAATCTTAATAAAATAATTTGTCAGTTGTTAAAAGAGTTTGATAATAAAAATATATGTTTTATTTATCCTTTTCCTCATGGTAATGCAACAGAAAGTGCAACCTTACAAGTGATAAGTATTTATATGGAGCTAGAATTATTTGCTAGGATTCATTTTCCACAAGTGCATATACATCATGCTCATCCGGCAGCAAATCCAGCTGCCTCAAAGCAAGCGGTTAACGCACTAAATAAACAAAATACTATCACTACGAGATTACCTGCGGAGGGTGGCGTTGATGCTCCAGAATTGAATTCTGAGAGTAGGGAAGGATCTGACGAAGAAAAGAACAAAGAAGGCAAGAATAGTGTTGTTCGAAAACAAAAACGTTCACCTGAGTCTCCAAGAGGCACTGCATCTGCAGGTAATAGTCCTGAATCTACTAGCCCACCAAAAGAGGTGAACCCTCCTGTAACAAAAAATTCTGAGCATAAAAAGCATGCACTTAAAGCATCAAAAAGAACCACAGGCTTTGCTACTGATAAAGATAGGAGTGATGTTAGTGGGGAGGGTGCGGCTCAAGCTAGTATTCAAGGAGAAGTGAGTGCCCCTGTCACGCAAATCCACTTAAGTGCTCTTTTAAAACACTTTGTATTAAAACCGCCTGCTACTACTCCTCCTGTTGTTACTAATAGCGCTGTTATGATGGATGCAGAGTTAAATAAATTCACAGATAACTTAGCCACAACAGCATTTGCTGTTCTAACTTCAGTTTCACAACAATTTGCACATTATGATGAAGCTACATTAGATGTAATTTCATTAACAACAACGCTTAAATACGCACTATTGCGCGAACAGCAAAAACAATCTCAAGCAATTAATAATACTACTGCTGCTGTGCCTGCTGCTGCCCTACCTAGTAATGCAACAGCACAAACGGGGGGTGTTGAAAGGAAATGTGTTAGTGATTTGGAGAAGCCAACATTGAATGAAACGCGTCCCACTGGAGCAGGGTCTATGATGTAAGGCCAATTAACTGAGTTAATAATAAATATACTTCAATGAAATTTATTTAATGCTATTTCGCACAAAAAGTAACTTTGTAATTGTTAAGAAGTGGGCAATAGATAAGGTAATTTGCATTTAAATTTAGATCCCACATTCACTTTGCTTTCAACTTCAATCGAACCACCACAATCATTAATGAGTTGCTTAACGATGTAGAGTCCAAGTCCGGAACCTTCATATTTGCTTTCATATGAATTAGTTAAACGAGTAAATCGTTCGAATATAATATCTATTTTATCTGATGGAATACCAATACCAGTGTCAGATATTTCTAAATTTAAAATACCTGAATTATTTGTAGCATCAGAATCAGAAATGTATGCATCTATAGATATTGATCCGCTATCAGTAAATTTAATTGCGTTAGAGAGAAGATTTAATAAAATACGATGGACTCGTGTTTTATCTAATATTAAAGTATCAGGTAAATTATCGTGATAGTTAATAAAGAAATTCAGTCTTTTATTTTTAATTTGCGCAAGCATCAATATTTCAACATCTTCGATAATTGTTTTGATATTAGTTTCAGTTAACTGCATTTGTTGCTGACCAGTTTCAACGCTTGTCAAATGTAGAACATCATTTATAAGTGTTAACAATTTTTCGCAAGATTGTTTAATATATCCCAATTTTTCCTTTTTATCGAAATCTTGCTCAGTTTCCTCCAAATAGGTTGCAAATCCCAATATTCCCGCAAAAGGTGTGCGTAAATCATGACTCATATTTCTAATAAAATTTGATTTAGAAATATTAGCAGCTTCTGCTTTTTTAAGGGCTTCTTCTAAAGCGTTTTGTATTTTAATTTTTTCTGTAACGTCTACTGAAATTCCAAATACACCAATTACTTCATCGTTTAAACCAATAAGAGGAGACTTAACAGTAATAAAAGTGACAATTTCATTATTTAAAATATTTTGTTCTTCTGATTTTATAATTTTGCGAGTTCGCATGACCTCAAGATCATTTTGACGGATTCGATCAGCTACTTCCTTATCCCATCCTAATATATTACCAACATCACATATATTTTTGCCGATGAGTTCTTTTGAGTTTTTAAATCCTAAAATTCTTGCTTGATTTTCATTGCAACCTAATACATTGCTATCTTTATCGACCCAATAAAAATTCTCAGGCAGGTGTGCAAGCATATTTGATAAATAGGTATTTGATAGCTGGCGTTCGTGTTCGCTTTGTTTAATGCGTTCAATGAGTTCGACTTCAGTATTTTTCCATAAAGAAAGGTCTACTGATATTCCTATTAAACCGGTTACATTACCTTGTTCATCATGAAGTGGTGTTTTTTTAGTAAGATAGGTGATAATTTTTCCATCATTATTTGGGCCACGTTCTTCGAGGATTTTTTCACAATTTTTACTCATGACCTCTTCATCGGTATTCGCTATGATTTCAGCATACTGACTCAATTCATTTGGCAGTAATTCAAATAAGGTTTTACCGATGATATCGTTTGGTGATTTTAATTGAAGCAATTTTGCACAAGCTTCATTACAACCCAGATAGATACCGGCACGATTTTTCCAGTAAATACTCCCGGGTAATAGTTGTACAATTTTCTCTAAATTTATCTGGTCATTTACCATAGATAATTGCCCCAATCTTAACTTTTTCTATTCTAACATAATTTCTAAAACTAGTCTGTTATCATAGGGATATCTAATGAAGTACCGCAGTTGATTGGAAATGTATGGCAGCGTTAATGAAACGGATTACATAGTGGGAACATGCCTATTTTTCAATATATAATTTGCCTTATTTGCTTCATTTAACAATATATCCAATGGTGGTAAGTTTTTATCCCATTCAATCAAAGTAGGTTTATTGCCAATTATATGCAATGCGAACAAATAAACTTCCCATACATCATAAGCAACGGGTTTGTCATGGGTATCAATCAGTATACTGCCGTTATCTAACAAATTTTCAGTGAAACCGGCTAAATGAATTTCTTGAATATATTTACTGTTTATATTTTTTATATAATCTTTTACGTCCCATTGATGATTAATGCTATTAATAAATAAATTATTTATATCTAGCACTATACCGCAGCCGGTTTTTTGTGCGATGAGATTGATAAATTCATATTCAACCATTGAAGAATGTGTAAATTGCAAATAACTGGTTATATTTTCAATTAAGATTTTTCTATTTAAATAATCTTGTACTTTATTAATTCTGTCAGTAATGTGATTTAAGCTTTCTTCATTATAAGGTAAAGGTAATAAATCGTTAAAATATTTATTATTTATAGATGACCAGCAGAGATGTTCTGATACAAAATAAGGTTCATATCGTTCAATTAATATTTTCAACTGCTTAAGATGATGTAAATTTAATTCATCAGATGAGCCAAGTGATAAACCAATACCATGAAAACTTAATGGATAATTTTGACGGATAATTTCCAGATAATAATGTGGTTTGCCACCTTTGCTGAAATAATTTTCGCTATGTACTTCAAACCAAGCAATATCAGGTTTTAATTTAATAATCTCCTGATAATGCTCAGCGCGTAAACCAACTCCAGCAAGTGGTGGGATAGTACTTAATTGTTGGTGGTTATTCTGCAAATGAATTTTCTCTTATTTTTCAGTACTATTTGTTTTTGGAATTGTTAAACTACCGCCTACGATTCTGCTACATATACCTTTGGGTAAAAATATAAATGCATCTGGTTGACGATCTTTTGTAGCAGAAGATGCACAACCTTGCGTCGCAGTTTGGCAGTCATTCATACCTGCTTTCACGATGCCATAACATTTTTCCATTTGTTGATCTGCTGCAACAACTTGAGTACTGTTAATCAATGCGGTAGCAGAAGACAGTACAATTAAACCAGTAATCGCTGATTTAACAATTTTGTCTAGATCTTTCATAGTGATTCCTTTCTGAAAATTAAAGTCAATTAAGATAATGTGATATCGGGTGGGTGTAAATATATTTTTGACCATTTGTTACCATTAATATTGTATTATGGCCCGCCTTATAGCCAATAATATTCAAAAGAAAGAGGTGGGTAATATTATTGTACAATTATTAATTCTGATGATTGATTAGAATAATAACGATATACGGCCATTTAGCTGATCAATTATATTATTTAAATTTTATATAAAAAAGGAGCATATAAAATGAAGAGCACTACATTTCTAACAGACAATTTATACCACTATTTGCAATCGGTCTCATTACGAGAACCAAATGTATTAGCCGAATTAAGAATGATTACCGCTGATTTGCCTGGCGGAATAATGCAAGTTCCACCAGAACAAGCGCAATTAATGATGTTAATTATTGAATTAATGGGCGCTAAAAAAATTCTCGAATTAGGTGTTTATACTGGCTATAGTTCAACTGCGATGGCGTTAGCATTGCCTGATGATGGTGAATTAATTGCTTGTGATATTGCTGATCAATTTACTCATTTTGCGCGAGACGCTTGGTATAAAGCAGGCATTGATAGCAAAATTAAATTTCATTTAATGCCAGCCAATGAATTATTAGATTTATTGATTGCTGAACGTCATGCTAATACATTTGATTTTATTTTTATTGATGCTGATAAAGCAAATTACGATAATTATTATGAAAAGAGTTTGCAATTAATTAGGCCGGGCGGATTAATTGTTATTGATAATACCTTATGGTCTGGACGCGTTGCTGATTTATCGCAAAATGATATGGGCACAATAATTATAAGAGCGTTAAATGAAAAATTATTGCAAGATCAGCGTATTTCATTAAGTTTAGTTCCAATTGGCGATGGTCTTACGCTCGCTAGAAAAAAATAATTATTGTCGTTGACAAATTTTATCTGCTAAATAATTTACCGCGCAATCATAAAACAACGAACCATTGTAATTTTGTAGCGCATTAAAATTATTAAATACCATAAAGGCAGGGCCACCATTCGGTTGAATAATTGATGCAGACAAATTTTGTGGTGGTAATGAAGCATTATTTGCGCTGGTGACTCCTAATGTTTGCCAGTCATTCACTGACTTAACCACATTTAAGCCCATTAAATTCTCATCAAAACTATCGGGTAAATTGACTTCGATAAGCACCGGTTGATTTGCATGCCAACCACTCATGGCTAAATAATTTGCAATTGACGCTAATCCATCGGGAGTTGATCGCCAAATATCTTTACGGCCTGTATGATCATAATCCACTGCATATTTTTGCCAACTGGATGGCATAAATTGTGGCACGCCTGAGGCACCCGCCCATTCCCCTTTAAAATTGCTATAGGAGACTTGGTCATCATTTAATATATGTAATGCAATTAATAATTCAGAACGAAAATAATCAGGACGATTGCTATCATACGCCAATGTTGCTAATGAATTAATGACTGGATAATTACCCATATAATGTCCATAGCTGGTTTCTATTCCCCAGATAGCAGTTACGATACAAGGATCTACACCATAGTCGCTGCCAATTTGATTTAATAATTGATAATGATTTTGATATGCCGAACGTCCCATTTTAATTCTTAAAGAATCAATGCGCGTATTGCGATAATTAATATAGGATATGCGTTTCTCAGGTTGTGTTTTATCAAAATATAAAATTTGTTGATCCGGTCCATTCATTTGACCCACAGTGTTATCAAATATTTTTGTTGATATACCTTGTGATATTGCATCTACCCTTAATTGATTTTGCCATTGTTGCCAGTTTAAAGTTTGTTGGGCGTAACATGATGTTGGAGTAATCAATAATGTGCTAATAAATATAAAGGATATAATGCAGGTAAAACTCAGTGTCCCGATTTTTTTCATGGTTCTCTCCTTGGATGTAGTTATTAGTAGCGGATATTTATAAATTATATAGATTATAGTAAAAATTTTTATATATATATTTTTTAAAATATGAAGGAGAAAACATTCATCATCACTAAATTGATCACTCGCTTCTAAATGAAATGTCATTCGATCATGGTATTCATGGTCTGATTCTTCGATGAGTTTATTCATCAACTCTATGGTGGATTTATAAACCAAGCCTGGTTCCTGAACAATAAATGAATTAACAAAATCGATTTTATTCGTAAAGAGCATTCGCATACATTTCGTCAAATCATATTCTTCTGGGCCTGGTCTTTTAAGATCATTTGTACTACCCGTTTTTTTGATCTCCATTTCCATTATCATTTTATTCATGTCTCGCATAATTTCTTCCGGGAAATTTGTATTAGGCCTAAAAACTTTTTGCCCGGATAGCAATTCATAAACAACAGATGAGATGGCAGGACGGCAAAATAAAACATAATGTAATTGCTTTTCTAAATCACTGGTGAGTTCATTGACAAGCTTAGGTAGGTGTAATGATCTTGCATAATCAAGGGCAAATTTTCCTTCTTTATTACGTTTTTGTTTATCAACATTATTTTTTAGAAGAAAATGAATGAATGCAAGAAGCTTATCTTCATCTGTTTGATTTGCCATTTTGACAGCGCAATGCAAAAGGGTATTGCCATTAGGCATTATTATACGGGCAAGTTCTTTCTTCTCTAGCACTAAGTCCCTTAGTGCCACGAAATTATGTTGAGCAATAGCCCGGGTCAGCGCAAAATAATCGTCAACAAGCTTTGCCACTTCTGGAAACTTATCAGAGAATAGTTGTTCATCAGCTAATGCTCGTTCATCAGCAATTTGTTTAACAATAGACTCATTAAGAGTGGCGCCATAAGTAAGTAATAAATAGACTAAATCAAAAAGTCCTGATTTAACGGCCATTTGTAAGGGAGAATGATTAAGTATAGCTAGGGTACCGAAGCCACCATCGGGGTCTGCACCATGCTCTAATAAAAGTTGTGCCCTCTCTACCGATCTTTCCCTGGCAGCCATGTGTATTGGTGTTTCGCCTAACTCGTTTTCAGACTCACCATTTGTGGTATAAGCATTTGGATTCGCGCCGTTTTCTAGAAGCAATTGTGCCATTGGAAGATTTTTATTTTCTACAGCGATATGCAAAGAGACGAAACCACCGCAACTATCACCACTTAAAGCAGCGTTAGGTTTAGCACCTTTTGATAATAAAAGTCGTGCGACCGCAAGATGGTCATTTGTTACTGCGAGATATAAGGGGGTCGCTTCTGGTAATGGGTCATTATTTACTAAGACTGCATTTGGATTAGCACCATGTTTTAGCAATGCTTCTGCAATTTCATCTAATCCAGATTCTGCTGCCAAATGTAACGCTGTTTGACCTGCATCTTTTTCTTCCATTTCATCTTCACTAGATTGAACAGTGACTGCGTCGATATTTACTTTTTTTTCTAAGAGAAAATCTACAATTTCTTTTTGTTTATTTTTAACAGCATAATGTAAAGGAGTTTGAGTATGATCACCGATTGGTTGATTGTAATCTAATGTCTTGTCGTAACGAGAAGCGACGCGGTCAAACATTTGCAAAATATCCAAACGACCATTTCTAATGGCAATATGCATGGGTGGTTCATTTGATAGACTACCAATCGTATTAGGACTTGCTCCATGAGCCATCATAAAAGCGACAACATTTTCATGGTTTTGTTGAGCAGCTTCGTAAAGAATAGATACATTTGAGGTGGTTCCACCAAATTCTTGATTAGCGTCCATACCCTCAACATCCATAAAAAATTTCACAGCATTAAAATTTCCCTTCGAAGCTGCGATTAAAAAGGGACTATATCCTTCCGAGTCCATGACGGCACCTTCAGAATTGATCATATTTTTATCAGCGCCCTTGCTAATCAAATACTGCATGATAGGCGCATCACCTACGTAAGCTGCTAATGACAGTAAAGTAAATCCATTAAAATCACAGTCAACAAGGTAATGATTAATTGCACCCGGACCATATAAAGCAATACGTTCTTCAGCGAGAATTTTTAAATTTTCTAGATCTTTATTTACAATCGCTCCTATTAACTCTAAATCTGTCATAATCTTTTTCCTCATCTCGTTTTAAATATTTTTAATAAATCATTATTTTTACAACTAAATTGAGATGTAATATCTGATAAGAGAATCGAAAACGCGGTAGATTTATTGATAGAAAAATTATTCTAATTATCGGACGCTCGAGAAATTATTTATCTGATTAACCATTCATGATCTCATGTAAAAACATCATTTTTACACTGTGATAATGCTTAATTCATTACAATTAATAGCGGCAGTGAGAACGCGAGGGGTAGGCATCATACAAAAATTTATTAAAAATCAAGTAGATAATCGCAATTAATTATACCCCCACACAGTTATGGCAAGACAAGTTTGGTACAATGCGCATCATTTCAATGCAAACTTCTGCTCCTTTTTATTGTTTATTGATTTTTTGTTGTTTTAATCAAGATATCGAGCATTTCTCAGGAAATTTATTTTCTGGCACTTTTACTGCTTCTTGCGCAAAAAAAGCTAATTGTATTTTCATTTTATCAATAAAAGGTAATATTTTATCTATTTCGCAACTTTCAATAAATAATCTATGGCGCCAACTTGTTTTAATTTCTTTCAAGAGTATTAATAATTCTTTCGCAAAGGTTTCTATTAATTTATTTATTTTAGTATCGTAATCGTGAAATTCTTGCGGTGAAATAATATTTGTGCGCTCGCGATTTTTGATAAAAGTATTAATTGAAGTAAAAAGACCCTGTAAACTATTTATGTTGTCTTCGGTGCCAAGGTATAACCGATAAAGTTCAGATTCACGATTATTAATATTTAATTTTAAAGAGTTTGCCAGCCTGGCAATCAAAGAATTTAAACAAGCCATTTCACCAATCAATGCTGCATAATAATTAGTTTCTTGGATTTTTTTAATGATCTTTTGAGAGTAAATATTTGATTGAAAAAAATCATTGGTATGGAGTTGTATCTGGCGCATAAGTGGATTTAATGAGTCGAATTCAATGGAAGCTTGGTTAATTTTAATATAACGGGGATCATTTACGATACCTGCAAATAATGCATTCATGAAATATGAAAATAAAATAAAATTATTTAATTTCTCGCGTCCAATTTTTTTAGAAGAATTATCATACCATTTATCTTGATTAATTATTGCTAACAGATCCTGCTTAATATGGCCCGCCGTATCAAAAATATCATGTGAGCAGCGTCTAATAGCCGCCCATAACCAACTATGAAATTTAGTTGGTTCAATATTTCCTTTAGAAACACATAAGAAAAAATTATCAATGTAGCTGGTAAAATGAGCAGGTATGCTGACGTCATTAAATAATCGCGATGCAATTGCTTCTGGTCTCCCTGCAGTATCAATTTTAAAAGTATTAATATGGTCATCAAAATATTTTTTCATTTCATCAGTGGCATTGAAAATATTCACTTTATGGTTTTTTTCGGAAATTATTTTTTCACTGAGGGTCAAGTTTTGTTTATCTAGAGTGACACAGCGCATTGCTATGTGGCTGGGATAAATAGAAGATTCGCGGCGCTTGATACGTTGGTTTGCTATTGTTCTTATAACGGCAATAATATCTAACAAGGATAGAAGCTCTTCTCTGTTTTTTGAGGTAATTTTTAAAAAATATATGGGTTTTTTGAGATCTAAGTGATGATCCCACATTATTTTGCTTGCTTTAGCTAAAACAGTTCGGATTAAAGTCGCTACATCAGGCGAAATATTTTCAAAAGTTTCCAGGGCAAAAATTAATTCTTTAGTAGTAGAAATATTTAACAGATTAAATTCATATTTTAAAGCAAAAATAAAGCAGGATAGCGGAGCCATAATATCTTCTTGAAGATTAATAGTGTCTTTGGTCTTTGGCTCAGGATTTTGCCTTGTTGTTAAATCATATAAAAAACTGCTGATATGTTTATAATGCTTTTCATAACGATAAATACCTTGTTTTGTAAGGTCATGTTGTATCTCATGTAATAAATTATTATCGCCCATGATTACACTGGCAGAGAGTATATTAATTAGCCACGCATTGCCTTCTAATTTATCTAATTGCTGTAATAATACTTCTCTGTTACCGCAAAGAAAGGGAGGCTTTGTCTTGCAAAAATTAATGCCCAATAAGTCAGATTTATCCTGTTTAGCTATTTGTTTGAAATCTTCTAACATATCGATTAAATATTGATTGTATACTGCAAATTCTTGCTTATCTTTTAAGATAATAAAAATTTCAGTTGGACTATACGGTGTTGAGATACCGCTTAAAAGAGATCCCCCAATACATAAAGCAAAGGGTAAAGGAGTGTTATTATTTACTGAGGAAGAAACGCGGCTTTTAAAGTATTTATTCAAGAAATTTGAGAATAATAGTCCCCATTGTAAAGCAGGATGGGTTGATTGGGTGGCTGCAATTTGGGAAGCACAAATTTCTTCATGCCAGAGCTTAATTTTTTCTAGTTGTTCTTCGTTTATTTCATCTGATTCAGCAGCTTGTGAAGTTGTTGATTTTTTTTCCACTAATTGTAGCAGTCTCATATATTATATCCTCACAGTTAGTTCTAGTAATAAATGATGATGACATATTAATGTATTATTGTTGGTTTTATATATGAAGGTAAACCATAAATTCGTTTTTTAAATATCTTTGCTGAAATTTATAAAAGCACTATAGGCTGATTCTCATAATACTAAAGCCCGTAAAATAGGTATTTTGTATTGTGGCATTTGGAATGAAAAATTATCGCGATAGCTTCTTCAATGTAAATAAAAGCACAATTTAGCGCTTCTATCATTTTGCACCATCATCGATTGATACTGATTTCAATTTTTTCCATACTTCAAGTGGTTTATATTTAATAATATAACTACAAATATTAGTGTCTAATAAATATTTCATAATGGTAATTAATCCCGCTCATCTCTTTGCTGAGTGGCTTTTTGATTTCTTTCCATGGAAAAATCTTCTGATATTTTGTGCGAGCTGGTAAAGAAATCATCCCATGAGGTAGGTTTGGGTGTGATAACAAGAGAATCACCTAATTTCTCTATCCACACTTCTTTGGTTGAAATGCGATATTCTTTAGGAATGCGAACAGCTTGAGTGCTATGGCCATTTTTAAATACGGTTGCAGTTTTCATTGGGAGACCTCATTGAGTGTCGCATTTGGAGCTAGAATTCGCCCAGTCAAAAGTAGATTAATTATTTGATTTATATTAAATTTATCTGCGGGACGCCCATTACATTTTGCAGTAAATTGCATAACAATGCATCACTCAGTCACGCAAAAATCACGCAAGATGATTTATTAAATTTTTTACACAACTACTTTAACGAACATTCGATGTGTGACTATTTTCAAGTTCATTAAAACGACTGTTTATTTGACGTTCATAGATGGTTTGTAATCTATTTGCTTTGTCTTTCTCTCAACAAAGACGGAAAGAATTATCTTCCGAGTATTTCCGTGTTAATTTCCTAGCCAATTTCTGTTATCTAAAGACAATCTCGTGCTACATATGTTATTAACTTAAAATGAAAGCAAAAACTGTTTATATCTTATGCGACACTTATATGTTGTTTTTTAATAATTTCATGTGAAAACCAATGATCACTTTGTAGGATAAATTATTACAATTATAAGAATCAGTAATATGGCATCTAAACAATTTTTGATGTTAAATGATATCAAATCAATATTTATTTGAAAAAAAATTATAAACCAATCACCTTGATATGTTGGTTTCATTTTTAAATAATTCATTTTGGAAAATTTGACTCAGGTACAGGTTCATGAATAAAGAAACGGTAGTGTCGCAATTATTTAAATTGGTTGTTAAAAATTTTGACGTATTTTCCCCACGCAAAATTATGCCGCTAATGCATAAAA